>JAOAGZ010000015.1 GCA_026415495.1 Eximiradius proteiniborus | reverse complement strand
CCCTGAGAGTTTGCACCTGAACCAAGCACCTGATTGCTCAGGTTCTGCTTGATTTTTTCAATGCGGGTATTCTGTGCGTTGGTAGTTACCGCTAATGCGACCATACACAGAATAAGCGTCAATGTGAACAATTTTTTCATTTTAACCCCTTGTATACATAATAATTTATCTAAAAATTTTATTCCTTACTTGTATTAACAAATAATTTGTTAAAAAATCACAAAAAAAATTGAATAATAATTAATATTATTCGCTTTAACTTTCAAAATACAAAAATTCTTAATAAAAAACTAAATAATTGTTTTATTTGTATATTACATTGCTTATTTTACCTTATTGAACCAAAATAACTGATTATGCGAATTTATATAACTATATTTTTATTCTTGTTTTCATATGAGTGTTCGCTCGCTCAAATCTTCCTGACCGACAAGGGCTCGTCTCCTTCCGACTTCTTCCAATTCAATAGCAATATCGAAAGAAACACCCCGCCTAATTTCTACAAAACCAAGGGATACAAGCCAATCGAACGTCTCCGGCACAGACTTTCGATGCGAACCGATTCTGCCGGGCATCTTCCTGCTACAATCTCCGTTTTTGATGAATACAAAAAACTGTTACGCAACAAAACTCAACAGTTTAATCAAAATACAAACTTCTGGCAGGAACTTGGTCCGCGTCTTCCGCAAAAAGGCTCCGACAAAAGGCTCTCGGGCAGCGGACGCGCCAATGTTGTTGCATTCGACCCGCTCGATAGCAATTTAATCTGGCTCGGCTCGGCTTCGGGCGGACTTTGGAAAAGCACAAACCGCGGTCGTAGCTGGGAAGTTGTGCCTTTTACTGAGTTCCTGTCTATGGGAGTTTCCGATATAGCCATTCCGGCGCAAAACCCCAACACAATTTACGTTGCAACCGGCGATGCCGATGGAAGCAGTTTCTTTGGTTGCTTCTCGCTCGGTATTATTAAATCCACCGACAAGGGAAACACTTGGGAAATATTACCAACAGGAATTGAATATAGCAGCGGTCAGTTTATTTCAAAATTGCTCGTTCATCCCGAAAATCCTCAAATCCTTTATGCTGCAACAAGCACTTCCATAATAAAATCTACCGACGCTGGCAAATCCTGGCAAACTCTCACCGATGGCTTCAATTTTCGCGACCTTTGCTTCAAAGAAGGCACGCCCGACGTCCTGTTTGCAACAACTTACAGTCTTGCCGATGGTGCTTTCCTGCTCATCTCCGAAGATGCCGGCGAAAACTGGTTCTTTGCTAATTACTGGCGCGATGCCTCCCGTGTGAAGCTTGCCACCACTCCGATTGATCCCTCGCGTCTGCTTGCTTTGTGCGTCTCGAAGCACACCAACTCGTTCGGCGGGCTTTATCTATCTGATAGTGACGGGTATTTCTGGCAAGCATTATTTCCCGATACTGCTAAATACTCCGAATTAGTTCAGGCACAAGGCTTTTTCAATCTTGTGCTTTCGTTTCTGCCAAATAGCAAAGATGAGTTCTATGTTGGTGGTGTGTGGCTCTATCGCGGTAGTCTTCGCTCAGACGAATTTACTCCAATCAGCAACGAAGTTCACGTTGATATGCACGACATTAAATATAACCGGTTTGACGGCAAAATCTATCTTGCAAACGACGGCGGAATTTACAGATTTAATCCCGATTTTTCCAAAATCGAAAATATCAGTTCCAATCTCGGTATTACTCAATTCTACCGTATCGGGCTAAGTCCGTATAATCCCCGGTTGTTCTATGGCGGTTCGCAGGACAATAACGTTTACGAATATTTTTATGATAAATGGAAGTTCTTCTGGGCTGGCGACGGTATGGAATGCTTTGTCGCTCCCGACAACCCTTCGCTTGTGTATTTCTCCACTCAGCGGGGCAATCTGTTCAATACCGAAACCGGCAAAATGGAAATTCCTTCAAACGAAAAACGCCCTTGGGTCGCTTCTTTTGGCTACCACTTCGCAAATCCCAAAATCGTCTATTGCGGATACGAAAATCTCTGGACTACTACCGATAAAGGTCTCACCTGGCAGAAAATTTCGGATTTTGCCGACAGTTCCACTATTAATGCAATTGCTTCTTCTTATTCAGATGAAAATGTGTTTGCCGTAGCCAAATCAAACAATTTGTATTATACCGCAAATTCCGGAAAGAATTGGACTGCTCTCTTGCAGCTAAAAAGCCCGATTTCAGCAATTCAGTTCGACATTTACAGTAACCTATGGATTGCTTGCGGCGGTTTTGCTACTTCGCTAAAACTCTTTCGATGGAATAATTCTAATTTAGAAAATCACTCGTATAATTTACCTAACATTCCTGTTAATTGTATCGTCATCGACAGCACGACCGACATCATCTACGTTGGAACCGATATTGGCGTATTCCGTAAACGGCTACGCGATACCGTCTGGCTTCCTGCCGGAGACGGCTTGCCAGCTGTTATTATTAACGAGTTGGAAATTCACTACGGAACCGGAACTCTATTTGCGGCAACTTTCGGGCGCGGAGTGTGGGCTTTGCAGCTCTGGGAGTGTCCGGCAGAAAAACCAATTGTTGCCGTTCCGGAACGCGTTGTCTTCTGCCCGGACGAGGAAGTAACTTTAGAGGTGCTCAATCCTGTTTCAGATTATACTTACATCTGGAATAACGGCAGCAGAGGCTCGTCGCTCAAAGTTTCGCAATCAGGCAATTACTACGTTTCGGCTGTACGGAATAATGGTTGCCTTGCCGTAAGCGACACAGTTTACCTGTGGAAACCTGCAAGCCCCGAAATCAACTTGATTTTGCTCACCTCGAACCCAATTTGCGAAGGCGATACAGCTATGATACTTGCAAAAATCCAAAGCTCTCAGAAAGTGTTGCATAGTGGCTGGTCTAACGGCAGAATTGGCTTGCTCGGACAATTTACTCAGGCAGGAAAATACTTCTTCTGGCTAACCGACGAATACAACTGCCGCTACACCTCTTCCCTCTTCGAAATCTTTGTAAATCCATTGCCACCCAAGCCAACTATACGCAAAAACGGCAATTGGCTCGAAACTGACGCAACAGGCACACTCTACTGGTATGCAAACGACACTTTGATTGCAGACGCTTCCGACAACCGTTGCTATGCTTTTGCTCCCGGTCGATATTACGTCATAGTGCAAGACGCAAACTACTGCAAAAACTCGTCCGACACATTAGAAATCCGGTTTGAAAGCTCTCCTGTTGCAAATATGCAGGTGCGGCTCGCCCCAAACCCAACAAACGAATTATTGACGCTCGAACTTAATCTGCTCGAAGAAAGCCAGTTCGAGATTACAATTTACAACACACTTGGGCAAGAAGTGTTCTTACGCCGCTACCCCTCGCGTCGAGGATACGTGTTCGAACAAATTGATTTGCGGCAGTTTGCCCCATCGGCGTATTTCGTAAGCATTCGCAACGAGTTTGGCAGTCTCTCCAAAACCTTCGTTGTTGTGCGGTAAAAGCTCTGATACTGGTTTTCCAAAGCAGCATTACAAATATGGCTTTCTTTTTACAATCGAATGACTGATTAATTTCTTTATTGAATAAATTATTTTTAATGTTAAATTGTGTTAAATATGAGCAACACGAATAAAAAAATGAATAAAGTATTATTAGAAAAAAGCGTTCTTATCGATAAAATAAATGGATTGTCCGACAAGGAAATCGGAGAAAAATATAACATCAACTTAAGGAAAATTGAACAAATTATCACAAAAGAAAAAGGCATTAATGTTTCGAATATTAACTCTCCAAAAAAGATTAGAAAATTTTCCCCAAAAGACTTTCAATTAGAAAACAACACTGTTTGGAGCTTCAAATCGCGTGGCAACTGGGCAACTCATAACGGGAATTATCGCGGAAACTGGTCGCCATTTATTCCACGTAACATTATTCTGCGATATTCAAAAGAAAACGACTTGGTGCTTGATTATTTTTGTGGTTCTGGAACTACAGCTGTCGAATGCAAATTGCTAAACAGAAATTTTATCGGTATTGATATTAACGAAAAAGCTATTGAATTAGCAAAAGAAAACTTAAATTTTGAATACTTATTCGGCGGAAATGTTGATTTAAGAGTTGGCGACGCGAGAAATCTCTCCTTTTTGGAAGATAGTTCGGTAGATTTGATTTGCTCTCACCCGCCTTATTCAAACATTATTAATTACACCTACGATAATGAACATGACTTATCGCATCTTGATACGGAAAAATTCTTGAACGAAATAAAAAAAGTTGCAGACGAAAGTTATAGAGTTTTGAAAGACGAGAAATTTTGTGCTATACTTATTGGCGATATGCGAAAGAGCAAATTTGTTGTTCCATTAGGCTTTTGGACCATCGAAAAATATTTGCAATCTGGGTTCAAAATCAAAGAAATTATCATTAAGCGGCAACATAATTGCAAAACTACTGGTTTTTGGTATAACAACAGTATTAAATACAACTTTCTGCTTCTGGCTCACGAATATTTGGTCGTTTTTCAAAAAACTGACAGGATGAATTCTTTTGACGAGGAGAAAAATATTGCTGATTTATCTTTTTCAGTCATCGATGATATTTATCTCGAATCAACATCCGTATGGATTGCAAACTCATCCAGCTATTTAGATAATGCAATTTCAAATTTGGTCAAAAGATATTCTAACAACTTTTGTATTTATAACATTAATTATAACAAAACTGCAACCTTAGTCATTTATTTACTCGACAAGAAATTTGATGAGTTCATCAACGATATTCAGCAAATAAACAATAATTGCATCGTTGCTATTTTATGTAACGATAATAGATTAGTCAATGGATTAGTCCGAAGCGAACCTATCTTTGTTGAACAAAAACTACGAAACAACGAATATCTGAAAATAAAAGAAATTATTATCCTCTCGCTCGATACTATCAATGAAATGGGCAGTATAGAAAATTTAAATATTAACCATAAATACCTGTTGATTTATCAAAAGGTTAAGTAGATGGATTATATTAATTTTGCTTCTAAAATCAGTTTCTTTGAATTTACTCAAAACGAGTTCAAAGAAAATTGCTTCAGCTCCGTAGAGTACGAAGATGAGATTAATCTCTTAAAAGAAAACAATATTACAATTGAAAATTTGAGCAAACTTCTGGAATCCAATCCTAAAATTATCGATATTTTCGAGGAAATATTTCAATTAAACAGATTTTCTAATGCTCAATTAATTAATTTCTGCTTTGATGTTGGCTTGCTCAATAATAGTGATGAGGAACAAATTATCTCTCATCTCAAAAAGTCCATCCAAAAATTCGAAAATGGACAAGAAAATATGTTTTTCAAAAAATACTTCGAAAAAATTAATGTTAAAACTAATACAGAACTAATATATTATTTGAAAAAAGGTATTGTCGAATACATTGATAAAATTATAAAAAATAAAGATATTTTGCACCACCATATAAAGAATTCAATTGCAACAAGACTTAGAATTTCAAGATATTTAATTGAAAATTTGAAAGCAGATGAATTTATTGCAAACATAGATATTCGTTCTTTTTTGAACTTTAAACGAAATCCGGTTGATACTAAAAGTATTCACGGAAAATTCGGAACTAATAAAATCGAGCACATTCTGAAAGAATTTGAATTTGTTAATCTAAATAACTTAGTTAAAGAAAAATCTATTAACCCAGATTTTTTCATAAATAATTCGTATGCTTCTGGTTATTGTTATCTCACCGAAAAGGAAATACAAGGAATTGTAAAAAAGAATGACAATAAACCAAAAAAATTCGACTTTATTCTCATTATTAACAATAAGATTGAATACCTTGTTGAAACTAATTTTTATTCAACTTCTGGAACCAAAATCGGTATTAACCAAAATGAATATATTGACCTCAAGAATGTTATCTATACTTTTAACTCCAAAAATAATACTAATTATAAATTTATGTGGATTACCGACGGCAACTACTGGCTCACAAAAGACGGCGAAAATAGATATAAGAACTTAAAAGAAAGACATTTCACCAAAGACTATGAACTTCTAAACTACAATCTCTTACGAGATCACCTAAAATCAATCAAACAATAGATTTGCTCGCCTTGTGTCGAAAACTCTTCTTTGCACAATATTTTTTTCTTTCATATTTTTGCTAAAAAAACAGAGGATTTCAATGATAAAGCACAATTTTTGGTCTTCGGTTCTGCTGACTGTGGCTTTGATTGGTTTTGCAGCCTGGTTTGGAGGTAATCTGTCCCGCACTGCAATTGGCTACGATATTTTCAAGCCCGAAGCAGTGCTTTCGCTCAAAGAGAACTACAACGATGCAATCAGAATGCAAAATATATATTTATTCGCCGATTTAGCTATTTATACCGACGTCGGTTACGGACTGTTCGCCATTTCTTTGATAATCTACGCTTTACGTAACAGAAAATCGTGGAAGCAAAACGGCTGGCTACTGATGTCGCTTATTCTGCTCTTGCTTGCTCTTCCGGTGCAAGCATATCTGTTCTATATGGACTGGCGACTGGCTAACTCGGTTGTTCTCCAAAACGTTCGCGATTTTTACGATTGGGAAGTGCAGGAATTTTTCTACAACAGATTTGTCGGCAACAACTGGACCGTTGCAAGCAGTCTCAGCTTTCTTACAACTTCGGCAGCAGCTGCCTGCTTTGCCTGGCTGCCACTTATAAGAAAGGAGAATGCCAATGACAACTAAGGAATTGCTTAAAGAACTCGAATATATCGCTCAAAATTCCGGCGTTGTTGTTCGCCGCGAAAAAGGAAACTTCAAAAGTGGTGCCGCTGTGCTAAAAGAGCGAAAACTCGTTTTAATAAATAAAAATGCTACCCCTGAAATTGCCGCCCGGGCTATCGCTCGCGGCTTGCCCGAGGACGTGCTTCAGCATAGCTTCATCAAGCCATACGTTCGCGAATTTATCGAATCGGAAGCCGCTCTCGAAAAACCCAAATTCGAAATTGTTGTAAAATACTGATTATTATCTGACACTGTCTTTGATTAATGGCTTTTTCTGTATTGGTTCCGAAGGCTGTATCAGTTTTATTTGCTCATCCTTCTTTTGATTGTAGCGTCGAATATTTTTCGGAACATTCTCAATCGCATCTACGCGGCTGGTGGGATCTTCTGCCCAGGGATTTGCATTTAGCACTTCTTTGGCAGTTATTCTCACGTTCTTCACTACTGTGCCACGTTTGCCGGGTATTTCCAGCAATTCATCATTTCGATAAAAGCGTATTGCCCCAAAATTCCCCTGATGAACAATTGCAAATTCGCCCACATTCCAGCTGCGCTCCATTCCCGGATACATCAGCAATTCCTCGCTTCGGGCTCCGTCTATTTCTATTCGCATCCACGCAGTATCGCGGGCTACTGCTTTTATCACTATCGAATCGCTTTTATTGAAAAACTCTGTTAATTTGTTCTCTATGTTATTTTCCGTTTTCTCTGTGGCTGTGTCCTGCACATATCGCTGTTCCTCGAAGAACTTTTTCGTATCGAAAAAGAAAACAAAATATATTACAAGCAACAGAAAAATCGCAATTGCAGAAATAATAATGTAATTTATAAATACCGGATTTACGCTGAAACGCACTCTTCGCTTCCGGAATATTTCCGTATAGTCCTTGCTTTGCGAAACTTCTGTGGAAGTAACTATTTTTTTAGGTTTTTCCTTTTTCTTTTTGACGGATTTTGTGGCAGGTTTTTCTACTTCCAAATCAGCATTTTCTGTCGTTGCTTCATCTGGTTCTGCAGTCGCAATCGGTTCCGCTGCCTCTTGCTTGCGCTCGGCTGGCGGCACTTCCTGCTGAGCACTTAAATCAGAAATTTCATATAAATTGCATAATTTCCTGATAAAAGACTTAATATACACTTCGGGCAAAACGTTGTATTCCCCATTTTCGATTGCTTCGATTATATGCGTCCGAATACTCGTCGCCTTGCTCACCTCTTCGATTGAAAGGTTGCGTCTCAGACGCTCCGATTTGAGTATTTTGCCCGTTTCATTCATAAATTTCTTTTCTCTAATTTAATATTTGTTTTGAATTTATGAAAATTTTTTTATTTAGAGTTATCAATTAATATGCCAAATAATTTAATAATTTATTCTGTTATCTTTCGTTTAATAAGTATTTACAAATAATCCGGAAATATATGGCATTTATAATATTAATAGCAACTGCTGCAATTTCGCTATATGCAATGTATCGCAACCAAAGCATATATTACCGCTGGATGTTTTCGCCCTGGCGGGTGCGTCGCGAAGGTGCGTGGTACACTTTCATCACAAGCGGTTTCCTGCACGCCGATCTTACTCATCTTGCTTTCAATATGATTACTTTCTACTTTTTTGCATTTAGATTTGAAGAAATTGTCGGGGCAACAAACTTTCTTATAATTTACTTCGGAAGTATGATTATCGCAGATTTGGGCTCGTTTTTCAAACACGCAAACAATCCCAATTTCCGTTCGCTCGGGGCTTCGGGAGCAGTCTCAGGTATCGTTTTCGGTTCGATTTTATACTTCCCCACAAGCAAAATGATAATTTTCCCGTTGCCAATCCCAATTCCCGCTTATATTTTTGGTGTGCTCTATCTTGCGTGGTGCTTCTATGCCGAACGTCAGGCACGCGACAACATCAATCATTCGGCTCATCTCTTCGGAGCAATTGCCGGAATTGTGCTGACCGTTCTGCTCGAACCCAATGTAGTTCAGCATTTTCTGAATCATTTTTGATTAATCTTGCTTTTTCCCGTAATCTATTAATTTATGGACGGCTTCGATAAATTGCTTCATCTCTTCTTCGGTTGTAAAATAGCCGGGGCTTACTCGTATTGTGCCGTGCGGTTCGCTTCCTAAATACTTATGAATAAGCGGGGCGCAATGCAACCCACCACGAACAAGTATTGAAAACGAATTTGCTAAAATAAAGGCTGCTTCTTCGGCTTCGATATTCTCTATGTTGAACGAAATCAAACTGAAACTGCTCTTTGTCTCGCTGTGATACAACTTTATTGTCGGGTTGCCTTTGAACTCATCAAGAAACATCGAAACAAGCTTCTTTTTGTGTTCCTGAATTTTTTCTAAAGTTTCTTTTTTGATAAAATCAACTCCTGCCGCCATAGATGCAATACCGGTATAGTTCTGGGTGCCTGCTTCGTAGATGTGTGGCTCTTCTCTCGGATATTCGAGTTCACGGCTTTTGTAACCTGTTCCACCGGTTTTAAGCGGAATCACAGAAATATCTTCCTTTATATATATTCCGCCTGTGCCGGTTGTGCCAAACAGGGACTTATGCCCTGTGAAAGCGAGCATATCAATGCCATCTTTATCAATGTTTATTTTCACATTCCCAGCCGATTGCGAAGCATCCACCAGCAACTTCACGCCATATTCACGGGCAATTGCAGCAATTTCAGCTATATCCTGCACTGTGCCTGTAACATTCGAACAATGATTTACAACTATTAGAGCTGTCTGCGGCTGTATTGCTTTGCGGATGTCGTCGGGCGACACATATCCGGTTGCGTCGCAAGGAACAATTGTGGCATCGCTCATATGAATTCGCAATCGATGGTGAAGTGGTCGCAGCACTGAATTATGTTCCGTTGCCGTTGCAACTATATGCCGGCGACACAAATCGTAACCTTTCATTATCAGGTTTATTGCTTCGGTGCTCCCCGACGTAAAAAACAACCGCTTGTGGTTTCGCACTCCCAAAAATTTCGCAATGCTCTTGCGATAATCAACCATCTTGTCCTGAAAAAATAGTCCTCCGCGGTGGACATTTTGCGGCATTTCTTTGATGCTTTTCAATACTGCCTGCTCAACAGCCTCTGGCTTTGGGTACGACGTTGCAGCATTGTTCAAATAAACATAACGTTTTTTCATTTTCAATTTAAATTTATAACCAAATTAATTAAAAAATTGTTAATTTAATTTTTTGTTTAACTTACTTGCTCTGATATGTTAAAAAGAATATCATTCATTATTATTTTATACATTTGTATTGCAGGCAATACTTTTTCGCAAGGATTGCTTGTTCCGTATAATTTAAACTTCGAACTTGGTGCCGTGGGCTACGAACCACCGCAATGGGATGCCAGCAACTCGGCACAAAAGCAAGGCTACGTTATTATTACAACCGATTCGCTCTCGCACTCGGGACGCAAATCGCTTGTGATTAATTCGCCCGACACTAAGGACACCTCTACTATCGCATTCGTCAGGCAATCGATTAACGCCCGTAATTATCGTGCCAACAAAGTTAATTTTGGTGCCTACCTGCTTGCTTTTTTGGACAATGAACAGTCTTTCGCATTTCTCTGGGCTAATGTGCGGGACAAAGACGGCAATATTATTGCTTCTTTCAGTTCGCAGGATAATCCTATCACCTCCGGCAACTGGTCCCGCTTCTCTATTACGCTCGAAATTCCCCAGAACGCCGAAACGATTAATTACGGTTTCGCTCTCAAGGGCAGCGGCACTGTTTTCATCGACAACGCCAATTTCGATATAATCCAGTCAGACCCCAAATATTATGCAAAGCAATCAAATCTGTCCGCTTCCGAACTCGATAATTTAGTTGCTTTCGCTGAAATTTTCGGGCTTATAAAGTATTTTTACCCAAATTTCTATTCCGACAAAATTGATTGGAATAACTTCCTGATTGCCGGAATCGAAAAAGCCGAATCTGCAAAAAATTCTGATGAATTTGTGAAATTACTGAGCCCGCTTGTTAATTCTGTTGCTCCGGAAGCTAAATTTAATAATAAATTAAACCTCACGCCCAACGACAAATTACCCGCTTACGCCTGGTTGCACACCGGAGTGCCTTCTAACTACGCCAACGCTGTTTCGAACAGCAAAATGATTAATCTTGCCCTATCCCAACGCACAAGCACCGCTCTTGCAATGCAACGCACACCTATTAGCGTAGGCAAAATCCACCCGACAGGAATTGAACTTTCCGCTGAATGCTCACTCGCAGCTGAAAACAGTTCCGCTTTCGGCAATATTTTAGTTCGCTTCGAAGACGAAAACAACCGCATAATCAGCTTTACATCTTTCGAGCCACCCTTTGTAAAATCTACTGATCAAAACACTTACTCGCTCAAAACTAAAGTTCCCGACAATACAAAATTCATTCGTCTGGCTACAAATTTAGACGGCGAAGGCACTTTCTCGGTTCGTAAAATCGAGTTGAAAATTTATGCAAAAACTCTCAACAACCCACGCCGCATAATTATCGATTTCGAGAGCGAACCCTTGGTGAACTGGAATTTACTGGACGAATCCGCCCGCGCCGGCTACCAGTTTTCTGCTGAAAACGGCTTCCTGAAATTGTTCTCCACTCAGCACAATAAAATCTTACGCCCAAATAATACTTATTCTCTCACTTTGCAAAACTCAGTCGAGTATTCCCAACCTCTCGTTCTCAATATTGATAGCGTTGCAAATGCAAATTATAACGTAAATTTCCGTACCCGGTTGCTAACAAAACCAGCGGACTTTGTCCCTGCCACAGCCGACCGCCACAGCAGAATTGCCCTTGTGATAGACCTTTGGAACTATCTTGTTCATTTCGCTGCTTCGGAAAATGATCGCCCCAAAATGCTGAACTTGCTTCGCTCGGCAATTACAAAGGTTGCGGCTCAATCGGATAGCCTTGAATTAGAAAAATCCCTGAACGAACTTCTGGCTTCCATAAAAGATAATAACGCATTAATAGAAAAATACAGCCCCGGCTTGTCCAAATACTTGCCCTTTTTGCTCAAATATTTCGACGGCAAACTAATTGTTGCCAAAATTCATAAGTCTTCGGCTTTGCTGCCGGGCGATGAAATTACAGAAATTGAAGGCATTCCTGCCTCGCAGGCGTTGGAGCAAACCGAGCAACTTATTGCTGTGCCCAACCCTGCATTCAGAAGGATTATTGCAATAAACAAACTCACGAAAGGTGCGCCCGATAGCAAAGTTCAAATAACTGCCCTTCGCAACGGCAAACCTGTTAAAGTGGTAGAAACCCGCTCCCTGCTTGCTGGCGAACTTATCGAAGAACGTCCCGAACGCTACGAAATTTTTGGCGACAGCACAATTTATTGCGACCTTACTCGCACCACCGACAAGGAACTGAACGAAATAGCTAAATTTATGGAGAAATTTCCTTGCTTGATTTTTGATTTGCGCGGGAAATCTCAGGTTTCGGAGTATTTCTTAGGATTGCTTGCCGATAATGCTGTGCAATCCTTCCCAATCGTTACTTCAACCAATACAGAGCCTTACGGCAAAAGCCGTAATTCATATTCAATCTATACAAATATCAAACCATACCGTCGTCTTGCCAATAAGCAGATATTTTTCTTGTGCGACGAACGTTCTGTGGGTCTTTCGGAAGCAATTCTGGCAATTGCCAAGCACAACAAGCTCGGCACAATTATCGGACGCCCCACTTCCGGCTCTGCTGGTGAAATTTGCACTATCGCTCTGCCCTGCGGGTACTACCTGACTGCAACTACTGCAAAAGTCGTCTCGCCCGATGGCGGAGAAATTTCCGGCAGCCCGATTTCGCCCATTATTACAGTCAATTATGATATAAGCTTTATCAAAAATAATATTGACGATATTTTATTCAAGACACTTGAAATTATTAAAAATTCAAGGAATAAATAAATGATTATCAAAAAAATTGAACTTTCCAACTTCAAAAGTTTCAAAGAGCTTAAACTGGAACTTGGCAAGTTCAATGTGATGATTGGTCCGAACTCTGCCGGAAAATCGAACCTTATCTCTATTTTCCGCTTTCTTCGCGATATTGTGCAATCGGGGCTGGACAACGCTATCTCAATGCAAGGAGGAGTGGAATACTTACGCAATCTGAGCTTGGGCAACAGCGAAAAATTTATGTCTCTGAAAATTGAAGTCGAACCATTCAAAAAAATTCGCCCAATCAAAAATATGCCCCACGGTACTATCGGTATCAAGCCAAGCTGGTTCGAACACGAGTTTGTGCTCGAATTCTTCGACGACAACGAGCAGTATCGCGTTGTGCATAATGTGCTCAAACAAAATTTCGACTTCTATCTGATGCGCGATAGTTCCAACACAGAGCATATTATCGGGCATAGCGAACTTACCATCTCGAACAACAATGGAAATTTTGCAATCGACTACACCAAAGACGGCGAAATCCCATTGTCCAAAGAAGATTTGCTACCCTCGATTTATCTCGATATTAATTCATATTCCGAGCAATCAAAACTGAACGAAACTTTATTTATCGAAAACCAATATTATATGCCTCATCCCGATAGCGTCCGCAAAGCTATCGGCGATATTTCAATTTACGACTTAGACCCAAACCAACCCAAAAGCGTTACCTCTATTGCCGGCAAAGCCGAGCTCGAAGAAAACGGCGAAAATCTCGCTATCGTGCTTAAGCGTATTCTCTCCAATCCCGATAAAGCCCGCACCCTCTTCAATTTGTTGCAATATCTCCTGCCTTTCATCGAAGAATTCGAAGTAGATAAATTTTTAGACAGATATTTGCAACTGAAGGTGAAAGAATCTTACGTCAAAGATAAATTTCTGCCGGCTTCTCTTATGTCCAGCGGCTCGCTTTTCATTATTGCAATTGTGATTGTTCTCTATTTCGAGCATAAAAAATTTGTAATTTTCGAGGAACCAGCCCGCCGCATTCACCCTTACCTTATTTCTAAAGTTATCGAAATGATGAAGGAATGCTCCCAACACAAGCAAATTTTGCTCAGCACTCACAATCCCGAAATTGTTAAATACGCCGGCATTGAAAACATTCACTTCGTTTCCCGCGACGAACACGGTTTTTCTTCCGTTATCAAACCACACGAACGAAACGAAATCAAAACTTTTCTGCAAAATGAAATCGGAATAGAGGAACTCTATATTCAAAATTTGCTTAAATAACTATGGCTCTGCGTAAATTATATATTTTTGTTGAAGGAACAGACGACGCCTTGTTTTTCAACAAGGTTTTCCTGCACCGTTTCAAAAAGCTTTACGACGATGTCGAAATTATTCAGTATGCCCAGATGAAAAAATCTAAAGTCGATTTGTTTATTCTCAGCATTAATACTTTGAATTTCGACTATATTATGCTTGCCGATATGGACGAAATCGAAACTGTTGCCGAAAAAAAACGAATAATTAAACATAAATTCGAACTGATTGATATTGAAAAAATTCTAATTGTAATCAAAGAAATTGAAAGCTGGTATCTGGCTGGTATGCCCGATGAATTCGCTCAATCGCTCGGGCTCGAACCAATTCCAACAACCAACACTATTACCAAAGAAGATTTCAATCTTTATTACATTCGCACTTATCGCTCGCGAATTGATTTTATGCAGGAAGTGCTAAAGCATTTTTCGGTGGAAATCGCCTGCCGCAAAAATCGCTCTTTCGATTATTTTTACAAAAAATTTTTTTTAAATAAACAGAATTAATATTTTTGGTATAATTTTTTCTATCTTCAATTGAACTTATAAAGTAATAAAATGAAAAATCGGCGACAATTTATAAAGCAATTTGCTTCAGGTGTTTTTGCTTTCGGTGCGGCAAGCAGTTTGATGGCTCGGACTCTTGACTTCGTTCCTTTCAAAGGTTCTGAACTTGAATTTAACAACATTGAGCAAACAAAAGATAAAATATTACCTCCGGCACTACAAAAAGGTTCNCTTATCGCTATTGCTTCTCCAGCAAGTCCTGTGAGTGCGTGGAATATATCCGGCACTGTAAACTTGCTCAAAAATCAGGGCTACTCAGTTGAAATCGGACGAATTGCAAAAAACCAGAAAAATGATAATAATTATTTTGCTGCAAGCGATCAGGAGCGTGCCGAAGAACTTATGAAGTTTTTCGAGCGTCCCGACGTTTCTGCTATTATGTGTGCCCGCGGCGGTTATGGAGTTATGCGTATTTTAGACAAACTCGATTACGACGTAATCAGGAAAAATCCAAAAATTGTCGTCGGATTCAGCGATATTACAGCCTTGCTCAATGCTATTTATGCAAAATCCTCTCTTGTTACTTTTCACGGTCCCGTTGCCGTTAGCAGCTGGCAGGATTTCACTTTGAACAGTTTCAAAAAAACTCTCTCGCTCGACGAACTTTTTTCTGCTAAAATTGACGATATGCAGGTGATAAACGATGGTGTTGCCGAAGGATTCGTTCAAGGTGGCAATCTGAGAATTATCTCGAGCACTCTTGGCACTCCGTACGAAATTCAAACCGACGACTCTGTTTTGTTTCTGGAAGATGTATCCGAACACGCCTACGAAATTGACAGAATGCTCACTCAACTTGTGCTTGCCGGAAAAATGAAGAACGTTAAAGGAATTGTTTTCGGAAAATTTAAGAACCTGCACGCACGCAAATCATTCTATCCTAACCGGGGAAAAACTATTTTCGAGGTAATCAACGAAGTTTGCAAGCCTCTCGGCGTTCCGCTTGTTTATGATTTTCCTTTCGGACATATAGTTAATAAAATCACTCTTCCCATTGGAATTAAAGCACGCATAGACACCAGAGCCAAAACTTTTTCCCTGCTTGAACCAGCAGTCTGCTAAATCATATTGCTAAGGCAACTGATTCCGACTGGCTCAACCGATAAATACGCTTCTGCATAGCGAACCCCGATTAAACTCCCGAAATACTTTGCACGGGCCACTAGCTCTTCTTTGAATTCCGGACTTGAAAGCTTTGTTTGCGGTTCGTTTGTATTTTCGTTGCCTGTAACATACACCTGCGAAGCAAATGCTTCAATTGCCTTCATCTTTATTTCCTGAAAATCTGAAATATCTATATAAAAGTCTGGCTTTCGTTCGAACTGGTAGCTTTGCATAAAACAGAAAATTTTGCGGGTTCGGTAAATTTCCTGCTCTTCTCCGTTCAGCTCGGTATGAATTTTTGTTAGTCCGCTTTTGAACAGAGCATTTCTCACAAGCCGATGAACAGCCTCGTGGTCTGGGTGGCGTTCAAACGGCGGATGTGTGAGGATAATTTTTGGCTTAAACCGACGAATTATGGAAATCACCCGATAGAGCGACTCCGGACTTTCGTCTATGAAGCCGTCCATCATTCCTAAATTTATTCTGTGCGACACTTTGAGTATTTTCGTTGCTACCAGCGATTCCTGCAAACGAAGGTCGGGATTGCCGCGAGTGCCCATTTCCCCGCGGGTGCAATCAACAATTGCAACTTTTTTTCCTGCTGCAGTCAGTTTAGCAATAGCTCCACCAGCTGATATTTCGGCATCGTCCGGATGAGCATCGATAACCAGCATATCAACTGTTTTTACTTCCGCATCCTCATAAATAATCCGCGTTTCCATTTAATTACCCGTGATAGAATGAATTTTTTCAATTCTTATCATATGGCGGCCGCCTTCGAATTCTGTAAAAAGAAACGTTTTCACAATTTCCTTAGCAAGCGACAAATCTGTAATTCTTGCTCCAAGAGTAAGCACATTTGCATTATTATGACGGCGTGCCATTTCTGCCATTTCTACTGATGTGCAGTTTGCCGCGCGAATTCCCACTATCTTGTTTGCAGTAATTGCCATTCCTATGCCTGTTCCGCATATCAATATTCCAAAATCTGCTATGTTTCCTGCAACCGCTTCCGCAGCCGGAAAAGCAAAATCCGGATAATCTACTGATTCTTCCGAAAATGTTCCAAAATCCAGCACTTGCTGTTCCAACTCTTTCAGGAAAACTGATAATTCTCTTTTATAATTATATCCGGCGTGGTCCGATGCTATTGCTATTTTCATAAATTTCCTATTCCTTTACTGTTATAATTTTTCTCACTTTTTTTAATAAAATTATCAACATTTTTTTAACAATCTACATTTTTTTATGTTAATAAAACGAACTTTTCCACCAATTTATTTAGTCCAAGTATTTTTTTTTCACACAACTATATTTTTTTGTGAATATTTTGTTAATAAGTTCGCAGGTTTTATACATCACCAACAATAATTTGCAAATTTCTAATTCTTATTATCTCAAAGTTTTAATCGCTTGTCAAGCATTTTTTTTTAACTTTTCCACACACATTATTATAATTATTAAAGATATACATAAATATATAATAATATTAATAGAAATCTTACCAACATTGTTTCTTTATAATAAACAACAATTCCTGTCCGATTTGAATAATTAAAATTTCAGAAAATGAAGAGAGATTACAGTATTTATTTTTTTACAAATTCAACTTCGAAATAGCTGTTCCAATATTTACCTGTGAGGATAAATGTGCGGCTCGTCGGAATAAAAACTATTCCGTTAGATACTTCGGGCGAACCTCCACGAACAACTATTTCACGCAACGGAGAAATATCAATAATTCCCACAGCTTTGCCCGAAGCTGTGTCTATTTTCACGATTTTGTCTTCCTGCCAGATATTTGCATAAAGGAAGCCCTGGTCGTCGAGTTCCAGCTCGTTTATGTTATACACTTGTCGCCCGTTCAAATAATGCACCTGTTTGGTGCTTATAGTCGAAAAATCCTGTGGATTTATGTATTTTAGCACGAAAGAACCGTCAGACATTATAAAGCGTTCTCCATCGCAGGCAAGTCCCCAGCCCTCGCCGTTATATCGGTATGCACGTTCTGATTTCAGCGACTTTGCGTCGTACACATAGCAAGTGTTTTCCTGCCAGGTAAGTTGATAAATTTTGTTTTTCCAGAGAGCGATTCCTTCCGCAAATTTATCATTTGGAACGGAAGTTTTGGCAATCACTTTTCCGCTCTGTGGGTCAATTTTGTAAAGTGCAGAATGTCCATACCCGCCTGTGCTTTCGTAGATAAAGCCATCGTAATAAAGAAGCCCTTGCGTGTAGAACTCCGGATTGTGAGGAAACTGACGAATAATTTTAACAGTGTAGTAAATTGTGCTGTCAGCTGTTTCTGCACTGTTTGCCTGATTAAGATATTGGAATTTTACATTTTCTTTAGTTTCTTGCTTGCAGGAAGCAAGAAATGCAATCATAATCAAAAAAAATGTATTAATTTTCATCGCCCGTTTTCATTTTATTAATAATATTTGTTGTAGATTTGCCTTCCACAAATTCAATAGTAGCAACACGCCCTCCGTAGCTTTCCACAAAGTCGGCTCCTACAATATTTTTACGCTCGTAGTCTGCTCCTTTCACAAGGAAATCCGGACGCACCTGCTTAATAAGTTCAATTGGTGTGTCCTCATCGAAAAGAACAACGTAATCAACAGGTTTCAAAGCATTTAGCACCACTGCCCTGTCCTGCTCGCCGTTTATTGGTCGCGAATGTCCTTTCAGCCGACGCACCGAATCATCTGTATTCAGCCCGACAATCAGCACATCGCCTAATTTTTTCGCCTCTGTAAGATAATAAACGTGTCCGGCGTGAATAATATCGAAGCAACCATTAGTGAAAACAAGCTTTTTGCCTTCATTTCGCAATTGCTCGCAAAGCTCTGAAATTTGTTTTCTTTCGATAATCATATTATTCAGAAAAAATCTTTACAGCATTTATTAATTTATCAATTTGAACAGAAACAATTCCCGGCTCCTCGCACACAACACCAGCGGCAAAATTTGCCATAGTAGCGGCTTCTTCAATTGTTGCCCCGGCAGAATAAGCAGCTGCAAGTGTTGCTATAACAGTATCGCCTGCACCGGATACGTCGGCAACTTTCCGGGCACGCGTCGGAACTGATTTTATTTCGCCGTTACTTTTGAACAGCCGCATTCCCTCCGAGCCAAGAGTAATCAATAAGTTTTCTGCTTTTAGTTTTCCGAGCAAATAGTTTCCGGCTTCGTTGAGAGCCTCGTCGGACTTAATTTCGAGGTTTAGGGCTAATTCTGCTTCGCGTTTGTTTGGCTTGAAAAGTGTAACTTCTTTATATTCAAAGAAGTTAGTGAATTTCGGGTCTACAAACACAGGTATTGATTTCGATTTTGCGAAGTTTATTACTGAATGAATAAGTTCAGCAGTTATAGCACCTTTGTTGTAGTCCTCGAATATGATTGCAGAAAAATCGTCTGTTTCTTCGAGTTTGTTAATTATGAAATTGATTGCAGATTTATCGATTGTAGAACGCTTTTCCAGATCCAAACGCAAAAGTTGCTGATTATTGCCTATGATACGGGTTTTGAGTGTGGTCGGGCGATCCTTGTCCTGAAATAGTCCCGAAGGATCAATACCGATTTTTTGGGAAATATCAATAAAGACATCAGCAAATTTGTCGCAGCCAACTACACCAAATAGATAAGGCGACGCACCAAGCGACTTCAAGTTTGCAGCAACATTTGCAGCTCCACCGAGATGATAGGTTTCGCTTTCCAGATCGACTACAGGCACAGGTGCTTCCGGAGAAATACGCGATACGCTTCCCCAGAAATATCTGTCGAGCATTACATCTCCGATTACAGCTATTCTGCGGTTAGCTATATTTTGAATTATTTCCTTTGCTCTATCAACTGTTAAATTAAGCATATATTTTATATTCCAATATCAAATAGACATAATTCTAAAATTTGTATCCATATTGTATTTGATAACCAGCAAAGCATTTTCGTATTTTGTGAAATCAATTCTCAAATCAGTTTGTGCTTTGAGATTGATAAGCCCGAGTTTTTTAATTTCCGGTACATTTTCTGCATTAATATCGACGTCGCTTATTCCGAATACTTTGCTAATCAGGTTCACTTTATCTTCTTCTGTCAGGAAATCAGCACCACCTAAATTATACAATCCGAATTTTTTCCGCTCAAAAGCATTAATTACAGCTCGTGCAACATCATTATTCCAAACAGGGTTCGATAGAACCGTGTTTTGTACTTCCACATCAATTCCGGTTTGCAAATATACATAAATTTCGGATACTTCATCTAAATTATCATAACTTGAATATCCGAATACTTTTGTAGTGCGAAAAAGTGTAATCTGGTTTAAGTCCTGCTTGCAGGAATTTTCTCTTGCCACAAGGCTTTTGGATAAATAATCGGTTGGGCAAACAAGGTCGTCCTCCGAATAAGGACCACGTTTGCCATCAAAGACAAGCTCGCTGGAAAATGTAATGTAGTGGATGTCTGCGATTTTTGCAGTAGTAATAAGAAAATCATTCAAATCTACATTAATATTCCAGATTTGCTCTTTTGTAAGATTGTCTTTGTTGTTAGTAATTATATATGGATTAATAATAATATCGGGCTTTTCCGAAAGTATTGTTTTCCGGAATAATTTTCTGTCAGAAAAATCAAGAGTGTATTCCCATTCTTCATTATAAGTAGGAGGCTGGGCAATATTTATACGGCACAGCTGAGCGTTTGTTTCGCGTGGGATTAGATTTTCGAGAGCCTCGCCGATTAAAGTGTCCGGTTGAATAAGAACAATTTTCATATATTTATCTTAAATAAATTGATAGAACTGAAACATCAGCAGCCGAAACACCAGCGATACGGGATGCCTGACCAAGCGAACGCGGACGAATTCGGCTGAGTTTTTCCTTTGCTTCGTTCGATAGCGAAGGAATTGAAAAATAATCAATGCTTTCAGGAATGTATTTGTTTTCGTTTTCCATAAAATATTCTATTTCGCGTTTTTGACGTTCAATATAGCCATCGTATTTAATTTCTGTGCGTAATTGCTCCAGCAATTTGTCTGATGAAAGCACTTTACGCACCACTGCGTCTTCGATTTTGGCAATTTGTGCTAATTGAACAATATCTGTGTTTTCTCTTTTTGCAAGTATAAATATAGATTGAGCATCATTTATTGGATTTTCTCCGTTCGAGATAAGATATTCATTCACTTCGTTAGGTTTCAGCTTGTTATTTTTGAAAAATTCAAAAGCATATTTCACCGCATTTTCCTGTCTCTGGAAACGTTCAAATGTTTCACGTGAAACAAGCCCGAACTGATAGCCGTATTTCATCAATCTGTATGCGGCATTATCCTGACGCAGAAGCAATCTGTATTCGGCAAGCGAAGTAAATAACCGATACGGCTCTTCTGTATTCTTGTTTATCAGGTCGTCTATAAGCACTCCGATATAGGCTTCCGAACGCCTCAAAATAAATTCGCCTTCTTGCCTGATTTTCAAAACAGCATTAATTCCGGCAACCAAGCCCTGAGCCGCTGCTTCCTCGTAGCCAGATGTGCCGTTTATTTGCCCTGCAAAAAACAGCCCGTCAATTGCCTTTGTCTCTAAGGTGTATTTCAGCTGATAAGGATAGAAAAAGTCGTATTCTATGGCATAACCGTAGCGTAGTATTTCGCATTTTTCCAGACCGGGAATTGTTCGCAAACCTTTTTCCTGCACATCACGCGGCAAACTCGTAGAAAATCCGTTCACATACACACTCTCTGTCCGTAGCCCTTCGGGTTCAAGCAAAATTTTATGCGACAGACGTTCTGCGAAGCGGTCGATTTTATCCTCTATCGAGGGACAATATCGAGGTCCAACGCCTTCTATTCTGCCTGTAAACATAGGAGAACGCGAAAATCCCGTTCTAAGTATTTCGTGAGTGTGTTCATTTGTGGAAGTTGCGAAACACATCAGACGGTTTTTTACCTTGTAAGTGCGATAAGAAAACGGTTCCGGAGGTTCGTCGCCACCGGCTAATTCAGTTTTGCCGAAATCAATTGATTTTGCGTGAACTCGCGGTGGTGTGCCTGTTTTTAATCGGCCTTTTTCTAATCCATACGCAGCCAGCAAATCAGACACACGGTCCGAAGCCGGTTCACCGTAGCGTCCGCCGTAAGTTACATCCAAACCGGTGAACATTTTGCCATTGAGAAATGTTCCGGCGCACAGAATAACGGCTTTTGCTCTGAGGTATTCATTAGATTTTGTTTTTATTCCGGCTATTTTATTATTCTCAACAATGATTTCATCAACAGTGTCTTTTATCAAAGTTAAATTCGGTTGCTTAATCAGCAATTCAAGAGCGTATTTTGGGTATAGGTCTTTGTCGATTTGAGTGCGGGGCGACCACACCGCCGGACCTTTCGAACGGTTCAGCATTTTAAAGAGAAGCCCGCCTCTGTCGGCAAGCACTCCCATTGCTCCGCCTAAGGCATCAATTTCCTTCACAAGGTGTCCTTTCGCAGTGCCACCAATAGACGGATTGCACGATGGACGTCCGATTGTGTGCAAGTTCATCGTTACAAGTGCTACAGATGCACCCATATTAGCAGCGACAAACGAAGCTTCAATGCCTGCATGACCGCCACCAACAACTATTATATCAAATTTACCATCTTTATGTTTCACGTGGAACATTACTTACCAATACAAAAATTAGAAAAAATTTGATTTAAAACGTCTTCGCTCCATCTTTTCCCTGTTATTTCGCCTAACTTTTCGGCTGCCTGACGAATATCAATTGCTATGGCTACGTTGTCGAATCCGGATTTTATTGATTCAATTGAATTTTCCAGAATGCTTACCGCTTCTGCAAGCAGTTTTGCTTGTCTTTGGTTTACCAAAGCATCTTGCTCTCTCGAAAATGATACTTTTGCCTTCTCAACTATCATCTCTTTTAGCTTTTCTATTCCTAAATTATGTTTTGCGGATATTCCATCCACCCTATTCTCTCCTAATAAATCAACTTTGTTCTGCACAACCACCACTTCTCTGTCGGGATGCTTCCGGCGTATTCCTTCGGCTAATTCATCAGAATGGTTTATGCCTTTCGTTGCGTCGTTTATCACCAGAATTAAATCCGACATCTGCAACACATTCTCTACAAGGCGAATACCTTCCACTTCAATTATATCATCGGAAGAACGAACTCCGGCTGTATCCACAAGCCTGACGTGAATATCGCCTATATAAAGCGATTCTTCAATATAGTCGCGCGTAGTGCCCGGTATTGGGCTCACAATCGCACGGTGCTTTTGCAATAATGTATTGAACAGAGTTGATTTCCCGGAATTCGGAAATCCGGCTATCCCAACATAAAATCCATTTCTCAATATTTCGGCACTCCGGTGGGACAATGCAAGCGAAGAGCAATATTGCACAACCTGCCCGATTCTTTCAATAATCTGGTGCTTTTCTACCAACTCTATTTCTTCTTCCGCAAAATCCAGTTCCAGTTCGAGCAAACCAGCAATATTCATCAGATTTTGAATAATTTCGTCAAGTCGCTTTTTGAAATTTCCAACGAGCTGCCGCGAGGCTGTTTGTGCCGCCAGCCGTGTAGTGGAATGAATAATATCGGCAACAGCCTCCACTTGCGATAGGTCTAACTTGCCGTTAATAAAAGCGCGTCTGGTGAATTCTCCCGGCTTTGCTATTTCGGCTCCGTTTTCTATGCATAGGTCGATTATTTCGTTTGCCACTATCATACCGCCGTGACAGCTGATTTCGGCTACATCTTCGCCCGTGTAGGAATTCGGCTTTCGAAAAACAGAAACGGTTACAGTATCCACGATTTCTTCGCCGCGGTAGATTTTGCCGTAATGTATCGTGTGGCTCCCGGCGTCCTGTGCCTTTGTGCGTCCGGAGAAAATTCTATCGACAATCTCAAATGATTTCTCACCTGAAATCCTGATTACAGCCAACCCGCCTATTCCCGGCGGTGTTGCAAGAGCTACAATTGTTGATGCCATTTCTCTTCTCAAATATAACTTTCTAAAGACGGTTAATTTCTTTATTTGTTTTATATTGATATACTTCTGTTCCTATATTGTTCTACACAACAAACAATATTATTTATCGGCTAAATCTATTATATTTCATTTAGATTTGAAAAAAATCGTTATTTTTGTTTTTTATATTTGTTAAATAAATAATATAATATTACTATGGCTGGTTATCCTTTTAAAGAAATTGAACAAAAATGGCAAAAATTCTGGCAGGAAAATAATGTAAATAAAGTTGTCGAAAACAAAAATAATCCCAAATACTATATCCTCGATATGTTCCCCTATCCGAGCGGTGCCGGGCTCCACATCGGGCACCCCGAAGGCTACACAGCCACCGACATTATCGCCCGCTACAAGCGTATGAAGGGATTTTCGGTGCTGCATCCGATGGGTTTCGATGCCTTTGGTTTGCCTACTGAACGCTATTCGATGACTACTGGCATCCACCCGGTTGTTGCAACTGAAAAAAACATAGAAAATTTCAAACGACAGCTTAATATGATTGGGCTCGGCTACGATTGGTCCAGATGTATCAATACTACCGACCCGAATTATTACAAATGGACGCAATGGATGTTTCTGCTTATCTACAACTCATACTTCGACAAAGAACTGAATAAAGCTCGCCCAATCTCTGAATTGCCTATTCCCGACAGCATCACCGACCCTCGCGAAATCGAAGAATACCGCGACCGTCATCGTCTTGCTTATATTGCAATGATTCCTGTTAATTGGTGTGCCGAGCTTGGCACTGTGCTTGCCAACGAAGAAGTGGACGAGTGGAAAGAAAAAGGCTACACTGTGGAACGCCGTCCTATGCGTCAATGGATGATTCGCATCACCGAATACGCCGAACGATTGCTTGCAGACTTAGAGCTTGTCGATTGGCCCCACTCAACAAAAGAAATGCAGAAAAACTGGATTGGCAAAAGCGAAGGTGCTTTGATTAACTTCAAAATAGATTCATCCGACAAACATATTACTGTGTTCACTACTCGTCCCGATACAATTTTCGGTGCTACCTATCTGGTGCTTGCTCCCGAACACGAGCTTGTCCCTGAGCTTACAACCGACGAATACCGCAACCAGGTCGAGCAATACATTAAGCAGGCCGCCGAGAAAAGCGACCTCGAACGCACTGAACTTTCCAAAGAAAAAACCGGCGTTCCAACCGGCGGCTATGCTGTTAATCCTGCCAACGGCAAACGTATTCCTATATGGATTGCTGATTATGTGCTTGCTCACTACGGAACCGGTGCAATAATGGCTGTGCCCGGACACGATACTCGCGACAACGAATTCGCCCGTCAATTCGGATTGCCTGTTGTTCAGGTAGTTGCCCCCGCTGATGGTTCACGAATCGATGTAGAAAAAGAAGCCTTTGTCTCTTACGATGGAATTGGGGTAAATTCCGAAAATCAGGAAGTATCGCTCAATGGCGTTCCGACTCGCGAAGCAATCGAACGAATAATAAATTGGATCGAAAATAAAGGAATCGGACAACGCAAAGTGCAATATAAATTGCGTGATTGGCTCTTCTCCCGGCAACGTTACTGGGGCGAACCTATCCCTATTATGTTTTTCGAAGATGGAACAAAGCGAGCCTTAGACCCCGACGAATTGCCATTGCTGCTGCCCGATGTAAAAGATTTCAAACCCGCCGGCACCGGCGAATCACCACTTGCCAACGTCCCCGAATGGGTTGATTTCGTGGACAAGAAAACCGGAAAACGCGCCCGCTACGAAACAAACACAATGCCTCAGTGGGCTGGCTCCTGCTGGTATTACCTGCGTTACATTGACCCAAACAACAATGAATTCTTCTGCTCGAAAGAAAAAGAACAATACTGGATGATGCCCGATGGAGTTGATCTTTATGTTGGTGGTGCCGAACACGCTGTGCTGCACTTGCTTTATGCACGGTTCTGGCACAAAGTCCTTTACGACTACGGCTATGTGTCCACTCCGGAACCATTCAAAAAGCTCTTCCACCAGGGATTAATCCTTGGCGAAGATGGTCGCAAAATGTCTAAATCGCTCGGCAACGTGATTAATCCGGATGAAGTAATTAACGAATACGGTGCCGATTCTCTCCGTTTGTTCGAAATGTTTCTCGGTCCGCTCGAAGCTTCCAAACCCTGGTCTTCCAAAGGTATCGAAGGTGTAAACCGCTTCCTTAATCGTGTCTGGAGAATGATTCTCGACGACGACGCCAACCTTTCGCCTAATGTGGTCGATGCTCCGCTCAACGACGAGCAGGAATACGTGCTGAACTACACTATCAAAAAAGTGCAGGAAGATATTGAAAACCTTAGTTTCAATACAGCTATCGCTCAAATGATGATATTTGTCAATGAATTCTACAAATACGAAACGAAACCAAAAGATGCTATGAAAAAATTCGTTCTTTGCCTTGCTCCGTTTGCTCCGCACATCTCCGAAGAATTATGGCAACGTCTGGGCGAAACCGAAAGCGTTGTCTTTGCCGGGTGGCCCGAGTTCGACGAAGCCAAAACCGTGCGTCAGACAATCGAGTTCGTTGTTCAGGTGTGCAGCAAAATTAGAGCTCGCCTGCAAATCAAACTCGACGCAACGGAAGAAGAAGTTAAGCAAATTGCTCTCGCAAACGAACAAGTGCAGAAATACGTTGATGGCAAGCCAATTCGTAAGGTTATTTTTGTTCCGAATAAGCTTATTAATATTATTGTCTAAGCTGCCGCTTAGCTTAACAAATATCTGATAAATAGTTGAAAATATGGGAAATTTGTGCAGGTTTAAACAAATTTCCCTTTTTAATTTTTAATAATTGAGAAATTTAAAAATATTAATTTTTAGGCTTTGCTAAATTAAAAGCATTTTTTAATTTTTCAAATGTATTTGAATTTTTTTCGAATTAAATATTGGAGAAAAGAATGAAAAAGATTGCTGTTCCTGTAACAAGCGATGACCAGATTGACGAACATTTTGGACATTGCGAGTTCTACAACGTTTACACTATTTCGGACAACAATGAAATTGTTGAAATTCAAAGAATTAAGTCAGAGCAAGTTTGCGGATGCAAATCAAACATTGCTGTTACATTAGCACAAAGCGGAGTTTCGGTTATGCTTGCCGGTGGAATTGGTAGCGGAGCAATTAACGTTCTCAATAGCGCCGGTATTGAAGTTGTTCGAGGTTGCTCCGGCAATTCATCGGAAATTGTTAAGCAATTTGTTGAAGGTCTGGTGCGTGATGATGGTTCGGTTTGTCAGAAACACGAACATCACCATAATGGCGGACATCATCACATTTGCAATAATTAATAATGCGATAATTAACAAAAAGGCTGCTCAGTGGAAAGCAGCCTCTTGTTTTTATGTATATTCGATAAATTTTAACTATCTTTTTTTCAATGGTTTAGGTTCAATCATATTTTCTGGGGAAAGAATTTCGTCGAGTTGCTCTTTTGTGAGTAAGTTTTTCTCTAAAACGAGTTCGTATATTCCCCGATTTGTTTCGAGTGCCTCTTTTGCAAGAGCAGAACTTGCCTCATATCCAATGTAAGGATTAAGTGCAGTAACAAGTCCGATACTGTTTTCTACGTAAGCCCGGCATCTTTCCACATTTGCGGTAATTCCGTCAATACAACGCAATTTCAGTGTTTTTATACCATTTATAAGCATTTCCATTGATTCAAATATGCTCAAAGCAATTACAGGTTCCATAACGTTCAACTGCAACTGCCCGGCTTCGGCTGCCATAGTTACTGTCAGGTCGTTGCCTATCACTTTGAAGGCAATTTGATTGACAACTTCCGGAATAACAGGATTTACTTTGCCCGGCATAATTGACGAGCCCGGTTGCATCGGTGGCAGATTTATTTCATTAAGTCCGGCACGCGGACCCGAGCTCAACAGACGCAAATCGTTGCAAATTTTCGATAATTTTATTGCAAGGCGTTTCACTGCCGAAGAGAAAATAACAAATGCCCCGGTGTCCTGCGTTGCTTCAACTAAGTTTGAAGCCGATTTCACAGGCAAACCTGTTATTTCCCACAGATATTGAATTACTGTTTCGCGGAATTTCGGGTCTGCATTTATACCGGTTCCTATTGCTGTTCCGCCCATATTCACTTCGAGCAACAAACGGGCGTTTGCTTCAAGACGCTGAATTTCTTCTTCCAGAGTGTCAGCAAATGCTCCAAATTCTTGTCCGAGCGTCATAGGAACAGCATCCTGCAACTGAGTTCGTCCCATTTTGATAACCTGCGAAAACTCTTTCGATTTGTTGCGGAACGAAACTATAAGTTCTTTGAGTGCTTCCACTAAATTTTGGCTTTCGTAAATAATAGCTATGTTCAAAGCTGTTGGGTATGCGTCGTTTGTCGATTGCGAAAGATTAATATGGTTATTCGGATGGCAATGCTCGTAGTCGCCTCGTTCATAACCCATAATTTCAAGAGCACGGTTTGCAATTACTTCGTTGGCATTCATATTTGTTGAAGTTCCGGCACCGCCCTGGATAACATCAACAATGAAATGAGTGTGCCATTTGCCGTGAATAATTTCTTCGCAAGCTTCGAATATCGCTTCTGCCATACGTGGAGGGAGCAATCCAAGAGCAAAATTTGCTTTTGCAGCGGCAAGTTTCACTTGTGCAAGTGCCTTTATCAGCAACGGATAATGCGAAATAGCCACACCTGTAATATTGAAATTTTCGTATCCGCGAAGTGTTTGAATACCATAATAAAATTCATACGGCACTTCACGCCACCCAAGCAAGTCGTGTTCGCGGCGTGTGCGTCCGGAAATATACTGGGCAGCTGCATCTGCCACCTGGTTTGTAGTTTGACGCATACGGCGGGAAATCACTCTTGCTACTCGCGAGAGAATTTTCACTACTGCCTGAGCCTGCGACTGCATCAGCTCGTTTAGCTTCTCGCGGTGAAGCTGTATGATTACGCTATCCACCGAAGCTCTTGCCGATGTAGAATGCGGATAGTCGTCCATCAACGCTCCTTCGCCCAAAAAATCGTATTTTGTGAAAACTGTCAGGATTTTCTCACTTCCGAACGTTGTGCTTTTAACAAGCTCAATTTCTCCGTCGGCTATCATATACAAATGTGTGCGTGGTGCATTTTCCTCGAATAGCTTTTCGCCTTTTTTGATCTTTCTGATTTCGGCTTTTGCAGCTATCATTGATATTTCTTCGTCGCTGAGGTCTTTGAATAACTCTATGTCCTTGATATACTTCTGAATGTCTTCAACTTTCATAGCATTCTCCAATTAAACTGAAAATTTAGCAAATTTAAGTATTTATTGTTTTTTTTCAATAAATTTTCAATATATTTACGAAATTATTATTGATTGACGTTTATATTTATAATAATTTTTGATTATATTTGAATTTACCGATAAAAATTTATCGGATAAGAAATAGGTTTGAATTTTTACCAATAATTGTGTTGCCTGATTATGAATGAATTGACTAAAAGGGTTCTTGTCGCTGCAATTGGAATACCGTTTGCCTTATTTATCATTGTAACAGGAGGGTTCCCGTTTTTTATTACTATTTCGGTTGTTTCTTTGCTTTCGTTGTTAGAGTTCTATTCTCTTGCAGAAAAGAAAGGGTTTGCTCCACACAATATTAATGGTGCGATTTTCGGAATTATCATTCAGTCGGTGTTCTTTATTCAGTTTAGCCGTATTAGCAATCTCAGTCCGTTTATGTCGGCTATCTTGATTTACCTGATTTTTGTTATGATTACTCTGATTTGCGAAATGTATTCAAAGAACCCGAATAAAATTGCAAATGCAGCTGTAACAATTCTTGGAATGTCCTATATATCAATATTTTTTATAACATTCTACATTCTGCGGGAATTTAATTATTTCCTGTATTTGTTCGATACTCACGCAAAATCATACGCTTTTGGGCGTGATTTCACTCTTCTTTCGATGTTGCTGAAAATTCCGCCCGATAGATGGGCTTACCTTATTATTACTTTGCTCGGTTCTATCTGGGTGTGCGATAGTGCTGCATATTTTATTGGCAAAGCAATTGGCAAGCACAAACTTTTCGAGCGAATAAGCCCCAAAAAAACTATCGAGGGAGCTATCGCAGGTTTCGTGTTCGCAATTTTGTCGTTTATAGGACTTGGAAAATTGTTTTTGCCGGAAATCCCGGTAGTGCATTTTATTGCTGGGGGTGCTATTGTCGGGGTGTTAGGTCAGTATGGCGATTTAGCCGAATCTATGCTTAAACGCGACGCCGGAGTCAAGGATAGCTCAAACATTCTGCCCGGTCACGGTGGTGCGCTCGATAGGTTCGACAGTATTTTGTTTGTTTCTCCGTCTTACTTTATTTACTTGTGTTTTGTTATATTTTTTGATTTGGGAATATGAGTAGAACAGCATTAATAACTATAGCTCAGGGAACTGAAGAAATTGAAGCAATTGCCCCTGCAGATTTGTTGCGGCGTGCTAATTTCAACGTTAAAATTGCTGGTGAAAACGAGATTATTACTTGCTCGCGCGGTGTAAAAATTATTCCTGATTTACTGATAGAGCAACTCAATAGCGACGTAGAATTCGATATTATCATTCTTCCGGGCGGACGCACCGGCACTTTGAACCTGCTGAACAACGAAAAATTAGAAAAGCTCCTTCGCAAACATTATGAACGGGGCGGGTGGATTGGTGCTATTTGTGCCGCTCCTACCATACTAACCCAACACAAGCTGCTGCCAAAAGGTTCTCCTGTTGCTGCCCACCCTTCGGTGCGCGAAATGCTGGTCGAATATAATTACTCCCAGTCCGCGGTTGTTGTCCACGAGCGTTTCATCACAAGTCGCGGCGCCGGCACAAGTATTGACTTTGCTCTGAAAATAATCGAACTACTGCTCAGCAAGGATACCGCTGAACAAATAAAAAAAGATATTACCTACGATAATTAATTTGATTGTTTTTGAATAATCTGAATATTTAGAAACAAAATTTAATTAACAAGATTAATTTATGCGATTATGAATTTAGTAAATTGGAAAATCGTGAATAATATAAATAAAAAATATTCGATTCAACAACGCAATTTTTTTATAAAATTTTTTGCCTGGAATGCAAAAAAATCGACCTTCATATTTGCCCGCTATTGAATTTTTTCGGACGGTTTCGATGAATTTATCGTCCAGAGGGCAAAATTGCAATATAAACGATTTATGTGCGAAATTTGAATTTGACGGTTATGGATATTTCTGAAGCTTATAAATTTGGAACTGAACAACGGGTAAATAAAATTGCAGGCGTTCTAAGCCGCCGTCAGCTCGATTTGACTGTTGTTGCTGAAAATATTTCCGACCCCCACAATCTTTCGGCTATGATGCGCAGCTGCGATGCAGTCGGTATTGCGAGCGTATGCCTTGTGTATCATTCGGGACAGCCCTTTCCTACTCTCGGCGAAGCAAGCTCGGCAAGTGCCAGAAAATGGGTCGAAACACTTAAATTTCGCTCTATCGAGGAATGCTACAAATTCCTGCGTCAGCAAGGTTTTAAAATTTATACAACTCATCTTGCAAAAGATGCCGTTTCGCTCTACGAACTTGATTTGACGCAAAAGGTCGCTCTTGTATTTGGCAACGAGCACTCGGGCGTCTCCGACGAGGCTGTCGGGCTTGCCGACGGCAATTTTCTTATCCCGCAGGTTGGGATGATTCAGAGCCTCAATATTTCAGTTGCTTGTGCTGTGAGCATCTACGAAGCATTTCGCCAACGCTTGCTTGCCGGCAAATACGATCACTGCCAATTCGAAGAGCAGGCTTTCGTTGCGAAAATCAAAGAATGGTTGCTGCGTTAGGCAATACCATAGAAGTTCTCCGACGAGCTGAACTTTTGTTCAACCTGATTTTTCAAAAGGCTGTTTTCGCTTTTCGAAAGATTTGGGTCGTCCTCAATAATCTTTGCTGCAAAAGAACGAGCCGCTTCGAGTATCTCGCGGTCTTCGACTAAATCAGCATATTTAAATTCTGGCAATCCCGATTGCCGCTTGCCAAGAATATCGCCCGGACCACGCAGTTTCAAATCCACTTCCGCAATTTCAAAACCGTTGTTTGTCCTCTCCATTGTCCGCAAACGCACAAGCGCCGCAAGTCGCTCGTTTTCGTCTATATTTTTCATCTTACTTTTAAATTTATCTTTTGTTAGCAATATGCAGTAAGATTGCTCGCTACCGCGACCGACACGCCCACGCAACTGGTGCAATTGCGACAGTCCGAATCGCTCGGCATCCTCGATTAGCATAATAGTTGCGTTCGGAACATCAATTCCAACCTCGATTACTGTCGTTGCAACAAGTATCTGAAACTCCCCGCCAGCAAATTTTTGCATTGCTTCTTCCTTTTCATACCAGAACATCTGACCGTGAAGCAAACCACACGCGAATTCAGAAAAAACCTCTCTTTGGATAAATTCAAAATGTTCTGTTGCTGCCTTCAGTTCTAATTTCTCGGATTTCTCCACCAGTGGATAAACAATATACGCCTGACGTCCATTTTTGATTTCACTTCGGATGAATGAATAAATTTCATCCCGTGTGTCGTCGAAAGCAACTTTCGTTAAAATTGGTTTGCGATTCTTGGGCAGTTCGTTGATGATAGAAACATCAAGTTCTCCGTAGGCAGTCATAGTAAGAGTGCGAGGTATCGGAGTTGCCGACATAACAAGAATGTGCGGACTTAAGTTTTCGTCGCCAAGCGATTTTCTGGCAATTTCGATAAGTTCTGCTCGTTGGCTTACGCCAAATCGGTGCTGCTCGTCGATTATAACATACGCAAGTTTATTAAAAGGAATATCGTTCTGGAAAAGTGCGTGAGTGCCTACAATAATTTTTGCTCTCCCCGTAGCAATATCATCGAAAACTTTTCGCCGCAAAGACGCTTTCTGCCCGCTAACCACCTGAACTATTTCAATATCTAACTTAGCATTTTCAATGAATTTCTTGAACGAAAGAAAGTGCTGTTCTGCCAATATTTCAGTTGGTGCCATAATTGCCACCTGATAGCCGGCATCAATTGCAATAAGCATCGTAAGCAGTGCTACAATAGTTTTCCCCGAACCTACATCTCCCTGAAGCAAGCGATTCATCGGGCGAGCTGACCCGAAATCATCGCAAATCTCACGTATTACCCGCTTTTGTGCGTTTGTCAGACTAAACGGCAATGAGGCATAGAGCGTTCGCGCCAAATTGCTTTTCGCCGGAATTGTAACGCCTCGCTCCGTTGTTTGAATTTTCTTTTTGTTCAAAGTGAGCAGTAGCTGGTAGAAGAAAAATTCCTCGAATTTTATTCTGTAACGTGCAGCAGACAATTCATCCGGCGATTTTGGAAAATGCAAAGCCCGGATTGTGTCATATACCGAAGGAAATTTCAGAATATCTAAATACTTCTGTGGCAAACTTTCCTCAAACTCTTTGAAATTCGCAATTGCATTGCGTATAATTGAGCGTAACTGGTTCATCGTTATGCCTGCTCGCCGCATTGCATCCGATATTCTGTATTTTGGCAGTATTGCTCCTTTCTGAAAGTTTTCCATTTCGTCAGGTTCGATTATTTCAATCTCCGGGTGAGTAAACGTAAGCACGGAATAGTCGATTTCCGGAACTCCCGAAACCACAATATACTGTCCCGACTGATAAATTTTCTCGAAAAATTCAATCCTGTTCCAAAAATTTATTCTACCATATCGTGAAGAACCGTCGTAGATTGTTAGTTGCAGCAGCTTTTTGCGGGAAAATTGCCGCACTTGCTTCATTGTTATTTTGCAAATCAAGGTGTATTCTTTTTGCAGGGTGAAATCGAAAATTTGTTGGGATTGGGAGTTCTGCGTTTCTGCAATTTCTCGAAAAATCTGGTTTATAGTTTTCGCTTCGTCGCGTGCTATATACGAACGAGGGAAATAATAAACTAAATCCCTGATAGTGATTATTCCGCTTTCATTTAGTGCTTTTGCCCGCTTCGGACCAACACCTTTGAGATATTGCAAATCAGAAATCTGCTCTTTTTTCATTTATAGCAAATGCTCAAACAAAATTTTAACTCCGAGCAAAATAAGAATTATTCCGCCGAAAATAAAGGCTTTTGTGTTGAATATCGAAGAAGTGCGTTCGCCAATCCGTATGCCAATCAGCGTCATCGCTGCGGCAACAATTCCGATAATCAGACTGACGAAAAATATATGCACATTCAGCAGCGCAAGGCCGAAACCAATAGCGAGTGCATCTAAACTTGTTGCAATTGCAAGAGTGATTAAATACAAACCTTTCGAAATATCTTTGTTGATTACTTCACTGCTTACCTTCCTGCCTTCCCAAATCATTTTAAGCCCGAGTGCAACGAGAATTGCACACACTACCCAATGGTCATACTTTTCGATAAATTTTAAAACGTTAATTCCGATTGCCCAGCCAACCAAAGGCATAATAAACTGGAAAAAACCGAAATGGAAAGAAAGGCGGAATTTTTGTCGCTTTGTGGCTTTGCGAAAGAACGCCCCGGCAGCAATAGCAACGCTAAACGCATCCAATCCCAGCACAAACGATAGAAAAAATATCTCAAGCAAAGTCATTGGCTACCACGGAAGATTGTCCAAATCAACATTTCCACCAGAGAGAATAATCCCAATCCGAGAGCCGGCTAACCTATCTTTTTCTGCTATAACCGCCGCAAGAGCCGTTGCCGATGATGGTTCGACAATGATTTTCATCCTTTCCCAGATTAATCTCATCGAAGAAATGATTTTATCATCGTCTATTGTAATAATATCATCCACATTTTGCCTGATAATCGAAAACGTAAGTTCGGAAAGCGTTGTGCGAAGCCCGTCCGCAACAGTGTTTGGAACAATTTGCGTAATTCGCGAGCCCTCGCGCATCGAGCGAGCCGCATCGTCGGCTCCCGAAGGCTCTGCGCCATAAACCTTTGCCTTTGGCAGTAGAGATTTCACAGCAATAGAAGTGCCCGATAGCAGCCCTCCACCGCCAACCGGGGCAATAACGGCATCGAGTGTCCCGACTTCGTCGATAAGCTCAAGTGCCGCAGTGCCTTGCCCGCAAATAATGTTGAAATTATCGTATGGATGCACAAAAAGTGCCCCGCTTTGGTTTACAAACTCCCGCAAGGTGCTCTCCCGGCTTTCGAGTGTGGGTTCGCACAAAATAATGTCAGCACCGTAGCCCGCTACAGCATTTTTCTTTACGCTTGGGGAATTGTTCGGCATAATAATCGTCGCTTTTGTGCCGAGCATCTTAGCTGCCAGCGCCAGAGCCTGAGCGTGATTGCCGGATGAATGAGTAGCAACGCCGTTTCGGAGTTCCTCTGCCGTAGCCGAAAGCAAGGCATTGGTCGCCCCACGGAATTTAAAGGCTCCAACCTTTTGAAAATTCTCGCACTTAAAGAATATTTCGCAACCAAGCAGCGAGTTCAAATAGCTTGAAGTTAGTACCGGCGTGCGGTGCACAAACGGCTTTATCCTTTCGTGTGCCTCTCTGATGTGATTTATTTGAGGAATTTCCATTTTTCACCTTTGTATATTTTACAAATTTAAGAAAATTAAAGCGTTCAGGTTAATATATTATTTATTATCAGACTGTTTTGAAATTAATGATATTTTCATACTAATCAACCGAAAGTGTGATTTCTTGGTATGGGCTTTCATCTGTAGATTTCTTTCTGTTTCGTAAGAAGCAACAAAACCCGTCTCCATATTCTCTCATTTTTTGTAAATTTGCATTTTTGCAAACTTAATTGTATATTAAAAGTTAATTTTTTTCAATAATTATTCAATTATTTTATTTAATATAGATATAGATTTTTATTTGGAGAGTTAATGGAATTAAATGAGATAAATCAAAATGGAAAAAACCACGCAAATAACGGTACAAATGGCGACAACAAAATCATCGAACACGTTCAGCATATTCAAGAAATTCTTGCAAATGAGGACATTGTAGAAGTTCTCTTCAAAGGCAACAGGCGTGGTTTTTATATTTCGACTAACTTCGATACTATTCAGCCCGACGACAAAGTGGTCGTGGAAGCCGAAAATGGTGTTGATTTAGGCATTGTTACTTATATTGGAGCTTCGGCTAAAGCACGCGTTAGATGCTGCCACAAAGCCCGCTCCATAAAGCATAAAGTGGTTCGCGAAGCAGACGACGAAGACCTTGAACGCTACTTTATCAATACTGCCGAAGAACCTTCCGTCGTGAAAAAAACCCGCGAACTTGTCGAGCAGTTCAAACTTGATATGAAGGTTACCGAAGCCGAATGGCAACTCGACCGCCAACGTTTAACAATTTACTTCACTGCACCGCAACGCATAGATTTTCGCGAGCTTGTCAAGGAACTTGCCCGTGTCTTCAAAACCCGAATTGAACTGCGTCAGATTTCCACTCGCGAAGAAACTAAACGAATGGGTTCGGGCTTCGGTCCCTGTGGGCTGAACCTTTGTTGCACTTCTTTCTTAGCAGATTTCAATCACGTTACGCTCGAACACGCCCGTTTGCAGCAGCTTTCCAACAATGTTGCGAAGCTTAGCGGCTATTGCGGCAGATTAAAGTGCTGTCTCGTTTACGAAATTGATACTTACAGCGAAGCATTTAAGCACTATCCACAACTTCAATCACGAATCGAAACCGAAGAAGGTCTTGCAAAACTTATTAAAGTGGATATTTTCAAGCAGATTTCTACATTATATTTACCGGATGCCGGCAAATACAAGCAAATCACTTACGATGAACTGAAAAATTATATGAGTAGCAATAAAGTGCTACCACCAGCAGAAGAAGATTTACGCAACGCTCTTGGCGATGGCAATATTCAGGTGCGTCGCGACATTCACGGCGAAGAGTATATTGTAGAATAATGCTCATCGGGCATTTCGGATTCTTTGAGTTTTCTCTTTGTGATTATTTGTAGAAACATCGGGAATTATTATGGTGTCGTCTCAAATTAAATTTACTGTGTTCGGATTGGTGCAAGGCGTCGGGTTTCGCTATTTTGTGGCTCGGAACGCAATCTCGATGGGGTTGCGTGGTTATGTTCGCAATGAATACGATGGAACTGTCTCGGGTGTTGCCATTGGCAACCCCGCAAGTATAGATAAACTGAAATCTCTGCTGCAAGCCGGACCGTCGCGCAGCAAAGTTGAAAAAGTTATCTTCGAAGACTATTCTGGTGAGGACAATTTTGTAACATTCGAAATTCACTAAGTGAACAACATTAAAAAAATATTCACGGCGTTTATTATCTTCCTGATTGCTCAATCAGGTGCTTTCGCAGAAATTACCAGAATAACATATCCATCCCTTAATGAAATCAGCCCGCGTGTTGCTTTGGTGCTTAGCGGCGGCGGAGCCCGCGGTGTGTCGCAGGTGGGTTCGCTCGAAGTGCTCGATGAGCATCGTATTCCTTATCATTGTATAGTCGGAACAAGTATTGGCTCAATCATTGGCGGGTTGCTTGCTTCGGGCTATTCTCCATCCGAACTCGATTCCTTAATCAACTCAATCAATTGGAACGATATTTTTTCTCTCAAAGAGCAAAGTAGCCGCACAGACCTCTTCTTAGACCAAAAAATAATTGAAGACCGTTCGCTGATTACTTTTCGCTTCAAAAATTTTAAATTCATAGTTCCTGAGGCAATTTCCGCCGGCGACCAATTTAATATTACGCTCCAAAGAGTGTTCTGGAATAGCTTGTATAAGCCTCACGGCAGTTTCGACAATCTGAAACTTCCTTTCCGTGCAGTTGCTACCGATATTATTTCCGGCGAATCCATTTCGCAAAAATCCGGGAATATTATTACTGCTATACGCGCAAGTGCAACTGTTCCTCTGCGATATACTCCAATCCGTTCCAATGGGCTGATACTTGTCGATGGCGGCATCTTTGCAAACATTCCTGCCGAGCAGGCGCTTGAATTTTCTCCCGATTTGATTATTGCTATCAATACTGTTTCTCCAAAACTCAATTCGGAAGATTTGAACACACCCTGGAATATAGCCGACCAAGTGATTACTATTTCGATGGATAAATTTACCCGAAAGCAAAAAGAATACGCCGATTTTATCATTACCCCAAATATCGGACGCCACAAAAACACCGACTTTTCTAATTTAGATACGCTTATCCGCGCCGGACGCTTTGCCACTAAACAATTAGTGCCTCAAATCCAGCAAAAATATCGTTCCAAATTCTATTCTAAAATCAACGAGTATCATAAAAATCTCTCAATTGATATGCTAAAGGGCAAAGCAATCATCGCCGATGGCTTCGATAGCGACGAGCTTGCTTTTGTCCGGCAAACCTTGCCCTCAATTAACAGCATAGACCAATACAACGACTTGATTATTAAACTGCTCGAAACAAATAAATACAAGCAGATCTCGCTTAGCATATCGTCCGACTCTGTTGTGTTTTCCGCAACAAAGTTTCCGCTTCTTTCATCGATAAATTTAACCGGAGTTTCAAATCCGGCTGTGGCAGAGTTTGCTCAGGAGTATGTGCAAAATAATCCGTCAATCCCATTATCACCACACGGTATTACCCGCATCAAAGAAGATTTGCTCCGAAAATACCGTTCCGAAGGATATTCGTATGCAATTATTACAAACGAAAGAGTAGATAATTTCGGCAATTTGTTCCTCACCATAGACGAAGGCACTATCGGCGAAATCGTTATTATCGGAAACGAAGAAACAAGCGATTTCCTTATCCAACGTGAACTTAAATTCAAAGTCGGGCAAGTGCTTAATGCCGAAAAATTAGTTCGCGGATGGAATAATTTAGTTAAAACCGGGCTTTTCTCCAATGTTGAAATTGATGTAGAAGAAAATATTGAAAATGCAAAAAAAGTTGTCGTTGTAAAAGTTACTGAGGGTGGCACTCAAACCCTTCGCATTGGCGGGAAAGTCGATAGCGAACGCTACGGACAGGCTGCAATCGACGCAATCCAAGAAAACCTGTTCAATGCCGGAATTCGCCTTTCTGCCCGTTCCACTATCGGCTCCCGCAACCAGGATTACACTTTACTGCTCGAAAATCCTCGCATTTTCAAAACAGACTTTTCGCTGTCGGCTTCAATGTATTATTCTAACCGCGATATCAATAATTTCCTGTTTCAGAAAAAATCGCTCTACCACTTCGATTATCGCAAAATTGGCGAAAGCACTATCGAACGTTTCGGTGGAATTGCTAATTTCGGTCGCCAGCTAGACAAAAACGGAACTATTTCATTTGCTTACCGCTTAGAAAAACAACGCTATTTTGCAAAAAACATAAGCAAACCTAACTTTTCCAACATTTCTACAGTCAAAGTGGCTACTATCTTCGATAGTGAAGACCGTTCATTTCTTGCCCGAAGCGGGCAGCGAATTGAACTTTACCTCGAAACAGGCGCCGTGGCAATTGAACCATCAGTAAGTTTCTCAAAAGCATATTTTTATTATCACCATAATTTTACTATCGAGAATGTTACTTTTCGCCCGGCAGTTTCTTTCGGTGCTGCGGATAAGTCGCTCCCGGCATCTGAATTTTTCTCGCTCGGTGGTCAGTCCAGCTTCTACGGTTTGCGCGAAGATGCCAAACGCGGACGACAAATTTTGCTCGCTTCGCTCGAAGCTCGCTATAAACTTCCTTTTCAAATATATTTCGATACTTATTTATCTGCAAGATACGATTTGGGAAATGTTTGGTTGCAGCCGGACGAAATTGCTTTCAAAGATTTTCTGCACGGCGGCGGCATTGCCTTCGAACTCGACACACCTCTGGGTCCCGGTCGGTTTGCCGTAGGCAGAAGCTTTTATTTCAGAGAAAACGGGGAAATTGTATTTGGGCAACCTGCCTTGTATTTTAGCATCGGAATGAAACTGTAATTCGCTTACCCTATGCTTCGCCGGCAATTTCTGTATTCTTCAATTGCCTTTTCTTGTAGATATAATTGACAAGCTCGCCCGAAAACAGCAATATAAACGAAGAATAATAAATCCAGATAGCCATCGAAATTACAACTGCAAATGTTCCGTAGAACTTGCCATAATTGCTAATTCCGCTGATATACCAACCGAAAATATGTCGCGCAATTTCAATTAATACAACACATCCAACAGTGCTCCAGAATATCACGAAAAATGGCATCCGCTTCGTTGGGATAAATGTATAGATAAAGAAAAAAATCACAAACGACGAAACAAGCGAAATTAACGTTACAAGCGCCCCGCTAATGATTTTATGAATAAAATCCGGGAAAAAACTTTCCAAAAACGAAATAACAAAATTGCCAATCGGCACCAGATAAGAATAAATCAGAATTAATATTGTAATGATTATAGTAAGCAAAATATCATACAAGCGGTAAATTATGAAAATTTTCTTCGCTGGTATGTGAAATATTGCATTCAGCCCCGACCGCAAGGACGACACAAGTATCGACGATATCCACAATAGCGAAACAAGCCCGATAATCCCGGCTGCGTTGCTGTGCAGGTTTATCTTCTTTACTTCTTCCAGAACTGTGTGGATAATTTCTTTTGATGATTTTGTCGGTGGCAGAAAATCCGAAAGCATTTTTTCTATTACTTCCGAGAGCTGATTAATATCTACAAAGGCATTTACAAGATAAATCGAGAGCAAAAATAGCGGAATTACATATAAGGCAATATTGAAGGCAATCCCGGCGGCAAGCATAAAAGTATGATTGTCGTCCAACTGGTCGGAAAAATCCATAACCTCTGTGTAAACAGTTTTTATTATATTTGATTTGCCTTTGCTCATCAATATTCTTGCTGGATAATTGCTGAATAACCTTTTTTCGAACTGCCGGCGAAAATTATTGTATATGTTTTGTTGTATGTTAAGAATAAATCATCAATTCGCGCTATTTGCTTCCCTGTTTCGGAATTCACAAAAGTTAAGCTGAATTTTCGTTCTTTGTATATTCGTTCGATTGGTGTGCGTTCGCCAAAACCAAGCCCGGGATAGATAAGCACATCATCGCCTATTTTTATATCAACTTTTGGTACGTCCGATACATTCACAAATCGCCTCACATAATGGTCTGCCGCAGCAAGAACGGGCTGTTCGATAAATGATACTAACTGTGGTGATTCCTTCGCACCGCAAGCAATTAGCAATGCCCGTAGCTCCGGGCTTGCCGAAAACGAAAACTGCTTGCCGGATATACTCAGATTGTCCTGCCCGTTCGGCAGAATAGTTGCGAGTGCTCCGCTATAATTTAGCCGTGCATCAGAAAATACTCCCGGCAGTGCGAAGCTTACAAAATCTGCATCCGCAATTGTATTTACAAGCTGTGCAAACACTCCTTCGCTTTCCGAAACTATTGGATTGGCTGACGCACTTTCTTCCACAAGCGAAATTTTTTGCTCACCCGATTGCGTTGAATAGACAACAATAAAATAAGATTTATTTGCTTCGAGCCATAATCGGGTTGTTGTTATCAGACGCGCAGGTTCTGTCGCTGTAAACACAGCAATAGGCAATGTCCCGGCTTCGAGCAGTAATGGCTGCGAGATTCCACCAAACTTCAAGCCGCTTGCCAGATTGTCGCCCGAACGGAAACCGCGCGATTTGTCCTCGCCGGTTGCGTTTGCAATTTCCCGAGCCCCTGCCGAAACAGAAATACCGCTTTGCAGATAATTGCCATTTACCACACGCACCACTGCCCTGTTTTTCAGTTCTTCTGTGAAATAGGCTGGTTCGGCAAATACTAATTTTTTTGCTTTTGAATTCGAACTATCGAAAACAAATGCCGTATATTTTTGCAGAACATCAATTCCAACAACAAGTTTAGCCGTTGCCGAGCCATTCAGCCTGACGCTCAATGTGTCCTTCGAAGTTGTGCCGCAGGCTTCTATTGTCTTAGCTCCATCGGCAAACATTGGAAAAACTGTTGCCACATCGCCCGAACCTTGCAAGTGAAGGCTTACCGTTTCGCTTGAAAAATTCGCTGTTTTCAAATATGCCTCGCGATTATTGATAGTCGCGGGTTCTCTAAGTGCCTGCACTGTCGATTGCTTTTCGTCCAATAGCAATACTTTTTCGGCATTTCCTTCGCGAATTATTACAATTGCATATTGTCCGAAATTTTCCAACGTTAAATCAAAAAGTCCGATAAGCTCGTCCCCGGAATGCTTATGCCGAACTATAGAAACTGCAAGTTCGCCCGAACGCACAACCGAATGGGATGTTGCCCGCCGGTATTGAATGTGGCTTGCAATTGCCTGACCGCTTGGGCAACCCAGCAT
>JAOAGZ010000159.1 GCA_026415495.1 Eximiradius proteiniborus | reverse complement strand
AAACAACTGCGATAGATGTTGACCCAGATTCTGCAGTGAGAAATGCCTTTACTGACTTAGCTGCTAATATGAATGAGATTAATTATGATCTTTTTAATTTTAAAGGAGACGAAGATGAACAAACTTTCTATTCATAAGATACCTTCAACTGATATTATAGTAATTAGAGAAACAGGCGGGAATAACTTTTTTATTTCTACATCAGATAATGTTATAATTATCTCTATAAATACGCTAGTAACTATTATTAGTTTTCTTGTTAAAAACGGTGTTATTTCTCACAAAGTTATTGAAGGTGTTTTAGAAGAAGTTGCGGAGTGAGGCTGCTATGAAAATTAAAGGATTTAAGCGCGGTAAGAGAAAAGAAGACAAGATTAAGAAATTTAAAGTTCCTAAAATTGATAAGAAACGTAGAACAAAGTTCAGAAAGGAGGAAGAATGCTAAAATGTCCTATTTGTAATGGATGTTGTAAGGCATTGCTTTTTGGGGATGGCAAATATTACTATTG
>JAOAGZ010000158.1 GCA_026415495.1 Eximiradius proteiniborus | reverse complement strand
ATCTGGTGTAGAGACATAAAATCCTTTATTACTGGCAACAAATAGCTTATTACCTATTAACTTTGAACTGTAAATAATTTTACCAAAAGGCTCTGTTCCAGTTGTGTTATCATTAAACCAAATTGTATTTGGATTATTATTAGAAATTTTTAGTAGAATACTTTCAGCCATATTTAAAGAATAACCAGTTACGAATAAATCATTTTTTGAACCAGAGATAGCTTTCAAATTTAATGTCGTCCCACTCTCTATCTTCCTCCACTTCACTCCATCCCAATGTGCTATGTTACCATAATCACCTACTGCGTATAAATCATTACTGCTGCTGCCCCAGAGTTTGTTGATGGAAACTGGTGTACATATAGGCATTGATTGACTTTGTCCATTCCATCTTACAACTTGAGAACCATCCATACCGATCCATATATCATTTGCTCCAAAGGCAAAAATTGATTTTGCTGGATATGAGCCCATACCTTGCTGCCCACAAAATGTATAAAATTGTATCC
>JAOAGZ010000157.1 GCA_026415495.1 Eximiradius proteiniborus | reverse complement strand
ACCTACAATTAAATCCTTTAGTAATGGACAATTGATAAGTACAAAAAAATTAGATAAATTTACACTAATGCGTTCTACTACTGAAGAAATAATTAATAGTTTATATGCAAATTATATAAAAGACAAAAATCCAACTCCATTAACATTATCATTGATGCAAACTGCACAAAATGAAATAAAAATAACATTAACTGCTTATACAAGATGGAGTTTTGATTTGCCAAGGTCTAATGGAGTTTCCAATAAGCCTAAAAGTAAAGATTATTATATAGGTGGAACAGGATTGCACCAATATTATGACAACGTTAATAAATATAATCTATTTTTAAACTCTTTAGGAATTAGTAAACAGAATGTCAATTATTTATGGAAGAAAAAATATTATGATATACCTTTTATGACAAGATATCATGCGTATATTACAAATACAAATGTTTTTAAAACTTTTGAAAATAAATTTTTAGACGATAGAATAGACTATGAAGAAACTCAAAAAAATTATGCTGCTAAAACA
>JAOAGZ010000156.1 GCA_026415495.1 Eximiradius proteiniborus | reverse complement strand
ATATTATACTTTTCTGATTTTAAAATATTTTTTTTAAAATTTTCTCTAAATTCATTATAAATTTTTACTGCTTCCTCATATTCAAATTTATTAATTATTTTATCTACATTATTATTTTCATTGTCGTCTCCATGAAAACTATTTATTATATCAATATTCTGTTTATATTCTTTTAAAGTTTCTAAATTTTGTTTTAATATATTTAATAAATCTTTACTAATATATTCTAATCCTATTATACTATTAATTTCACTACCTTTTGTAAATTCCCTTAATTTATTAAAATTTGAATCTTCTAAAAAATATTTTACTATATCATAATTTAATAAATAATCAAATTTAATCATTTTCTCTGGAATTAATATTGGATAAAATTTATATAATGATTTAAATATATCCTCCAAAAGTTCTGAAAAATTTGAATATATCCTCAAACCTTCTTGTTCAATTTTCTTTATATTATTAATTCTTTTTAAAATATTAGAATACACATATCGATCATAGTCATCATACTC
>JAOAGZ010000155.1 GCA_026415495.1 Eximiradius proteiniborus | reverse complement strand
GTATTCGTTTTAACACACGCTCTGCTATTATTGGAAGGTATTCTGCTCGCTTGTTAGGATAGTTTTTAAATATTTCTTCGGCGTGTTTGTAAAGTTCATAATCACCAATAAGAATGTGATCGTAGTAAATTATCTTTTCTTTTACTGTTGTTGGTGAAGGATTTACAAAATCTTCAAAGATATACTTTCCTTTCGATTTTTTTGTGATTTCTAAAAGTATACTTTCAAGTTCACTTCTTTTGCCAATAACTAAATAGCTTTTTGGTTTAGCATGTTTTATCATGTATTTTGCTAAAACATAGTTAAAAGATGGAATCAGGATCGACAATGTTGCTAACGAATACATTGTAAAGCGGTATGGTAATCTGCTTTTTAATATCGAATAAATAAACGCTGTTATTATTACAGAGAAAACGGAAGAGATTAAGAATCTTAAGAATTGTTCGCAAAAGCTTTCAAGCTGTTCATCATCGTAAGAGCGAAAGGAAAAAAGCATAAGAATCAAAAGACAACTTAAGAT
>JAOAGZ010000154.1 GCA_026415495.1 Eximiradius proteiniborus | reverse complement strand
ACTTTATATGGAGGTAATTTATTCATTTTAAATGGTAAATGACCAATTGCCAATTTCATTGATATATTAGGTTCTAACCTCATCGTTCCTTTTCCATATCGGCATCAGAGACATTAAGATAGCGAATAATAGTTTGTAGCTCTTCTAAAAAGTTTTTTACATCATCGCTGTTGTCAAAATCTGGTTCGGTGACAATTTCTACTAAAGGCACACCCGAACGATTAAAATCAACCAAAGTCTCACTACCTCTATGAATTAATTTCCCTGTATCTTCTTCTAAATGTACCCGACGAATCCTAAAATTTTTTACTTTAAAATCTTGAGTATTGAAATTTATCGATAATTTGCCATTTATGGCTATTGGTTCATCATATTGAGAAATTTGATAACCTTTTGGCAAATCAGGATAAAAATAATGCTTGCGATCAAATTTTGAAATTGAATTAATACGACAATTTAAGGCTTTGGCAATTAAAATTGTCCATTCGATTGCTTTTTTATTGGGGACAGGCAAGGCACCCGGCAAC
>JAOAGZ010000153.1 GCA_026415495.1 Eximiradius proteiniborus | reverse complement strand
TAATAAAATGTTTTTAATGGTTATTTTTATAACCTTTAATTGAATTAAGTTTAGAAAGGAAAAATTTCACAAATTCTTCGGTTGAAAAGCAATCAAACCTATCTATTTCTTTGTAATTATAAAGAATTTTGACAAGTTTAAAATCTTTTTGATAAATGGCTGTTAAAACATTGCCGTTTTGGTCATAGTAATGCAGTGCGTTCATTTTTTCTTAGATTTTAAATTTTAAATATTCTTTAAAATTATTTTTCGAATAAATTTTACCACTTCCATTTTCAAAAGATAAATTAAATTTATTCAAATTTCTTAAAAAATAAGCCTTTTCAATATCGTTTAACTCATGAAATTTAAGGCCTTTTGTATAGTAGTCGTAAACATCAGAAACAAATTCTTTTTTGTAGTTTTTAGGCAATTTTTTAAAATCTTTGTAAGTAATTACCAGCTCATAAATATCTTTGCCGAAGCCCAAAAATGGTGGGTATTTGATAATCATTAGGTCTTCGAGGTTTTTAAGGCAATGTTTAAGAA
>JAOAGZ010000152.1 GCA_026415495.1 Eximiradius proteiniborus | reverse complement strand
ATAGATAACACCTAATTGATTGTAAGTATCTTTGAAATACGAAGTAATAGTCATTGAGAAGTCTTCTGATAATTGGTTTCTGTAAGCAACTTCGTATTGACGGCTCTTTTCAGCTTCCATATTTGGATTTCCTAAACTGCTACCGGAGCGAATTCTTGAAACGTTAAAATTATCGTAGATGTTTGAAAGAAGAGGAGTTTTGAAATACATTCCATAAGCTATTGAAAGATTCGATTTTTCGGTGATTGGGTATGTAATGTTAATTCTTGGGCTAACCTGATACTTCATTTCAGCATCTTTGAAAGTGTTTCTATCAGTTACGATAGAAGTAAATCGGGAAAGATCAGTTCTATAAAGCGAATTAGAATTAAACATATCTAATCTCAAACCAGCAGAAAGAATAATGCCTTTGTATGAGAATTGGTCTTGAGCGTAAGCAGCAAATTTGAATGGTTTGAAAGGCTTGCTGGATTCTTTATAGAGTTGTTCATTGTCAGCATAGATATTTCCGCCCCAACGGTCGGTGTAGATA
>JAOAGZ010000151.1 GCA_026415495.1 Eximiradius proteiniborus | reverse complement strand
TTTTTAACCGAAGATGGCAAAGAAATTTGTAAGCCAATGATTTTAGACGGCATATCGCATTATTCTGAAGGGAAATTTGCCGCACGGAAACGAACTAAGGATACAGCATATTTCGCTTATTTTGATACAAAAGGAAAAGAACTATTTAAAGTGAATACATCGCTTCCATTTCACTTCAACCAAGGTTATGCATTGACTGTTAAGTATTTGGATGAAAAAGGAACGCAACGATTGTATGGTATGATTGATAGCACTGGGAAAACAATATTTGAGAATGTTTTACCAGATGCATTAGAATTTTCTGATTCATTGGCTTATATTGATAATTATGACAAAAAAGGATACATAAATTTAAACGCAGAGTTTGCAATTCAAATTCCAGATACGCTCGTTGGCTACAGATTTTCAGAGGGATTGGCTGCTGTTTCGAATGTAGATATGAAAGTTGGTTTTATTAATAAAAGTGGCGAAATTATTATTCCATTGAAATATTACGAAGCTGGCATTTTTTCTGAGGGTTTATGCAAGGTATT
>JAOAGZ010000150.1 GCA_026415495.1 Eximiradius proteiniborus | reverse complement strand
GAATTACAAAACACGATTGAATTTTTACAAGAAAAAGCAAGGAACGAATTATTAACAGGGCAAGAACAAGAACTTTTAAATTTACTTGCCGGTTACTCCAAAACGCTTACTCTACTGGAACAATATGATAAAGAAAAATTACCATTGATTAAAAAAGCAAAAGGCAAATATGTATTAAAATATGAAGACGCTAAAAAAATTATTGAAGAACTGAAAAAAGAACTTATCTCTAAAAAAGAAGCCAGTGATTTATTTGGGCAGGAAAATGGCTAAATATTGATTTGGCTAAATTTTCTAACAATAAGGCTTTGTTTGATTATCAACAAAATGCCCTAAAAAATGCAATAAAGGCACTGTATAAGTATTTCATTGAATGTAAGCAAAACAAAGAAAAATTCTTTAAATTATACATTAACAACGGACTCACTGAAAATCTTGATATAAAACTAAGTAACAATAAGAACTATAAAATCTTCGAAGAATTTGACAATCATTATATAATACAAAACAACGAGATACGATTTTATCATTTCATC
>JAOAGZ010000014.1 GCA_026415495.1 Eximiradius proteiniborus | reverse complement strand
TGTATAAGAGACAGGTATACGCGTTGGGCTGAACGCCATAATTACAAAGTGTATTTACTTGACGAGCTCGAAGGTGATGGTGCTGGAATTAAGTCTGCAACTTTAGAAATTAATGGAAAATATGCATATGGTTATTTGAAAGCTGAAAATGGTGTACATCGTTTGGTTAGAATATCACCATTCGATGCAAATGCGCGAAGACATACATCATTTGCTTCGGTATTCGTTTATCCAGAAATTGATGATGATGTGGAAATTGAAATAAATCCAGCTGATGTTGAAATGGAAACCTTCCGTTCTGGTGGTAAAGGCGGACAAAATGTAAACAAAGTTGAAACAGCAGTTCGTCTGCGACATATACCAACCGGAATTGTGGTTGCTTGTCAGCAGGAGCGTTCTCAATTTCAGAACCGAGAGCGTGCAATGAAAATGTTAAAATCAAGACTTTATCAGAAGAAAAGAGAAGAAGAAGAAGCTGCTCGCGCTGCGATCGAAGGCACAAAAAAGAAAATTGAATGGGGAAGCCAAATTCGCTCTTACGTTTTCCAACCCTATACAATGGTTAATGACCACAGGACTGAATTGAAGCGAACAGATATTCAAGCGGTGATGGATGGAGACCTTGATGATTTTATAAAAGCATATTTATTAAGTGATTTAAATCAATAGTGATGCATTGGTTTTATCTGTTATTGGCTGGAATATTTGAAATAGGATGGCCTGTTGGTTTTAAGCTATCGCAAACAACATCTTACAGGTATTTGTGGATTGCCTTTAGCATTGTTAGTATGGCGTTAAGTGGTTACTTTCTGTGGCTCGCACAAAGGCACATACCAATCGGAACAGCATATGCCATTTGGACAGGAATAGGAGCAATTGGTACTTTTACAATTGGAGTAATGTTTTTCAAAGATACAGCAAGTTTGTTAAAAATCATTTCAATTTTTTTAATTATTGCTGGTATAGTTGGCTTAAAGGTTGCAAACTAATAAATCATAGATTTCATTTTAATAAAACTGAGCTGACTTGGATAAGTTTGAGCAATTTTATACACACCATTTTCTATAGCGACATCGACTGTAAACTTACTGCTAATTTTTGAGCACTTATAATTAATTGTTCCGCGATAAATCCATTTGTTTTCTTTGTCAGCCATTTTAATAAAAATTCCAGAAGTAAGAGACATTTCAAGAAGTTCACCGAAATGATTTTTATTATTTATCTGAGCAGAATTGTATTCACTGAAACTGTGCTTCGATTTGTAGCTATGAGTAGTATAATTTTCATATGCCTTTTGATAATCACCATCAATAATTAATCTTGAATAAGGCTTAATTAATTCATTAAAAATTATTGGAGAAATATTCTCATTTAATTTTCGGAAGGAAATATAAGAATAGTATGAAATAATTAGTATTCCTAAGAAAAGAGCGATCCCAACATAATAAATTTGTTTCATTTTCAAATAAATTTGTTTAGACTAACTTTTAAAATACAACGATTTTTTTTATTTTGAAATAAAATAATTAACAAAATAGGATTACAGGATGAAAAGAGCAACTAAATTTGTATTAGCAGTATTATTATGTATTATTCCATTTACTCTTTTAGCACAAAAAAAGAAACCTTATACTTTCGAAGATGCAATGAGGTTCAAATTAATCAGGGAAACAAGCTTATCGCAAAATGGAAAATGGCTTGCTTATACATTAGTTCCGGATCGTGGAGACCGCACGCTATTTATTCAATCTCTCGAAGATACAATAAAATTCACATATGAAAATGGCTCCAAGCCAAAATTGTCGCCTAAAACAGATTGGGCAGCATTCGAAATACTTCCAAAACAAATAGAAATTGAAAATGCCGGCAAAAAGGACAAGCCCAAAAACAAGTTTGGAATAATGAATTTGTCAAATGGACGAATAGTCGAAAGAGAAACAGTAAAATCGTTTGAATTTTCGAACGATGGCAAATGGTTAGCATTTTTGTATGAAGGAAGTGATGAAAAAGACAAGAAACTTAAAGATAAAATTGTTGGGTCTCAGCTAAACTTACGTCATTTACAAAGTGGAACAGAGATAAGAATTGATTATGTAACTGACTTCTTATTTGATAGTTTGAGCAATTATGTTTTTTATTCAATATCGACAAAATCTGGGAATGGTGATGGGTTATATTACAGAAATTTAAATGAAGATTTTGCACCTGAATATGAGATAATTTCTAAAAATAATATTCATATTTGCAACTTAGCTTGGAAAGAAAGCGTTCAGAAACTTGCTTTTTGTTTTGCTATACTTGATAATAACGGAAAAGCAAAAGACTATTCAATATATATATGGGATAAAGCAAAATCGAGTGAAATTGTAACACCAAAAACAATTACAAGCAACTACTATATTCCACAAGTTAATGATATTAGTTGGAGCAGTGATGGCAGCAAACTGTTCTTCGGGATAAAACCGATTACCGAAAAATATGACACCAAACAAGATTTTTCGAACTATAACGATACAACATTTTTCAATATTGATAGTATTGCCAGGAGAGCTGATTTATCTCTTTGGCACTGGGACGACCCACTGATAATGTCTAATCAAAAGATTAGCTGGAACAAGTTCAAAGACAGATATTTTTTGAGTGTGTTTGATTTAAGAAAAAACACATTTATCCAACTTGGTGATAGCACAGTCAATAGAGTATTTGTTCCCAAAAACAATAATGTTACTATAGCTTACAGCGAAACACCTTATTACAAAGAAAAAACGTGGTATGGAGATTTTTTTGACCTTTATTTGGTAAACCTTGACAATGGAGAGAAAAAAATCATTCAGCGACGAATTGAAGAAAATGCTTATTTATCACCAAATGGTAAGTATGTTGTTTATTACAATCAAAAAAACTGGTATTTATATGATATTTCCAACAATATTGCAAGAAACATAACTGAGAATCTTGATGGCAAATTTTTCGATATTGAGTTCGATATGCCGAGTAACGTTCCTTCAAATGGATTTGGTTGTTGGCTCGATAGTGGAAATGCATTTGTAATTTATGATTGGTATGATTTGTGGAAATTTGATTGTGCAAGTGGTTCCGGATACAATTTAACTAATCAAGCAGGTAAAAAAGAAAAGGTTAGTTTTCGAATTCGCAATATTTGGGCGGACAAGGATTATTACTTAGAAACTGATACTTTAATTTTGCAAGGATACAATAATTATACAAAAGTTCAAGGCATTTATACTTTTATACTTCAAAATAAAGAACTTAGAACAAATTTGCTTGAAACAGAAAAGAAATTCACAGTAATTGGGAAACCGCGTTATAATAATAAGATATTGTACACACGAGAAAATTATGTTGAGTATCCTGACTATTGGATAACCTCAAATTTGAATTTTACTGATAAAAGAAAAATCACGGATGCCAATCCTGAAATAGTTGAATATGAATGGGGAACAACGGAGATTATCCGTTGGGCAAATTCGCGTGGAGATAGTTTGGACGGATTTATTATCAAACCATACAACTACAACCCAAAGAAGCGTTATCCAATATATGTATATTTTTATGAAAGATTTTCGGATAGAACTTATAATTTTAATCCGCCGATGCTTTCTCATCGCCCGATACCACAAGTATATAACTCTTCGGGATATATAATGTTTCTGCCTGATATTAAATACTACATTGGAAATCCCGGATTTGACGCATTAGATGCAATAATGACCGGTTCAAGGCGGCTTATTGATCTTGGTATTGCAGATTCTTCGAAATTCTGCATACAAGGTCATTCCTGGAGCGGCTACCAAACAGCATTTATTGCAACACAGACAGACTTTTTCAAAGCGGCTTGCGCAGGTGCACCAGTCGGGAATATGACAAGTGCGTATGGGCAAATACGACTTGAATCAGGACTTACCAGACAATTTCAATACGAGGCTCAGCAAAGCCGAATTGGTGGCACATTATGGGATAGTTTGGATAATTATATACGTAACTCCCCTATTTTCAATGTCAATAAAGCCACAACACCGCTTTTAATAATGTTTGGAGATATAGACGAAGCTGTGCCTTGGCAACAAGGAATAGAGCTATATATGGCATATCGTAGGCTTGGGAAAAACGCAATATTTTTGCAATACGAAAACGAACCACACCATCCTCGACGGTATCAAAATAAGCTTGATTATTCAATAAAGATGAAAGAATTTTTTGACCATTATGTTTTAGGCAAACCAGCACCAGTATGGATAATAAAGGGTATGCCTTACAAGGGAAATTAATGCCGATGGTTATCTACTAATCAAATACCAGATATTTCCCAAAAACAATCTTGATTTTATTATTACAAAACAAATAAGTTGCAGCGAAAGTAGCAACTTATTTGTTTTTGATATAATTTGAAATATTATTAATAATTGATGTTATATTGAATTAGTATTCTACAAGAAGAAATAAAATACTTAATAGGAGTTATTAATTTTTTTTTGAAAGTGCAAAATTACTTAGAATAAATCGCGAAACATTCTAAATATTATCTCATCAATAAGGAACTATCACCATAACTTAAAAAGCGGTAATTATTTCTTAGAGCTTCGTCATAAATCTGTTTCCAGAAGCTTCCGCCAACAAATGCACTGATGAGTAGTAGCAGTGTGCTCTTTGGCAGATGAAAGTTCGTAATTAGTCCGTCAGCTGTTCGAATTTGGTAACCCGGCAAAATGAAAAGCTCTGTATTTCCTGAAATAAACGACCTTTTTTCTTGCAAAAGTTTTTCCTGAATTGCAATCATAGACTGCTCAAATGAAATTTCCTGGTATTTGTGTGATAATTGATAAGGTTCGAATTGGCTTAATAGTAGATTACTATGAATATCGAAATTTCGGTAAAAAATTTTTACGCCGACCCAGTACAAAGTTTCGAGTGTACGAAGAGAAGTAGTGCCAGTTGAGATTATTTTCGATTTATTTTTAATTGCAGAAAGAATATTTTCGATAGTAGCAATTGAAACAAATAACTGTTCTTTGTGCATCTTGTGTTCTGCAACACTTTTCTCGATTGGAACAAAAGTTCCAGGACCAACGTGAAGTATTACTTCATCAAATAAGATATGCTTTTCTTTCAGTTTAGAAATCACTCTATCAGTGAAATGTAATCCAGCGGTAGGGGCAGCAACCGAGCCTTCCATTCTGCTATACACTGTTTGATAACGGTCTTTGTCTAATTCAGTTGTATCACGATTAATATAAGGCGGAAGAGGTATTTGCCCGATTTTCGATAATATTTCAGAAAAGGTATAACTTGAAGAATAATCGAATTCTACAACCGCATAATTATCATACCGCTTTAATATTTTTGCCGATAATTGATTATCCTTAGTGAATAATCTGGAGTTTTCCTGAATATTTCTTCCACCAATAATACACTCCCAAACGCAGCTATTTTTTGAGGACATTGTAATTTGGGGGTCTGAAGAAGGTGAAATCGGATTGACGCATAGCAATTCTGCTTTTCCGCCTGTCTGCTTCGACATAAATATACGGGCTTGTATAACCTTTGTAGAATTAATAATAATCAGCGAATTATCTGGTAAATAATCACTAATATTTGAAAAAATGCTATGTTCTATCTTTTTTGATTTGCAATCAGCAATCAATAATTTACTTTGGTCACGCTCTTCGAGCGGGAACAATGCAATTTTTTCTTTCGGGAGTTCGTAGTCAAAATCTTTTAAATCTATATCAGGAATTTGCATTTTGTTTCTTACTCTGAATAAATGAATAAATAAAATATGCAGCAACAAGAACAACTACAACAGGAATTAAAATATATCCATATAAAGTCATATACTCATCAACTTTTTTCCAGTTATCCCCAAAAATATATCCTAAGTAAATCAAGATAAAATTCCACAGCAATGCACTAAAAAAAGACAATACAGTAGATTTTCTGAACGAAAGCAAGCTCATCCCCGCGAAAAAAGCAATGACAGCTCGTGTTCCTGATAAAAAACGATTTGCAACGATCAGCCAATATCCCCATTTTTTGAATAAATCATCGACTTTCAACAAAGCATTTTTCGAGATAAATTTTAATTTATCTGTTTCGATAAATTTCATCTCGAAGCGAACACCTAATACAAACATCGTTATAAAACCTAAAGTCGAACCAATTGTGGCAAAAAGCAGCAAAGGCAGGAAGCCAACTGTTCCGGTTCCTACAAGTGCCCCCATAAAAACAAGTGCCGCATCTGATGGTGAAGGAGGAAAAATATTTTCAATGTATGTAACTGCAAAAGCAATTATTAATATCCAAAACGGTGGAATTTTCTGTATTATTTCGATTAATGTTTCTAACATTTAAAATATAGAATAATCAGTAAAATACAAATATAATTTATCTCAAATAAATAATAAAGTATTATAATAATACTGGTTAGAAATGAAGTCTTTGTAAGAAAATTGAATAATAATAAAAAAACAGGAATACTTGATGAATAAAATAAATGGTGGAAATATCCACCATTTATAAATAATCTATAATTATTTTTGTTCAAACAGACTTACAATGAATTAACGATTCGTTTAAATTCTTCGCCTCTATGTTCGAAATTTATAAACATATCGAAAGATTTGCAAGCGGGCGCAAATAGCACAACTTCTCCTGCACGAGCAACTTTTTTTGCTTCCAGAACAGCATCAAGCAATGTATCAACTTGAATACAGCGTTTCATTGCACAAAAATGATTAAATATTGCTTGTTTTTCTTCGCCAATGCATATAATATTGCTTACATTCTTTTGAACAATTTCGTTTAGCTGCGAATAATCATTATTGTCTCCTCTGCCGCCGGCAATCCATACAATTGGTCTCGTATAGCTCGCAAGAGCAAACCAAGCAGCGTTAATATTTGTTGCTTTGGAGTCGTTTATAAAATCTACTCCGTCGATTGTGCGAACAAATTCCAATCGATGTTCGACACCACGGAATGTCATCAAACTATCACGAATGTTTTCATTGGGAATTTCAAAAGCGCGTGCCGCAAGCGCTGCTGCCATAGAATTGTAGGTATTATGAACGCCCGGCAATCCAAGTTTACTTGCCAAAATTAGTTCCTCCTCGTTATGCTGCTCAACTAATTTTATCAAACCATCGGTGCAATATGCCCCCCGCACCACAGGCTTGAGCGAGATGAAAGCAACTTTTGCCTTTGTAGATGGCAAAATCCCCATAGTTGCACTATCATCTGCATTTAAAATTAGTAAATTTTCGGGAGATTGTTGCAAAGAAATTTTATACTTAGCCTGAATATATTCTTCCATAGAACCGTGATAATACAAATGGTCAGGTGTTATGTTTAAAATTACAGCAACATCTGGTTTGAATTTATAGCAGCGGTCAAGTTGGAAACTGCTGAGTTCCGCTACAATTATTGTATCATCTTCGATATTATCTACAAGAGAAGCAAGTGGCTTACCAATATTGCCTGCTGCAACGGCTTTTTTGCCGGAATTATTTAAAATATATGCTGTAAGTGACGTGGTTGTCGTCTTTCCGTTTGTTCCGGTTATTGCAATAATTGGATTTTTCAAATATTGATAAGCATATTCAATTTCACTAATTATTGGAATTTCTAAGCTTTCAGCACGATGAATAATTTCTGAATGAGGCGGAACACCCGGAGAAGTAATGATTAAATCACAATTATTCAAGGCTTTTTCGGTATGTCCACCCAATTCAAAATTTATGTTATAGTCTTCAAGTTCTTTTTTTAATAAATCAGAATTTGCAGGAATTTTACTTTCGGTTAAGAACACATTCTCACCTTTTTTGACTGCTAATTTTGCTGCTTCGAGGCCGCTTTTCCCAGCTCCAATGACTGTGATATTCATTTCTTCACCTAAAAATAAAACAAAATTATCAACAATTCGGACTTTATCAAAGGGTTATCATTAATTTTCCCAAATAATGGCATTTTTGAACATTTTTTCTGCAGTTTCAAATTTAGCTTTATCCCGAGCAAAAAGCACCGCGATAGGTTCTTCTTTTACGCAAGAATCACCATTTTTTTTCAATAGCTTTATGCCTGCTGCAAAATCAATTTGGTCGTTTGCAACTTTTCTTCCAGCACCGAGTTCAATTGCAGCATAGCCAATTTCTTTTGTTTGAAAACCTTTGATTTTTGCATCTCTTTCTGAGCTTACAATATAAATCGGTGTATTTGCATATTCTTTTTCAGACAATGGGATATTTCCTCCTTGCGACGCAATCCAGCGAAGGAAATTATCGTATGCTCTTCCGGATGCGAGCACATTTTCAATCTCATTAATAGCTATTATTTTATTCTCAAATATGTTGCACATCACTAATAGTTCGCTTGCAAGTTCGAAAGTAATAACCTTAAGATCTTCCGGGAAATCGCCACGCAAGCAATTCTGCACTTCGACAACTTCCAGCCAATTGCCAACATAGTTCCCGAGAGGATTATTCATATTTGTAGGTATCGCTTGAAAACGGACACCGAAATTACTGCAAACTGCTTCCATTAGCCTAACTAAATTCTTGGCTTGTTCAAATGTTTGGTAGAACGCTCCGCTGCCGATTTTTAAATCAAGCACAAGTGCATCTAATCCCTCAGCTAATTTTTTGCTCAATATCGAAGCAGTAATCAAGGTATCAGATTCCACAGTTGCGGTTATATCTCTTATTGAATAAATTATTCTATCAGCTGGAGCAATGTCTTCGGATTGGGCAACTATCATTCCTCCAATTGTTTCCATCTGATGCTTCATTTCTTCTTGCGATAAATTCACCTTGTAACCAATGATAGATTCGAGTTTATCAATTGTGCCACCAGTATGACCGAGCCCACGTCCAGAAATCATAGGAACTACTACATCAAACGATAATAAGATTGGAAGTAAAATGAGTGAAATTTTGTCGCCTACTCCCCCAGTTGAATGTTTATCTGCAACTGGTTTTCCAATATATCGGAAGTCAAGTTGAGCGCCGGAATATAGCATTGCTTGAGTAAGTGCAAAAGTTTCCCCTTCAGACATCCCATTGATGCAAATTGCCATCAAAAGAGCAGCAATTTGCTCCCGAGAAATGTTGCCATCAATCGTTGATTGAACAAAGAAAGAAATTTCTTCTTGTGTTAATTCCAGTTTGTCTCTTTTTTTTTGTAAAATTTTATAAATATTCATAAATAACCTATTATGACTTGAATAATTGTTCAAAAAAAATTAAATTGCAAAAAATTAGTTGAACTACAATTTACGTAATAAAAATGCACTACGCAATACCCATCGGACAAAGTTTGAGGAAGTTTATCAAAACGCTACATCATAAGCAAACGCGCGATGAACGCGGATTGTTTGTTGCAGAAGGAGAAAAACTCGTAGAAGAACTTCTAAAAAGTTCATTTCAAGCTGAATTTCTTGTTGTTAGAGAATCAGCTTCAAGCAGCATTATCGATTTAGCAAATAAATTCAATGAAAAAGGGGTTGCTGTTTATACTGCTCCCAAACATCAATTTGATCAGCTTTGCGATACAAAAACTCCACAAGGAATTTTAGCAGTTGTAAATACTCTTGAACAGAAAATTCTACCAAAAGAATCATTTATTGCTCTCGATGGAGTATCAGACCCCGGTAATTTAGGAACAATTATTCGCTCAGCCGATTGGTTTGGAATTAATCAGGTGATTATTGGAAATGCAGGTGTTGACGGACTTAATCCAAAGACAGTTCGTTCAACGATGGGATCAATTTTTCGAATTAATGTTATTTATACAGATAATTTAGTTGAATTTTTGCAAAAACATTTTCCAAAAGTAAAAATTTTCGGTGCTGATATTGCTTCAGATAATTTAATAGATTCAATCAAACATCCCAAGCAATTTGGTTTGGTATTTGGGAATGAAACGCAGGGAATTTCGCCAGAAGTAAAAGAAATTTTATGTTCTACTTTCAAAATTCCGGGTTACGGTCAGGCAGAATCACTTAATGTTTCGGTTTCTGTTGGTATTTCTCTTTATCATTTCACAAAATAAGGGTTAACTATGATACAAGCGATTCGAGGAACAAAGGACATTCTCCCCGAAGTGATTACACATTGGTATTATGTAGAAGAAACAGCAAAAAAAGTATCTGAACTATTCGGTTATAAAGAAATTCGCACGCCAATTTTCGAAAAAACTGAGGTTTTCGCTCGTGGGGTTGGTGAGCAAACAGATATTGTCAATAAAGAAATGTATACATTCACTGACCGTGGAGGAGATTCGATCACTTTACGTCCAGAAATGACCGCTGCACTTGTGCGCGCCGTTATCCAGAATTCTCTTATTCAGCAGCAGGCAATTTCACGTTTATGGTATTTCGGTCCTTTTTTTAGATATGAACGTCCGCAAAAAGGACGATTACGTCAATTTCATCAATTCGGTGCTGAGTGCATTTCTTCACCATATCCTGAAAGCGATGCTGAAATTATTCATCTTGCTGCTACTTTCTGCAAATCACTTGGTATTGATGATTATCAACTAATAATTAACACTTTAGGAAATGAAAATACTCGTTCAGAATATAAAAAAATCTTAGTAAAATATCTCTCTGCAAATAAAAATAATCTCTCTGCTGAAAGCAAAAACAGATTGGAAACCAATCCTCTTCGTGTTCTTGATTCGAAAGATGAGCAAGATAGAGAAATTATCGCCAATGCACCGAATATACTCGACTGCTTAGATGAAGAGAGCCGTGAGCATTTCCAGAAAGTTCTTGATATATTAGATTATCTTAACATCCCATATAAAATCAATCCCCGGCTTGTTCGTGGTCTTGATTATTACAGTCATACTGTATTTGAGCTTCAGCATAATAGTCTCGGTGCACAAGATTCATTTGGTGGAGGCGGCAGATACAATAGTCTATTCTCACAACTTGGAGGGAAAGAAACTCCAGCTGTTGGATTTGCAATGGGTGTTGAACGACTTCTCTTGATTTTGGAAAGCATTGGCAAAATTCCTGCTCCAAGCATAATAGCGGATTACTATATAGTATCTGCTAATCCAAATTATTCAAATATTGCTTTCAAAATCGCCGAAAAATTACGTCTTAGTGGCAAAAAGGTCACTTGTGATATTCAAAGGCGCTCAATGAAAGCACAGATGAGGGAAGCTGGTAAACTAAATATTCCATTTGTTATTATTATTGCAGAAGACGAATTAAAACAAAATTCAGTAGTTCTCAAAAATATGAGCGACGGCTCCCAACAAGTTATAGAAATCAATAATTTATAATTAAATATTTCATTGAAAATTATTTATTAAAACTCGTTTTTTCGTAAATTTGATTAGCTTAAAAAATTTACTTATTTTTGCTATTTATAACTTGATTATTCATAGAATATGGATATTTGTCGCTGGGAAACTGTTGGAGAAGAATACGTAGGAAATTACAAGATTTTCGATTTATATTATTATACGAGGATTCACCCAGTAAAACAAACAAAGTCGAAATTTGTTGCACTAAAATCACCAAATTGGGTTAATATTCTACCAATAACTTCAAATAAAGAACTTGTGCTGGTGGAACAATACAGGCACGGAACAGATGATATTTCGCTTGAAATTCCTGCCGGTCTCATAGAAACCAACGAGGATCCAAGAAATGCTGCTGAACGTGAATGTAAAGAGGAAACAGGATATTCAGGATTGATTGAAGCAGAGTTAGTTGGATTTGTCGAGCCCAATCCTGCTTTTCTTGGAAATAAATGTTATCACTATGTATGGTTTGACTGCGAAAAGAAATTTGAACAAAAATTTGACGAAAATGAACTCATTTCTGTAAAATTAGTGCCTTTAAAAGAAATCCGAACATTGATAGAATATGGAGTAATTCGTCATAGCCTTGTGCTTTCGGCAATTACTTTTTTTAATATTAAATTTGGCGAAATCTGGAATTATTAAAAATGGGAAAAATAATAACAATTGCAAATCAAAAAGGTGGTGTTGGCAAAACGACCACTTCTATTAATTTAGCTGCTTCGCTTGCTGCAAGCGATATGCCTGTTCTGCTTGTTGATATTGATCCTCAGGCAAATGCTTCGGGTGGGATTGGATTTGACACAAAGCAGCTTGACAATACAATTTACGAAGTGCTCGTGAATGAACTTCCCCCAGAGGAAGCTATTTTGAAAACAGAGATGCCAAATTTGGATCTTCTACCTTCTCACATAAATTTAGTTGGTGCTGAAATTGAAATGGTTAATTTAGAAGACCGTGAACTTGTTCTTAGAAATGTTTTAAAAAAAGTCCGCGATAAATATGCTTTTATAATAATAGATTGTCCTCCTTCACTCGGTTTGCTTACTCTTAACGCTCTTTCAGCTGCTAATTCAGTGCTTATTCCCGTCCAATGCGAATTTTATGCTTTGGAAGGGCTGGGACAATTACTTAATACTATTTCAATAGTCAGGTTGCATATTAATCCCGAACTCGATATTGAAGGTGTGCTGCTAACAATGTATGATTCCCGGCTGCGGTTATCCAACCAAGTTGTCGAAGAAGTTCGACGACATTTTGATGGAAAAGTTTTTGATACTTTGATCTCAAGAAATGTAAGGCTATCAGAAGCACCTTCTCACGGGAAACCTGTGCTCCTTTATGATGCAACTTGTTCAGGAGCAGCAAATTATCTCGAACTTGCTTCCGAAATTTTAAAACGAAATTCTATCAATAAATAAAGCTTGAAAAAATGCCACAAGAACAAGATAAAAATACTAAAAAAGTTCAAGTTAAGCACGGTTTAGGCAAAGGCTTGGGGGCTTTGATTCCTTCTGTTGAATTCAACAAAGACAAAGGTTTCAAAATTACATCTGAAAATGAGAGCAAAGATGTAGTAAAAGGCACAGTATCATTTATTGATATTGACAAAATAAAACGTAATCCTTATCAACCGCGACGAGATTTTGCTCCCGAAGCGTTGGAAGAATTAAAGAACTCGATATTAAAACACGGTGTAATACAGGCAATATCCGTTCGGCATTCAATTAACGGGTATGAACTTATTTCTGGTGAACGTCGTCTTCGAGCATCAATAGCCGCCGGGCTGAAGCAAATCCCTGCTTATGTGCTTGATGATGTTAGCGATAAGCAAATGCTCGAAATCGCTCTCATCGAAAATGTGCAGCGTGAGAATTTAAATCCCATTGAAATTGCTCACGGCTACAACAGACTTATCGAAGAATGCAACTACACACAAGAGCAAGTTGCCGAACGTGTCGGGAAAGATCGTTCGACGGTAACAAACTTCCTTCGGTTACTGAAACTTCCCGAAAGTATACAAGAATTGGTTCGTGAGAAAAAGCTCTCTATGGGACACGCCCGCACATTACTTTCACTCGACGACCAACTCAAGATGATTGCTGCAACGAATGAAATCCTTGAGAAGGAATTGTCTGTTCGTGCAACAGAAATGCTCGTTCGCGATATTCAAAAAGGTAAGGTCAAGTTTACAATCGATGGCAAACGCATTGCTCCGCAAAAGGATAAAAAAGACATTCTTCCAAAAGATAGTGCATTGCAATTGGAAGAAATTGAAAATAGATTGCGGCATTTGTTTGCAACAAATGTTAGAATTACTCCTAAATCTCAACAAAGTGGCACTATTGAATTTGATTTTTATTCTATTGATGATTTTGAAAGATTAATTGAAATTTTTGAAAATACTTTGAAAAAAGAAAATGAATAAAATTTATTTGAAAAATACAACTCAAATTAGAGTTCGCTATGCTGAAACAGACAAAATGGGATTTGTATATAACGGCAACTATCTTACTTATTTCGAAGTAGGTCGCGTTGAATTGATGCGGCATTTTAATTTAAGTTACGCAGAATTAGAACAATATGGTTATTATTTGCCTTTGGTGGAAAGTCATTTGAAGTATGTCAAATCAGCATATTACGACGATTTGCTTGACATAGAAGCATCGTTGGAATGGCAATTAGAGCCAATTCTGAAATTTCAGTATAGAATTACACGTAATAACGAACTCATTTGCGAAGGATTTACCACTCATTGTTTTATGAGCAAAGAGACTATGAAACCAGTTCGACCGCCAAAAGTATTTATAGACGCTATCAATAAAATCAAACTTTCTGCGTAATTGCATAAGTTATTTGGATGATTTATGAAAAAAGTAGTTTTTGTTGTTTTTCTTTTAATGAATGTCGCTGTTTATGCAGATAATACACCTTTTAATTTTTTGAGGAATATCGCGAGTGCCCGAGCAGCCGCACTTGGTGGTAGTTTTGCATCAGTAATTGACGACCCAAGCGCTGTTTTTTACAATCCGGCAACACTTTCGACAATAGAAAGCAACAATTTTTCTTTTAGCTTTACAAAACACATTCTTGATGTAAATAGTGGAAATTTAGTATATATTCACGATTTTGATAATATTGGCAGATTAGCCGGAAGTGCGTCTTTTACTTCTTATGGATCATTTGATTATTATGATAGCGATGGAAATAAACTTCCCGGCTCATTTTCAGCAAACGATTTGATGTTTGGCGTATCTTATACAAATACTCTCGATACTAATCTTTACTATGGTGTTACATTAAAATTTGCTTATCTCTCATTAGAAAAAGCTTCGACTTCGGCAATGGCTATTGATGCGGGATTAATCTATTTGCTTCCCGATGGACGTTCAAACTTAGCATTCAGCATATTGCACGCAGGCACTCAACTTTCCACTTTGGAAGGACGTAAAGAAAATATGCCATTAGATGTTCGCATAGGTGCCAATCATAGATTGCGCGGATTGCCGTTGTTAGCAAATATTAATTTTCATCACCTTGCAGATAAATCTAAAAATTTCATAAGTAAGTTTAGAAATTTTTCACTTGGTGGAGAAATATATTTAGGCAGATATTTACAATTAAGAGTTGGTTATAATAACCATATTCGTTCAAAAATTGCGAGCACTTTTGATAAAGGTATGACAGGTTTCAGTGGCGGATTAGGGATAGTCCTTGAAGACTTTAACATTGATTATGGCTTTTCTCAATATGGAGATGGTGCGAATTTGCATAGATTAAGCGTATCTACACATTTGTAGGTATGCAATAATGTTCTTTGTTATATGTTGGACAAATGCAGAATTGTTATTGAATATTGCCCAGACTACTTAATTTGCTTTTATTAAGTTTATACTTTTTTGTAACTTGTAATTTTATTTATGTAAAGTGTAATAACATTTTTTACTTCTTGTTAATTAATTATTACGAACAATTTTGAAAAGAAAGTTGGGCAATTTTAAGCAAAAAACTGTTGCAAAAATAATCCTTGGTGTGAGCCTGCTTGCATTTTTTCAATCTTTCGCTCAGAATTCAAACAAATCAATTCAAATAAACAACTCTTTTCTTCCTGTTTTATATTTGCTTTCGCCTAATTTATTTTATGCACTTGGATATAACTTTGACGATATTGAAATCTACGACTCAATGATTTTTGGCAGAGACACTGTTCAACAGGAGAGGTTGAAAATTCTTAAAGCCCCAGAAATTGACAGAAATATTTATTATCGCCAGAAATTACCAAACTATATAACATCAACTGCTTTTTTGGATAGTTCACTGAATGAATTCAGATATACCGAACTTTTCGATTCAACTGTCGTTAATAATACATATCCTGTAGACTTTGAACAATTTCTTTTGCAGAGAAAAAACTATATACAACATCAAATCTGGGATTCTCTTACAACAAGTTACGACTTGAAGAAAGCACTTTCAGGTGGTGATCTTGCCGCTTTAATTGGTCAATCTACCGGACTTACAATACCTATTCCCCCAAGCCCAATTTCAAGTATTTTTGGAAAACCAACAGTAAGTATCAATGTTAATGGCGAAGTGAATTTGAGAATAGGTTGGCGGTGGGATTCTCAAAATTTAGGGACTGTATCTTCTTTTGGGCAATCGCAATCATCCCCTATTTTCCAACAGGATATTAGAGTTAATGTTACGGGTCAGATTGGTGATAAATTACGATTAGGAACAAATTGGAATACTCGTCGTCAGTTCGAATATGAAAATGAGTTTAAAGTTGCATACGAAGGAGAGGACGACGATATAATTAAAAAGTTAGAGTTTGGAAATATTGATTTTCAAATTCCTTCAACTTTAATTGGAGGAGGCAGTGCATTATTTGGAGTTAGAGCAGATTTCCAGTTTGGGCCTTTGTTCTTGAAATCAGTGTTTTCTCAAAGACGTGGGCAAAGAAAATACGTTGATGTTCGTGGTGGAGCAAGCAAGCAGTATTTCTCAATACGTCCTTATGATTACGCAAAAAATCATTTCTTTTTAGATACTGCTTATTGGGAAGTATATAATGAATATTTCAAAAACACAACACCTATCATTCCTAAAAGTGCTGCAAATCTTAGAATTAAGCAAATCGAGGTTTGGGAAGCAATAACTGAAATTTCGAATCCACTTGTAGCTAATGCCGTTGCTATTGCTGATTTGCCCGGCAAAAAGCTAAGACAGGGTGAAGACTGGACATCTGCCGATAAGAACAGACCTATTCAGGCTGGTTTAGTAGAACGAGGCAGATTTATTTTGCTTGATTCTACAAAATACCATATCGATTATAATCTTGGCACCTTAACGATTTATAACTTACGTCAGGATCGCACTTATGGTGTTGTTTACCGTATCGAGGGAGAAACTCCCGATCCTAACGACGACATTTATTATGGAAAATTTTCAGATATGGTGGGTGAACGTGATACTTTAATTCTCAAGCTTATATATCGTCCCAACCTTGTCCCTGGATACAAAATCCTTTGGGACAGGCAAATGAAAAACAAATATTCAATAAATGCTTCAAATGTTAATATTTCGGAAACAAAAATTGGGATATGGTATTTTAGACAAACAAATGATTCGACTGACTTAATAGAAGGTGCAACAGATAAATTAGTTACAATTTTTGGTGTCGACCAAGTCAATAATTCTACTGGTGCAGTGCCTCCTGATGGGCAGTTTGATCTGAGACCACCGTTTTTTGATCCAATTCGCGGCGAAATCACTTTGCCGCACGTTAAGCCATTCTCCGATGGATTAAGGCGGTATTTTGGAAAACTGGGAACACCCGAAATAGCAGAAATATACACTTTCGACCAAGTTTACGATACCACATACGATGCTGCCAGAAGAAATACAGCAAGAGATAGATTTGTCATAAGCGGTGAAGTTTCAGGGCGGCAAACAAATAGAATTGCTTTAAATGCATTTTCACTCCCACCAAATAGCGTTAGAGTAACTCTGGACGGTGTTCCTTTGCGGGAATATGAGGATTATGTAGTGGATTATTATTCTGGTGTTGTTACAATTAGAAACCCAAGAGCCTCTCTTCCAAATGCAAATTTAAGAGTAGAATATGAACAGCACGATATTTTCAATGTTGCAACTAAAACACTTGCCGGATTAAGAGCAGACTTAAATCTTTGGAAATCCAGAAATGCCAATGCTGGACTTGGTATGACTATGATGTATTACGACCAATCTGCTGTTATCGATAGAGTCCGGTTGGGAGATGAACCTGTTTCGAACTTTATGTTTGGTTTCGATGGACGAGCTAACTGGAATGCACCTTGGCTAACAAAAGCCCTTGATTTACTGCCTTTTTACGACACAAAAGCACCCTCATCAATGTCTCTAAAAGGCGAATGGGCAATGATTATGCCTGAACCTAATAAAAGGCGTTCTGAAATTTCATCAGACAATAATTTACCAGTAGTTTATGTTGATGATTTTGAAGGAGCACAAAGATATATTCCTTTGGGACTAATACCATCCCAGTGGCAACATTCTGCCCCACCAGAAGATATTTCTATTGATTCATCAGCAGAAGGCAGAACCAACTACCGCGCTAAAATGTTCTGGTATCAATATTTTATTCCTCGTGTTCCTATACGTGAAGTATATCCGAAAAACAAATCTTATCAACAAGGAAAGATGAATATTAATCCGCTCAATATTGTTTTCGAGCACGGAAAACGAGGCATATATAATAAAAATCCAGAATTTTTAGATCCAATTAATCCGCAATACGATCCTAATAATGATTTTGCTTCCAATCCACAAAATAAACCGAAAATTTGGGCTGGAATGACCCGCTTGCTTTCTTCTTTCAACACCAATTTCGATAATGAAAATATCGAATACATAGAAATTATGATGAGAGTCGGGCAGTGGGATCCGGGAAACACAAAAATGTATATTGATTTGGGGCAAATCAGCGAAGACATTATTCCTAATGGGATACCAAACAGTGAAGATGGCATAACACAAGCCAATCCTTTCCCAAACAATATAATAGACCCCGGTGAAGATGTTGGAATTGACGCAACTGACGATAAAAACGAAAAAGAGGAATATCCTTATCCATTGAATTTAGAAAATGATCCGGCAAGAGATAATTATCGTTTTAATTTCAATAAAAACGATCAGGATAGAGGTGAATCCGATTTTGAATTCTATAACAATTTCGAAGGTAATGCCAGCGTTTCGGAATTAGGGCAATTTCCAGATAAAGAAGCAATGAACCCAAACAATGGATTACAGATTAACCTTGATAATTCTTATTTTACTTATGAAGTAGATATTTTACCTGATCCTAATAACAATCCTCAAATTGTTGGCGGTAATCCGGAAAAAGGCTGGTATTTATATAGAATTCCTATCAGAAAACCAAAATCGTTTGTTGGAAATCCTCAATTTTCCAATATTCAATATGTGAGATTGCGTTTTCAAGGTGGAGTATTTCGTGGAGAAATAGCTGATTGGCGTTTAGTTGGTTCTCAATGGCTGCGTTCACACAATTTATCTGATGTTCCACCAAATGATAGTGTTCTTTCAGTTTCATTTGTAAATCTATGGGAAAATTCAGGTGAACCAGACTTTTATACTATGCCACCGGGAGTAAAAGCACCTCGATTGCTGAACAATCCTGATCCGACACAAGATATTCGGCTTAATGAACAATCATTGTCTTTATCGGTGCGTAATCTTCGTTGGGGCGAAGAAAGAATGGCAGTAAGATTTTTCCGCGCAATGGATATTTTCTATTATAAAAAGCTCAAATTTTTTATACACGGCGATGGTTCAATGCCATCGAATATGGTGGCAGGTGCAAAAGCAAAAGCGTACGCATTAATTCGTTTTGGAATAGATTCAGCTAACTATTATGAATACAGAAGACCTTTGTTACAAGGATGGCAGGATATTGAAATAAAGCTATCGGAATTAACTGCAATAAAACAAATTCGAGATACATCGTTGCAATGGAGTAAGCAAGTTTTCCCAGTCCCAAATGATCCACTTGCTACATTTGCAATAAAAGGAAATCCTATTCTTACTCGTGTTCAATTTTTTGGTATTGGTATTGCAAATCCATCAGATGCTTTTCAAGAGCTTTCCACTACTATGTGGATTAATGAACTTCGCCTATTAGATCCAGAATCTTCGAATGACTGGGCAGGTGTTGCCGGCTTTAATATGCAACTTGCAGACTTAGGTTCAATAGATGCCACTTTTAGCACATATCAACCAAATTTCCACCGAATTGAGGAACGTTTCGGGAACAGACTGCACTCAACTAACTGGAATATCTCGATGAATGGCAATCTTGAAAGATTTGCACCAAAAAGTTTTTCACAAATGAAACTGCCTATCACTTACACACACGCAGAATTCAACGATAAACCTGTGTATCAAGCAAATTCTGATGTAAACTTAAACGAAGCTGCCCGTGCAGCCTATGAACGAGCTCGTGCTGCCGGATTATCAGAAGAAGATGCAAATCGTGCAGCCCAGGAAGTTAAAACATCGTCTCAATCACTAAAAGTGCAGGATAGCTGGGCACTTACAGGGGTTCGACTTGGAATTCCTATTCAACACTGGCTAATCAGCGAAACTTTCAACCGAGTTACTATTGGCTACTCTTACGCTCAGGAGTTTGAACGTTCCTCGCTATACAGGCAACGTTTCAACTGGATTTGGCGTTTGAATTTACAGTATGCTTTGCCTATTCCGGCATTGCTAACATTTACTCCTTTGACATGGATAGGCGACGCTCCATTTTTTGGTTCTTATAAAAATTGGAAAATTAGTTTACTACCATCAAATTTCACTGCTGGTCTTGATATGTCCCGCCGGCGGGCAACAGAGCAGTCAAGATTTTTAGATTTTCCAAGCCCTGTTATTCGTGATTTTACTGCAAATCGAACAGCAGGCTTCAATTGGAAACTTATCGAAGGTGGCTTTATTAATCCAATAATTGATTATAATTTTGCTACAAATTCGACACTTGTCCCGTTTGAATTAGATGAATTTGGACGACAACGCACTGGAAGTGAAATTGCAAGGCAAATATTCTTTAAAGATAAATTTATTGATTTAGGAAAAAATAATTTACATTCACAAAATTTTTCTGTCAATTTCAAACCTATTTTACCTAAAATTGCTAATATTGCTGCATATTTTGATATCTCTGGTGCTTTCAATACAACATACAATTGGAATAATCCGCTCCAGCAGGATCCAGCAATTCGAGATATTGCAAAATCAGCTGGCTTTAACAACAATATTCGAATAAATCAATCTATTAAACTAAAAGCTATGTCAGATGAATGGTTTGGAATTAAATCCCAACCAATAGGTCGTCGCTTCGGACAGCCCGATACAAGTAGCAGCAATAATTTAGGTGGAATAGCTAAATTCTTCAAAACTATATTTTTAGATTGGGAAAAGTTAGACTTTACATTTAATCAAACAAATTCCGCACAAAATCCAGGTGTATTTGGTGGCACAGGGCTTTCGAATGTCTGGGCAAGAAACTTTTTAGGAAGACAGAGCATTGAAATGTTTGGACCATCTACCCCATACCAATTAGGGTTAGTTAGTTCGCCACACGGTGATTTTCAGATGACTGGAAGCAACAAATTCCCATATTTTGGTTTCAAAACAAGCAAAGGAAGACGTCCACCAAATGCTGTTCTACAGGAAAATTTCGCTCAAAATTCTACATTAGAAATGAGAACATCACGTCCATTGTGGGAAGGAGCAACACTCGATATCAATTGGAAAACTTCTAAGGGATACAACAGAAATCAAACTATTGAAACTGATGAATTTGGTCATCCACATCCACGTAATGTAATTGTAACCGAAACATTTAATCGAACATTTATTACTTTTCCAACTATTTTTGGTTTCAACCCATTCAATAATACAATTGAACACGTTGTTGAACTATATAATCAGAGGAAAGCAGGAATAATAAATTCCAACCTTGATACGGTTAGCAAAAATCAGAAATTACTTGAAGCACTAAATAGATCTTTCTATGAAGGGCTTGAGATGTTTTCACTTACTGGTGGAAAAGTTGGTAAATTCTTGCCAAGTCTGAACTATGGGATTCGTTGGGAAGGGCTCGAAAAATATAATTTCTGGAAAGATTATGTTAAAAAAGTTACGGTTGATCACGTTTATACTTCGACTTATCAGGAGAGCGCTTCTACTACAGATAACGGCCGTTCCGTGCAGAACCAAATTGTGCAATATGGTTTTAATCCAGTAGTTGGCGTTACAGCAAATTTTGATGAAGATAAATTCGATGGACAACTTACGGCAAATATAAAATGGGTGTCGCAAACATCCTATCAATTGAATGCTGCAGGACGTTCTACAATTTCCAAGCAAACTACTAACGAAATCACAGCCCAAGCAAGCTATATGAAACGTGGATTCGAGTTTCCTCTCTTTGGTATTCGTTTACAAAACGATTTGGAATATAGTTTTCTATTTACTTTTAAAGATAATTCAAATACTACTTTTGATGTATTAGACCGTTCGAGTTTTACCGGGAAAAATAAAAATGGTAGAACACTAACGGGTAATAAGCAGATTATTGTTGAGCCTCGAGCACGTTACTCGATGAGTAACCGCGTTACAGCTTCTTTATTCTTCCGATACGAAGGAACATTCAACGAAGGTGCCGCCCAACCTGGTTTCCATACAACACAAGTTGGATTAGATATTCGAATCTCAATTGCTGGCGGTAGATAATTCATTACAATAATAATATTCTCGAATAAAAAATTCCTGTTTTGAAAAAATTCAGGAATTTTTTTTATTTTTACAATATCAGATTTTTTAGTTCGTTTTTAATATCAGATTTTTTTATCTGATTATAAAAAGGAGAAAAAATGTTAAGAAAAGTAATACAAATCGATGATGAAAAATGCAACGGTTGTGGTATTTGCGTAACTGCTTGCAACGAAGGTGCAATCCAGATTATTAATGGAAAAGCCCGGCTTATTAACGAAATATTTTGTGATGGTCTTGGAGCATGTATTGGTGAATGCCCCGAAGGAGCAATAACTGTTATTGAACGTGAAGCAGAAGCTTATGATGAAATAAAAGTAGTCGAAAAATTATTGAATGAAAATTCTATGAAAGTATTGGAAGCACACTTAAAGCATTTAAAAGATCACAATGAAATGCTCTATTTTAATCAAGCAATGGATTATTTGAAAGAAAAAGGGGTAAAAGTCGAACTGGAAGACAAGAAAAATACAATGGCTTGTGGTTGCCCGGGTTCGATGGCAAGAGAAATCAAGCGACCTAAAACAGAATCTTTAGAAAATAAGAGAGAAAGAATACCATCACAATTAGAGCAATGGCCTGTTCAGCTTCATTTGGTAAATCCGATAGCTTCGTTTTTCAACGGACGCGAAATGGTAATAATGTCTACGTGCGGTCCAATAGTAAGTGCTAATGTTCACGAAGAATATATAAAGAACAGAAGTGTTGTCGTTGCCTGTCCAAAGCTTGATAGGACAGAACCATATATTCCCAAATTAGCGGCAATTTTTGAGCACAACGAAATACCTAAAATTATTGTTGTAAGAATAGAAGTTCCTTGTTGTGGTGGACTTAGTTACATTACAGTTGAAGCAGCCCGAATGAGTGGCAAACAAAATCTAACAATTGAAGAACACATTCTTTCAGTAGAAGGTGAACTAATAAACAAACAAATTTTATTTAAAAATTAAGGAGAAAATCAATGTTTTGCTATCAATGTGAACAAACAGGAAAAGGTGGTTGCCATACTAATGTAGGAGTTTGCGGCAAAGACAACAAAACCGCAATCTTTCAAGATGTTTTGATGTTTGCAATCAAAGGGCTTGCATATTACGTGAACAAGATGAAAGGGAACAGCCAAATACGTCTTGAACACAAAATTGCTATCATTGAAGGATTATTCACAACTGTTACTAATGTCAATTTTGATGCTTCACGTGTGAAAGAAGTAACTCGAAAAATTTCTGAAATGATTGAAGAATTGAGAAAAAATTATAATGCAGAAGAAGATATATCTCATATTCGCAAATCAGAGAAATTTCAATTTATAGATGATGATGAATTAATGCTTGAATTTGGAGATACTATTTCAATTGAAAAGCGTAAAGAAGAAGTTGGACGTATTGTGGCGGGGATGGAAGAATTAATTATTTATGGAATTAAAGGTTTGGCGGCATATGCAGACCATGCATATATACTTGGCTACACAGATGATAAATTGCTTGATGAAATTATAGAAGTTGTCGATTTTATGAATTACGAGCATAATCTCGATGAATTAGTCCCGATGGCTCTTAAAGTTGGAGAATTGAATTATCGAGTAATGGAATTGCTTGATAGAGCAAACACAGGGTCTTATGGACATCCTGTTCCAACTAAAGTAAGAATTACACCGATCAAAGGAAAGGCAATTTTAGTATCAGGACATGATTTGAAAGATTTACACGAACTGCTTAAACAAACAGAAGGTAAAGGTATTAACATCTATACACACGGAGAAATGTTGCCAGCACACGGTTATCCTGAACTAAAAAAATACAAACATCTTGTCGGAAATTATGGTGGAGCTTGGCAGGATCAACAAAAGGAGTTTGAAGAGTTTCCTGGGGCAATTCTAATGACAACAAACTGTATTCAAAAACCTCGCGAAAGTTATAAAAAACGTATTTTTACATCAGGACTTGTTGCTTGGGAAGGTGTTCGTCACATAAAAAATTATGACTATTCGGAGTTAATTGAAGAAGCACTTGCTTGCGAAGGTTTTATTGAAGATGCTGAAGAGAAATACACTATGACTGGATTTGCTCATAATGCAGTATTAGGAGTTGCGGATAAAGTCGTTGAAGCAGTAAAAAATGGAGAAATAAAACATTTCTTCCTGATAGGAGGTTGTGATGGGGCAAAAAGCGGAAGGAATTATTATACAGAATTTGCAACGAGTGCTCCCCAAAATACAATTATATTGACACTTGCTTGCGGAAAATACCGCTTCAATAAATTTGAATTTGGTGAAGTTGCTGGTTTGCCTCGTCTACTTGATGTTGGTCAATGCAACGATGCATATTCTGCTATTAAAATAGCGATAGCATTAGCTGAAGCCTTCAAAACTGACGTGAATAGTCTGCCGCTTTCTTTAATTCTCTCGTGGTACGAACAAAAGGCTGTTGCAATTTTGCTTACTCTCCTATACTTAGGTATCAAAAACATTAAACTTGGTCCGTCGCTTCCAGCATTTTTAGAACCTGAAATTATTGATTTTCTTGTAAAAACATATAATATTGCACCGATAACAACAGCCGAACAAGATATGAAAGAAATACTCAGCGTATAAAAAACTTCAAATACCTAAAAAATAGAGGCTGCCTATCATAAAGGCAGCCTCTTTTGATAAGAATTTTGTTATTTAGTTACTGTTGAATGTTTTTTGCGCCCGTCAGCGACTCTGATGGAGAACGAGGAATACTTACAATACCACTTACAATTACCCATTTGTCTTTTTCACGACGTAAGGTTCTTGCGGCTCTAACCTGATAGGTGTTTTCAAAGTTCTGCTTTTTAACATATAACTGAACGCCATAAATTATCGAAGCAAAATTACCATATGGATCCATTTCGATAAAGACATCGTAAGGTTCACCATACTTCATCAAGTCGTATTCTTGCCATTGTTCGAGCATTTTTTGTTTATAATCTGAAAAAGTAGTAATCACTTCACCAGAATCAGTTCCAAAAAACACCACTTCACCTGCCAAAGTTGGGATCATAGCACCAAAATCTTTCTTTTCGTATGCTGTGTGAAAAGCTTTAATGGTTTCCAATACTTTGTCTTTCTCAATTCTGATTCTTTCTGGTGAGAGAGCTACTTTTTCTTCTTTACAGGATGAAAAGATAAATGCAAACGATAATAAAATTAGTACGAACTTTTTCATAAATACTCCGAATAGATTATATTTCTTATTATTTAAAACCAAAATCTTGTGAAAAGTTACAAAATATTAACTATTTTTCAAAATAAATTATAATCGTGATTGTTTATTTTTACGCTTGTTTCGATTTTTTTGAGTATTTATGAATTATTTATAACGATTACAACCGGTAAATTTTAAGAATTTCCTTTTATATTATGGACTTATAATGTATATTTATTGTTTGTGTGAAATGATATTTTTGCAAAATATATTTAGGAAAAACTAATGGAAATCAAATCTTTAGACTTGTTTTTGCAAATTGCTAAAAGCCGTCCTAAACGCAAAGTTGTAGTTGCTGCCGCAGAGGACGAACCTGTTCTTCAAGCTATTACTGCTGCTGAAAAAGAAGGAATAGTCGATGGACTTTTAGTGGGAAACACAGAAAAAATCAAGCATTATGCTGATGAATTGAAATTGGATATTTCACATTTTGAAATAATTGATGAGAAGGATCCAGCCAAAGCAGCCTGCAAAGCTGTTGGCTTAGTTAGAGAAAATGCTGCACAAATTTTGATGAAAGGACTTGTTTCGACAGCTGATTTTCTTCGTGCAGTGCTAAACCGTGAGCAAGGCTTGCGAAAAGATGAATTACTTAGCCATATCGGATTTTTTGAAGTGCCTGCATACCATAAGGTAATTGCACTCACTGATGCTGCTCAAAATATTTGCCCAACTCTCGAAGAAAAAATTTCCATTTTGAGGAATGCAATTTCTGCATTTCACAAAATCGGTGTTAGTTGCCCAAAGGTAGCTTTGCTTGGTGCAGTCGAAACTGTTAATCCCAAAATGGAAAATACACTACACTCTGCAATTATCACTCAGATGAACAGACGTAAGCAACTTAAAGGCTGCATCATTGACGGACCATTAGCATTTGATAATGCGGTTTCTCTCGAAGCAACTCAACACAAAGGAATTGAAAGCCCTGTTGCTGGTGATGCAGATTTACTTTTTGTTCCAAATATTGAAGTTGGCAACGTTCTCTATAAGTGTTTTACATATTTCTCTGGAGCAACTGTTGCAGCAACTATTCTTGGTGCTGCCTGTCCAATTGTGCTTACATCCCGAGCAGATAGTGATAAAAGCAAACTTATGTCAATAGCATTATCAACATCTATTTCTGATTAGGAGAGTAATTATGCAAATATTATCAATTAATCCTGGTTCAACTTCAACAAAGATAGCTGTATATGAGGATTTAAATCCTGTTTTTGTCCAGAATTTAAAACATAGTACAGAAGAATTATCACCATTTAATAAAATTATTGACCAATATGATTTCAGAAAAAAAGTTATTTTAGAATTTCTTGAAAAGAATGGTGTTGATGTTCATTCTTTTGACGCCGTAGTTGGACGTGGTGGACTGCTCAAGCCAATTCCTGGTGGAGTGTATCGGGTTAATCAAACAATGATAGACGACCTTAAAAAAGGTTTACAGGGAGAGCATGCATCTAATCTTGGTGGACTTATTGCTTACGAAATTGCTAAAGCTGCTGGCTGCGAAGATAATGCATTTATTGTAGACCCTGTTGTAGTAGATGAACTTGATGAATTAGCAAGATTTTCGGGACATCCTTTGTTGCCAAGAAGAAGCATATTTCACGCTTTAAATCAAAAGGCAGTAGCAAGACGTTTTGCACGTGAACATTCCAAGAACTATAATGAACTTACACTTATTGTGGTTCATCTTGGTGGTGGTATTTCTGTCGGCTTGCATAAAAACGGTAAAGTGATTGAAGTTAATAATGCATTAGACGGAGATGGTCCATTCTCACCGGAGCGTTCTGGTTCGTTGCCAGTTGGCGACTTGGTAAGTCTTTGTTATTCTGGTAAATATGAACTACAAGAAGTAAAAAAAATGATTACCGGGAAAGGCGGATTTGTTGCATATCTTGATACAAATGATGCATATGAAGTTGAAATTCGGGCATTAGAAAAAAATGATGAAGAAGCCCGCAAAGTATTTTTTGCTATGGCATATCAAGTTGCAAGAGAAATTGGTTCGCTTGCTCCAGTAGTTTCTGGGAAAGTGGACGCTATTCTGATAACCGGTGGTATGGCTCGTTCCAAGCCTCTTACTGAATATTTAACTGAACACGTTAAATTTATTGCACCAGTTCATTTGTACCCTGGCGAAGATGAAATGCAAGCATTATCCGAAGGTGTTTACTACGGTATTAAAGGCGAAATTGAAATTAAAGAATATAAATAATCTTGAAAAAATCAGCCATAATTTTAATGAAAAATCCCCGATAATTTTCGGGGATTTTTCTTTTGTTAAATATCAACTGATTAATGAAGCTCTTTTCTCAATCACATGTTCGAACGACTTCTATTGTTATTCTTCGGTTTTGTTTACGAATGTTTTCAAGTTCATCACGAGATATTTTTTTCAGAGAAGCACCCTTTGGTTCTTGAATTTTCGGTTTCGATGAACCGAAGCCTATTGTTCTTGCAATTTTATATTCTGAAACACCTTGTTCTATTAGCCATTGACGCACTTTTTTAGCACGTAAATCAGACAATCCCTGGTTACGCTTTGGATTTCCTTCTTCGGATGCATGCCCTTCAATTGATACTTGCAAGCTATCGCACTGATTAATGTATTCAAGTAACCTCATAAGATTTCGAATTGTTCCTGGGTATTCGAAATTAAACAAATCAGTATTCACAATAAATAGAATATCCGGGAAGTCTGTTTTTGTTCCAATTTTTGGAGGTTCAGGACAACCATTTTTGCCTTTCACATCAGAAGGCACACCGGGAGCAAGTGGGCAGTCGTCTTCTCCATCAATTATTTTATCGCCATCTGTATCAGGATTTAGTGGATCAGTTTTGACTTTTAATACTTCATCACCATCTGTAAGTTTATCGTTGTCAGTATCTGAATTAATAGGATCGGTTTTATAGACAAATATCTCGTCGTAATCTGATAGTCCATCATTATCGGTGTCAATTTTCAATGGATTAGTTTTATAAACAAGTATTTCGTCGCCATCAGAAATCTTATCGCTATCGGTATCGCGATTTGTTGGATCAGTTTTGTAAACAAATATTTCATCGTAATCGTTTAACTTATCGTTGTCAGTATCAGCAAGTAACGGATTTGTCTTGTATTTTAATACTTCATCACCATCAGAGATCCCATCGTTATCAGTATCAATTACTAAAGGATTAGTCTTATATACTTTGACTTCATCGCCATCAGTTAGTCCATCACTGTCTGTATCCGGATTAAGTGGGTCGGTCTTGTAAATAAAGATTTCTTCATAATCTGTAAGCTCATCACCGTCTGTATCCGACTTAAGCGGATTAGTTTTATAAGTAAGAACTTCATCGCCATCAGAAACACCTTCTCCATCCGTATCGCGACTTAGCGGATTGGTTGAATATATTTTTACTTCATCGCCATCGGTTAAGCCATCACCATCTGTATCCGGATTAAGTGGATCAGTTTTAAATTTCAATACTTCATCACCATCTCCAAGCCTATCACCATCTGTATCATATTTTAACGGATCGGTTTTCCTTGCAATCTCTTCCCCGTCTCCAAGTCCATCGCCGTCGGTATCATATTTAATTGGAGAAGTTTTATATGTATATATTTCATCATAATCAGTAAGACCATCGCCATCTGTATCTGGTTTCCGAGGATCTGTGTAATAAATCAACACTTCATCACCATCGTTAATACCGTCGCCATCAGTGTCTGGATTTCGAGGATCTGTTCCTAATGCTCTTTCTCTTGAATTACTAAGTCCATCTTTGTCGTAATCAGCAACTCCAAAAACATAATACGAAAATCCGAGACCGAAATTAACTAATTGATCGGCTGATGAACTTGCATTGGAAGCTTCTTTCTTTGATAAATCGTCAAAATATTCACTCATTCCAAAACGGTAAGTTCCTTTTGCATTAAAAACCAAATCATCTGTGAGATAAATTTCGAAACCAAGACCAACAGGAAAGATAATTTTATTTTTGTCATATGTATTACTTTGATTGTTTGGCAAAGCACCACCATAACCAGTATTTCCAGCTTTAGGCTCCCAATTCATAAAGCCTACACCACCGAACAAATATGGCACTAAACTTTGTGTAGGAAATAAATTAACAGAAGCAGTAATGTCGCCACTCATCCAACGAATAGAATTCATATCGCGAATTCTTATGGTAGTATTAGGATAGAAGTCTCCAATTTGAGCATTATTGCCGAAATACTCGGGATATTTTTGCAGAACTTTTTCGTCGGTTTTATAGCGAACTTGTCCTAAATTAAACGTACCTTGCAAAGAAAATGAAGACGTTAAATTAAGACGCATTGTGAGGTCGCCTGCCATCCAAAATTGATTGTCAGTAAAATCGCCCCAATATTTGTTTAAACCATAAAGAAATCCTACAGAAAATCGCCCACCCTCGCTTTGAGAAAACAATGAGTAAAGAGGGAGAAGTGTAATTATCGTGTAAAAATAGATTTTTTTCATATTGAATTGAAGAACATTGAACATACTGCAAAAAAATAGACGTAGTCAAATAGTAATATTGTAAAAGCGAAAAAATAAACTTAGTCGTCTCTATCTTGTATTTTGTTAATAATTTGATTAATTAAAGGTAGTTTATGGAAATGTATGATGTTGTAGTATTAGGAAGTGGTCCGGCAGGACTTACAGCTGCACTATATGCAAGCAGAGCTAATTTAAAAGTAGTAGTTCTGGAAGGTTTGCAACCAGGAGGGCAGCTAACAATTACAACGGAAGTTGAAAATTTCCCTGGTTTTGAAAACGGTGTTCAAGGTCCGGAAATGATGGATATTTTCCGTCGTCAGGCTCAACGTTTTGGTGCCGAAACTGTATTCGAAATAGCAACAAAAGTAGATTTTTCAAAGAGACCATTTACAATTCATACAGCTAATGGAAAAGAATTCAAAAGTAAAGCGGTAATAATTGCAACCGGTGCATCAGCGAAGTTACTTGGATTACCTTCTGAACAAAAATATTGGGGTGCTGGTATTTCGGCATGTGCGACTTGCGATGGTTTCTTTTATCGTGGTAAAAAAGTATTTGTGGTAGGTGGCGGAGATACTGCTCTGGAAGAAGCAATTTATCTTACTAACCATGCTTCATCGGTTACAGTAATTCACCGTCGCAATGAATTCAGAGCCTCGAAAATTATGGTGGATAGAGCAAAATCTAATCCGAAAATTAGTTTAATTTTAGATTCAGTTGTTGAAGAGTTTCTTGGTGAAGAAAAAAACGGAATAAAGTCGCTCACCGGAATTAAAGTAAGAAATGTTAAAACAAATGAAATATCAGAACATGCTGCAGATGGAGTATTTATTGCTATCGGACATAAACCAAATACAGATATTTTCACAAATATTATAAATTTAGATGAGAATGGATATATCATTACTGAGGGCAAATCAACTTATACAAATATTCCTGGTGTTTTTGCTTGTGGTGATGTGCAGGATCACGTTTACAGACAGGCAGTAACAGCTGCCGGAAGTGGATGTATGGCTGCGATTGATTGCGAACGTTGGTTAAACGCAAATCCATTAGAATAATTCTATAATATCAAGCAGGGATGCTACAAAGTGTCCCTGCTATTTTTCTAAAAGTTCTTTAATTTTAGCAAGTCCTTTTTCGTGATCTTTTCCAACCATATCGTCATAGAAAAAGTTAAAATATCTTCCAAACGGGTAATCGAGTTCCATTTGCATTCCCCATCGAACTTTTGTGCTATTTTCGCTTATTTTTTCAAAATGCATTATATCGTTTGCCTCACTTTTCCAAGGTTTGATGAAAACAATTTTTGATTTTAATAATTTGTTTTGTTGTAATTCAATACGTTCCAAATAACCTGAACCCAAAGAATCTCCCTCCCATTCAATTTTGGAGCCAACATCCCTGTTGTTGTTAGTTACAGAAAGCACTAAATCTTTTTCCATATCAGTCCACGGATTCCAATCTTTAAAGTTCTCTAAATCCAACAAATAATAATAAACACTGTCTATTGGTTGATTTATTACTATCTCTCTTTCGGAATATGCTTGATTTGGAAGGAAAAAAGGAATTGCAAACAATAAGAAAATAAATATACCTATTACAATTAGTATAAATCTGAAAATTTTCATAAATTCTCCTTTAAATATGGAAATTTTAAGTAAAATATGAATAAATTTTTTTTCATCAAAATAAAAATTTAATATGACTGATTTCAATTATTTATGGAATAAACTGAAAAATAATGTGGGGAAAAAGTATAAATATAATTACTTTATTCCTGAACTTTGGATTGAAAAAGATAGCACTCGAAAAATCAATGTTGATCCTTATGATTTTTTTTCTGAACGTTTAGATAGAATATTGGAACTATCGAAAGATAAATCATCCGATTGTGATATTGTATATAACCTATTTGTTCGATATGCAACTTCATTCGATCATTTGGGTAGCAACGATTTACTCAATGTTCCAACTGATTCCTTACGTCAAACAGGGACATTTCTTAAAAGCATTACTATTCTCCCCTATTTAAAGAAGTTAGGAGTTGGTACTATTTACTTACTGCCCGTTACTTCTATTGGGAAATATGGAAAAAAAGGGAATTTAGGAAGCCCTTATTCGATTAATAATCCATACAAATTGGACGAAAGCTTAGCCGAGCCACTACTTGAAATGACAGTAGAACAGCAATTCAAAGCTTTTATTGAAGCCGCCAAGCTGCTTGGAATGAAAATAGTAATGGAATTTGTTTTTCGGACTGCATCGATTGATAGCGAACTTGCTTTGCATCATCCTGAATGGTTTTACTGGATATATGACACAGAAGAAGAATTTCGTCCACCAAAATTTGACGAAGAAACACTAAAATTAATTAAGCAAAAGATTGAGCTTGGAGATTTTGATAATCTTCCACTTCCAGGTTCAAATTATCTAAACAAGTTCGCAAAAACACCAAGAAGAGTTTTATATGCAAAAAATGGTAAAATCATTGGATATACAGACGATGAGAAACAACTGACAATTCCAAGTGCTTTTGCTGATTGGCCTCCTGATGATAATCAACCATTATGGACTGATGTAACTTATCTGAAATTACATAATCATCCTGATTTTAATTTTATAGCTTACAACACAGTGAGAATGTATGACCGAATTCTGCAACAACCACAATATGAAAACACTTCTCTTTGGGAACATATTAAACAAATTGTTCCATATTATATTAATAATTTTGGAATAGATGGCGCTATGGTAGATATGGGACACGCTATGCCCGATAAATTGATGAAATCTATTATTGAACACGCAAGAAAAATCAAGCCTGATTTTATATTTTGGGAAGAAAATTTCTCAGTTACTTCAAAATCAAAAGAGGAAGGATACGATGCTGCATTAGGATATGTTCCATTTGATAGCCATAATTGCCTGAAAATGAAGGAAATAATTAGTAAGTTCGAAAACAAAGAATTTCCGATAAATTTTTTCCTTACACCTGAAAATCATAATACTAAACGTGCTGCAAGTAGAGAAGGTAGCACTGATTTTTCAAAAATGATTTGGTTAGTTCTATCTTTTCTTCCGTCTATTAAATTTATTCACAATGGTTTTGAACTTGGTGAGAGAATGCCTGTAAATACAGGCTTGGGGTTTGCCGAAGATGAAATCAAGCAGTTCCCGACCGAAAGACTTCCGCTTTTCTCAGCTATTGCACTCGATTGGACAAATTCAGATAATCTAATCTATTACATTCAACAAGTTAATTTAGCCCTGAAATATTTGAAATTGCATTTTCAGATAACTAATTTTGAAAATTTCAAACTTCTTGAAACCAGCGAAAATTTGCTGGCTTTTATGATTGAAAAGAAAATATTATGTGTAGCAAACTATTCTAATGAGAAATTAGAATTGCTGCTCAAAGAATTAAAAATTGATACAGAAATATATCATTTCAATATTGTTAATCATACAAGACAAAAGGTTGAGAACTCGATCTTGCTCGAAGCCTTTAGTGGTTCAATATTTTTATTGGAATAATTTTGAATGATATTGATTTTTAGAAGTAAGATATTACTACAAGCTATTTAGTAAACTTTCATTTTGAAGGTGCCATTTTATTGTATTGTTCATTCCTGTTTCGAAGTCAATTTCGGGTTGCCATCCTAAGAGAACCTTGGCTTTGGAAATATCAGCACCTGTTTCACTCATATCTGCATTGTTAAAAGGTTGGTATTCAATTAGTGCTTTACGATGCAAAGTATTTTCGATGAGTTCAATCATATAATTAATACTGACTGGGCTTCTCCCGCCACCTAAATTAATAATTTCATATCCAAGAGGTTTCATAGAGGAAAGAACACCATTAGCAATATCTTCGATATATGTAAAATCACGTTTCTGGCTACCATCACCATAAATTGTAATTGGAATACCCTTTCTTATTTTTTCGATGAACTGGAAGTAGCTCATATCTGGACGTCCTGCCGGACCGAAAACAGTGAAAAACCGAAGAACTGAAACATCAATCGCATATAGATGATGATAAGTGTATGAAAGCAACTCGGCTGATTTTTTTGTTGCAGCGTATTGAGAAATAGGATAATCAACCCGCATATTTTCCCTGAAAGGAACTTTTTCACCAGCATAAACTGAACTGCTCGAAGCAAGCACAAATTTATTTATAGAATACTTTCTCATTAATTCAAGAAGGTTCAGAGTGCCTACAATATTTGTGCTAACATATATGTATGGATTTTCGATACTTGCACGGACTCCAGCACGAGCTGCAAGATTAATTACTGAAACAAATTTATTGCTTGCAAATAGTTCTTCAAGTTCAACAAAATTTTCAACATCTATATTGTAAAACTGGAAATCACAGAAATTTTGTAATAAATTTAATCTATGAAATTTTAATTTCGGGCTGTAATAATTATTAATATTATCAACTCCAACAACGGAATATCCATTTTTTAGCAGTAATTCAGCTACTTTTGAGCCAATAAATCCTGCAACTCCTGTAACTAATATTTTCTCTTTAGTTGTCAAAATTTAATTCCTTTAGTCAATAAAAAATCTTTAATTTTTTGTGCCATTACCTGCGAATGTTTTCCTAAGTTATCAGAAAAAAACAAATTTAAGCAATATTCGTAATCCCAGTTTTTAGTTTTATCTTGCAAAATTTTAACAATTTCACTATTAAGCTCATCAAAATTAGCAATTCTAATTGTATATTTTTCAAGCAATTCATAAATTTCTTCTGATAATCGACCTTTGATAGGAATTTTAAAAGTAAAAATCGGCTTGCGAAGCAACATAAATTCGGCAATTATCGAACTCACATCAGCTACAAAAGCATCTGAGATAAGCATATATTGATAAATTTCTTGATTAGAAATTAATTTAACATTTTTAGTGTTCTTTATCTTTTCAACAATGTGTTTGCTTACCCAAGGATGTAAAGTAACGAGTACATTGTAATATTTCGATATTTCTTCAAGTCGGTCGTACCAGAAATGAACTCCAGCGATACCAGATTTATCCCAAGTAGACGAAAAAAGAATAGTTGGTTTATCTGGATAAGCCAGATTTTGTTTCAATTTGAAAGCAGCATTCTTTGTAGTTTCGTCGAAAAGTGTATCGCATTTTGGGAAACCACCATACTCAGCATTTTTTATTCCTAACTTTGTAGCTTGCTCAACTTCTGAAATTGAAGTAAAGAAAAATAAATCGAATTTGTTGTATTTATCAGCAGAAATAAAATTTTTAAAGTGGTACGCCCCGTGTCTCAACCCAATTTTAATTATTTTTGGTGAAGGAAATAGGTGCAAGCTATGCCGAGCCATCAAGACAACATCTGGGAATGCCGGATAAATCAGACAATTTATGCCATACTTTTTATTTAATTCTTGTGATAATTTTTTATTTTTTGCGATTACTTTAACTTCTGGAAGTAATTGATGAACATTTCGAAAAATCTCGTAATCCAATAATTCGTGACAATAAAATGCAACTAAATGCTCTTTTCTAAAAATCTCAGAGATTCTCCATAAAAAAGAATAAGGTATTTTCAAAAGAATTTCAGAAAAAACCATTATCAATTTCCTTTATGAACCAACACCTAAAAACTTCGCTAATCCATAAGCGAGTTCATCTTCGAAGGCACAGCGTTCATACACTTTTTCCCATAAACCATTTTTCTTAATAAAATACCCATTATTCTTAACTATTACGTTTATTCCAAAGTGTAGAGCCTGAAATTCCAGTAGTTTATATTGATTATCGCGATTATCAAAGATAATATCCATCGAAAGGTAAGGAGTGTCTGGAAAAGCATTCTTGAACTGCTCGGCTGACGAAAGTAATTTATCGTCAATTTCAAAATTTATATCAAAATTTTTTGCTCCACTTGCACGAAAATCCCCTTTTCGATTGTGCCGCTTGATAACATAATATTTATCGTAAATAGCAAGCACACGATAGTCGAACAATTGCCCGGGGATATATTCTTGAACTGCGAATCTAATATCTTTTGTAATATAATTCTTATATTCAAGGTAATCTTTATAATTATTGTAGTCTGGGTATTCAGGATATTTTTTATTTTTTCGGAAATATCTGCGTCGCAATAAATCTAATTTTTCGTGAAATTTTAAGCGTCTAAACTGTTTCAAATACTTATTAACATCATCTATATTCTTGCATAAAAAAACACCTTTGCCGTTTGAGCCATCTATTGTTTTGACAACAAAAGGAAATTGAAGGTCGATAGAATGAATATCATCGATGCAAGAAATGTAATATCCTTTCGGTGAATTGACCTTTCGAACTTTCTTTAATAATTCCTGATAACCTTTATTTTCGTGAGAGCGAAGTAAATCAATAGAAGGAATAAGTTTATTATTGAGCTGATTTAATATTTCAGCAGCATCTTTAATATAAAAACGTAAATTATCTTTTTGGCTGAAATGGTAAAAAATCGTCTCATTGCTTGGGATTTCGTTACTCGCTGCAACTAACGGAAATGTAGAAACCTTGCAATTAATATCATAATGAGAAAGATTTGAAATGAATTTTTGTGTATCAATACTTACCCAAGGCTTACGAGTTTGCCCGAAAAAATTATTTTTATCAGTTAATAATAATATTTCCATAAAAAATTTGTGATTTTCGGTTTATCTCATTAAATCATTATAAACAACAAACGCCATAAATAAAAGTAGTATTATTAACCCACCTTGCTGAATTGCCATTTTAACTTTGACAGGCACTTCGCGACGCATTATTGCTTCAATAATGACGAAAATTAAATGTCCGCCATCAAGAGCAGGAAAAGGAAGAATATTCAATACAGCAAGGGAGACCGAAAGTAAAGCAACAAAGCTAAGGAAACTAATTAAACCACGCTCAGCTTGCTGTCCAGCTTGCTTTGCAATCATTATAGGTCCTCCGATTGATTCACGGAAGGACATGTTTCCTTTGATTATCTGCCCAATAGAACTAAACAGTAAATTTACAGATGAAACTGTTTGATTCCATCCAAAAACAAGCGATTCAAGCAATCCATATTCTTTGATTGATGTTTTTCCCTGGTAAATTTGAGCAATTTGAACACCGATTGTGCCCTTTTCGTCTGGTTTTATTGAGTCTCCAAGAATTTTATTTCCACGTTTCCATTGGATATATAGATTTTTGTTAGGGTTTGCTTTTAAAATATCGACAAATTGGCTGACTGCACCAATTGGTTCACTATTGATAGAGTAAATAGTATCATCCTTTTTTAATCCGGCTTTTTGAGCAGGCTTATCAAAAATTGATGCAAGAATAATTGTATTTGTGCTTTCAGGTTCGATACCAAGATTTTTTTGTTCAGCAAGAAGTCTTATAAACTGGCTTCCATCTGCTTTAAGAGTTACCTTTTCGTTGTCGCGTAATACTTCAACTATTCGATTTTTCCCAAATTTTTCAGTAGTCAAAATTTTAATAACATCGTTCCAATTATTAACTGAAACACTGTTGATTGAAAGAATTTTGTCGCCTTGCTCCAAACCTAAAAAGTCTCCAACTGATTCTTTTTTTACGTATCCAACAGTTGTAGTATCTAAGGTTTGTTCTCCTTTGAAAAAAATAATTCCAGCAAAAATGCTAATTGCAAGAATTACATTGAACAAAACTCCCGCAGAGAGAACAAAAGCTTTTTGAAACGGATTTTTTGCACGGAATTCATAGCTCTGTGGTGGTTTAGAGATGAAATCGGCATCCATTGATTCATCGACCATACCAGAAATTTTGACGTAACCACCAATCGGAAAGGCAGCAATCCTGTAATCAGTATTCCCTTGCAAATCTATATCTTCTGGCAGTTTTCCGAAAGTAAATCCAGTAACTTTGTTATATCCGAAGAGCCTCCATCCCATACCAATTGAGAAAACTTCGGCTCTCATACCTGTTAATTTAGCAGCTAAAAAATGTCCTAATTCGTGAATTAGAACCAATATTCCGATAACAATAATAAAATAAAAAATATCAGTTAATGCACCCATAATTCAACTATAAATTTGTTATGAAATTACTTGTTAATTTTCTTGTTAGTTTATCAATATTGACAATTTCATCTATTGTAGGATTTTGCTTTATTTCAATTTCGCCAAGAGCAAACTGGATAACTTTGTGTATTTCAGTAAATTTAATTCTATCGTTGAGAAATGCTTCGACTGCAATTTCATTTGCAGCATTTAACACAGCAGGAGCAGTTCCGCCAATTTCAAGAGCTTTGTATGCTAAATCAAGACAAGGGAATTTCCCGACATCTGGTTTGAAAAATGTCAAACTTCCAATTTGAGCTAAATCAAGTCTTGGGAAATCATACTTTAATCTATTTGGATAGGTCAAAGCATATGAAATTGGTATTCTCATATCAGGCAAACCTAATTGTGCTTTGATCGAACCATCAACGAACTGCACCATCGAATGAATGATACTTTGAGGATGGATAACAACATCTATCTGGTTAATTTCAACTCCGAACAACCAGTATGCCTCAATTACCTCGAAACCTTTGTTCATCATAGTTGCGGAATCAATAGTAATTTTATTGCCCATACTCCAATTAGGATGTTGCAAAGCTTCACGAGCAGTAATGGCATCAAATTCAGATGTTTTTTTATTTAGAAATGGTCCGCCAGAAGCAGTAAGTATTATTTTTTCAATTGACTTGTTGTTCTCGCCGACTAAACTTTGCAAAACAGCACTATGTTCGCTATCGACAGCAATAATTTTAGAGCCAGATTTTTTTGCTTCACGAGTAATAATTTCTCCTGCTGCAACGAGTGTTTCCTTGTTGGCAAGTGCTATATCAATTCCTTTCTCTATAGCTTTCAAAGTAGGCAAAACACCTGAAAAACCTACCAGCGATGATAGTACAATATCGTTTTCACTATCTGCGGCTGCTTGAATCACCGCATCTTCACCATAAAGTATCTCACCCTTGAAATTGGTTGTTTTTAGAAAATCGCGATAGTATTCTTCTTCCTTAATTACAACTCCCTTTGGATTGAATATCTTAGTTTGTTTTTCAAGTTCCTCAATGTTTTTATTGACTGTTAAATAACCAATTTCAAACATTCCATTTAATGAACTCACAACATCAAGCGTTTGCTTGCCAATCGAGCCGGTGGAGCCAAGTATTGTAAGTATTTTTTTATTTTGTCTCATTTTTACATAAACTCATTGGTAATATCTTTATCTTTTCTAACAGAAATAAAGCGAAATTTATCAATTCCTATTGTATCGCTTTGTTGAACAACGATTTTAACAAAATATTTGAGCATTAAGCGTGAAATTATTGAAAAAGTTCCTTCCGTGATATAAGCAGCAATGTTTGGATGAACCTGAAGAATTAATTTAAATTCGCGGCTGTTTTTTCGGAAGTTTTTAAGCCATCTTTCAATTGTATTAATCAATACTGATTTTGAAATAATTCTGCCAGTTCCGTTGCAAACGTGGCAAATTTCGCTTGTTTTTTCTTCAAGGTTTTGATTAATTCGCTGGCGAGTAATTTGCATTAATCCCAATTGAGTAAGCGGAAAGCAAACAGTTTTTGCTCTATCTTTTGCCAAAAGCCTTGTCATTTCCTGAAATAATTTTTTCTTATTGCTTTCTTGCTGCATATCGATAAAATCGATGATAATCATTCCGCTTAAGTCGCGCAATCTGATTTGACGAGCAATTTCATTTGCAGCTTCGATATTAGTTTTGAAAGCATTTTTTTCCTGGTCGGTTTCGTTACTTCTGCCGGAGTTTACATCAATTACGTGCATTGCTTCGGTATGGTCAAATACAACATCGCCACCAGATGGAAGGTTTACAGTTCTGCGGAATGTTTTAGCAAGTTCTTTTTCTATACCGAAGGCTTCGAAAATTGGATGGTCTCCGTTGTATAATTCAACTTTTTCGATTAAATGAGGTGAATTGATTTTTAAATAATTTATTATTTCTTTATGTAATTTTTTTGAATCAACGGCGAGTAATTTCACATCCTGGTCAAACAAGTCGCGGACAACGCTTGTGGCAAGTCCTAAATCCTGATAAACAAGTCCTGGTTTCTTCAAGTTTTCAGCTTTTTGATGAACCATTTTCCAAATATCAAGCAAATAGTTCCAGTCGCGACGCAGTTCATCTTCACTTTTGCCTTGGGCAGCCGTTCTGATTATTCCACCATAACCTTCCGGGAGAATGCTTTTTGCAAGCTGACGCAGTCGCCGCCTTTCCACATAAGAAGCGATTTTTTTAGAGACACCCAGAACATTATCGAAAGGAAGCAACACTGTATAACGTCCGGGAATTCCCAGCTTTGTTGTAACTTTCATTCCTTTGCTGTGGTAAGCTTCGCGAATTACCTGAACAAGAATTAACTGCCCGGGTTCAAGATTGATATCAACTGCACCAGATTTTTTCGTATGAAATTTTACTTTTTGAATTAATGATTTCTTTTTTGTGTCCTTTTTCGACTTAGGTGTCTTTTTATCGTTTAAGTTATTGCTTTCGTTATCATCATCTTCGAAAAACAAATTTTTATCATTTGAATCATCAATATCAGAAAAATGCAAAAATGCATCTTGATTTAAACCAATATCTATGAAAGCAGCATTTATTCCTGTAACAATTTTACTAACCTTTCCTAAATAAATGTTTCCAATGGATTTTTCTTTTTCTGGAAGTTCTATATAATACTCGCTAAGGCGACCATCTTCGGTAATGGCTATTCTTACTTCGTTAATAGCAGCATTTATTACAATATCTTTTTTCATTTTCTAAATATTTTTTCCAAATCACTCAATTAATAAAACACAAAATTACATAAAAATATGTATTTTTTTGCTAAATTAGTTTATTAATTAGTCTCGGCTAATACCATAATTTTATAATTATTCGAAATTTTTGTATTTTTGTAAAAAAGTTGATTATAGGTTATGTCTGAAAAAATAAATATAAATCCTGAAAGCGACATTGAACTGATTGATGAAGTAAAGCTTGCTGCAAAAGTGATTTTATTTAATGATGATTGGCACACTTTCGACGAAGTAATCAATCAAATAATAAAAGCTACCGGATATAATTACGAGAAAGCAGAGGCAATTACTTATGAAGTGCATAATAAAGGGAAGGCAATTGTCTATTCTGGTGAATTAGCTAAGTGTATTCAAGTAAGTTCTGTATTAGAAGAAATTCAACTTCGCACTGAAATCCAACTTTAATTTTCTTAATGCATTTTTAACATTTGTTTTAGTCAATTGACTGATAATTAGTATTTTTGAATAATGAAAACAGTTGAAGTATTTAATAGAGAAGTCAAAACGATTGCGAATAATCGCAAGGCGCGCCACGATTTTATTGTATTACAGTCAATTGAGTGTGGTATTGTTCTATATGGTACAGAGGTGAAATCATTACGTCAGGGAAAATGTAGTTTACAGGAGGCATACGCTACATTTCAAGGGGAAGATTTATATTTGGTAAATTTTCATATTGCTCCTTACGAGCACGGGAACCGTGAAAACCACGAACCAAAACGTCCACGAAAGCTGCTTGTTCATAAACGTGAAGCATTGAAACTAAAATCTGCAGTTGCCGAAAAAGGCGTAACATTAATTCCACTTTCAATCTATTTTTCCGGACATCTTGTAAAAGTAGAAATTGGCTTGTGCCGCTCTAAAAAGAAATATGATAAACGTGAAACTACCAAAAAACGTGAAACCGAACGCGAAATCCAAAGAAAATATAAAGTATAAAATGCTTGTTTGCTTTTCAAATTAATACTAATTATTTGTTTATTCTGATTCCTAATATTCACTTTAACTATTTCAAAATTATTTTTCAGTCTAATACGTTATTTCTTTTATTTAACGATTACTGAAAGCAGGAAATGACAGACTACCCATATTATGTTAATGAAAAATGCTATTGCATTTTGTGCGAAATGTATTTCAATGAGTTTAAGGAATGGCAAAAGAACGAGGGCACTGATTTTGTACGTAACTTTGACTTAATTGGAAGCGACCCGCGGTATTTTCAATGTCCAGTGTGTGGTTCCACCGACCGCGAGCGACATTTGTATTTGTATCTCAAAGAAACAGGCGAACTTGACAAATTTGAGAACAAGTTAATTCTTTATGTGAAGAAAATTGCCAAACCTTCGATGAATTTTATTTGCGGAGATATAGAACCTGAAAAATATCTTCATTTAAATATTAACCCTTTTTACAAAATTGATCTTACACATATTATTTTTGAAAATGATACTTTCGATTACGTTATTGCAAATCATATCTTAGAGCATATTCCAGATTACCAGAAAGCACTTAAAGAAATATTTAGAGTGCTAAAACCAAACGGTACAGCAATTCTGCAAACACCTTTTGCA
>JAOAGZ010000149.1 GCA_026415495.1 Eximiradius proteiniborus | reverse complement strand
AGGATATTAAGATAGTAAATGGTGCAGAGGTGTTTGTTTTAAGAGGTAATAGTTATCCGATTATTTATTTAAGAGATATATTTGGATATAAACATATTGAAAAGGAAATTGAAAAGGTTGTTCTTGTAAGTAATAATGAAAAATCATTAGCACTTGTAGTTGACGATTTTATAGGAGAACAGGAAATTGTAATTAAGAGTTTAAGCAAGCATTTATATAGTCCTAGTTACGTTACAGGCGTTACAAAATTAGGTGATGGTAGAATACCTATTATAATAGACGTATTAGGAATATTAAATAACTATGGAAGAAGGGAAGATAAAAAATAATACCCTACATTAAGTAGGGTATTATTTTTTTTTAAATTTAGCTAAATTATTGATAAAAAAAATATAAAAATATATAATAAAAATTAATAATATAATATGGAGTAATATGTTTGTTATTAATAGAAAACACTATATTTCTTTATTAGGAGGTTATAAAAAAATGAATAATTATCTAAAAAATTATTTCGATATTAACAACATAGAATG
>JAOAGZ010000148.1 GCA_026415495.1 Eximiradius proteiniborus | reverse complement strand
TTCGCTGGCGAGATCCTCGCCCGCAATATTAATATTTTGCAAGATAAAGATAGGATAGGAGTATTTAAGCTTCAATAAATGGGCTCCACCTATTAATAAACAAATGGGCTCCACCTCTCAGGTGGAGCCCATTTTCAACCTACCTATCTAAATGTGTTCCACCTACCAGGTGGAGCCCATTTTTACCACTCGCCTCACCAATTTATCCTGCTCAATTCTTCCTGGGTTATAGGAATTTTTTTTGTAAGTATTTCCGATTCTTCAAATGTTAAAAATCCTTTTATATACAATTGATCGATCAATCCAACCACATAACATTTCGTTTCTATATTCCAATCTTCTTCGGGAAACTCTTCTAAGCTCACCAACATATCTTCGCATAATCCCATTTTAAATCTCCTTAAAAGTATTCAACAAATTGTTGTAAATATAAATTTTCTTTTTTTGATGCTTTCCTTTCCATTTTTTAATCACTTTCACCTCTTCTTCTTCGTTGGGATGCCCGCCGTGGGCAATCACCACAACGTCTGCTTGCTTGCTTCCCTTTC
>JAOAGZ010000147.1:307-560 GCA_026415495.1 Eximiradius proteiniborus | reverse complement strand
TACACAATCATTGCATACAAACGCATTGGATGAAGCAATAGCACTTCCAACAGATTTTTCAGCGAGAATTGCAAGAAATACTCAGCTTTACTTGCAAGATGAAACATTGATCTGTAAAGTTATTGATCCTTGGGGCGGTTCATACTATGTAGAAGCTTTAACTAATGAATTGTTACACAGAGGTTGGAAACACATTTTAGAAATTGAATCATACGGAGGTATGACAAAAGCTATTGAAGCTGGTATACCTAAA
>JAOAGZ010000147.1:0-252 GCA_026415495.1 Eximiradius proteiniborus | reverse complement strand
TGATAACACTGCAGTAAGATTATCTCAAATTAAACGTCTGGAAGAATTAAGAAAAAATAGAAACGAAGAAGAAGTAAAAGCTGCTTTGGATGCTTTAACAAAATGTGCTGAAACTGGTGAAGGTAATTTATTAGAATTATCAATAAAAGCTGCACGCGTAAGAGCATCATTAGGCGAAATTTCTTATGCATTAGAAAAAGTATGGGGAAGATACGCAGTGACTCCAAAAACAATCTCCGGTGTTTATAGTTC
>JAOAGZ010000146.1:291-560 GCA_026415495.1 Eximiradius proteiniborus | reverse complement strand
TCAATTGTCTAAGACTTTATCGGTTTTTTCAACTACTTTACCTAAAAAATTAAGAAATTCTTAAGATGTCTTAGCATTTGATAAGCCTGTTTCACTATTTCCAAATTTTACTACGTCCCAATATGGTGGATGCATTATCAAAAATTGAATTGACTTTATTCCTCTTTTATTCAATTCTAATTCATAATCTAATTCTGTACTGTCGGCATTAATCACCTCGATTTTTACTTTATGATGATTTGCTTCATTTGAGATGTTTTCATTAGCTA
>JAOAGZ010000146.1:0-281 GCA_026415495.1 Eximiradius proteiniborus | reverse complement strand
TTTTACAACATCTTCAGATAATTCAACTCCGATTCCATTTCTACCAAGTCTTTTACATTCAATTAATGTAGTGCCGCTTCCTAAAAATGGATCTAAAACCCAGTCCCCAAGTTTAGTAAATCTCCTAAGTAATTGATTTGGAATTTGTGGAATGAAATTTCCCCAATATTCTGCATTGTGAGCACCTGCTCTATCTCTTTTGTCAAATATCCATAAACTGTCTGTTAAAATATCATCGTACTCTTTCCAAAGATTTAGATTAATATCGTTTATTTTATTGG
>JAOAGZ010000145.1 GCA_026415495.1 Eximiradius proteiniborus | reverse complement strand
TTCGATAGAGGAGGTGATATTTATTGTCTCTTTTATGAGAAAGGATTGAATTTGTTAAAACCTCAAGGTCACTTGTGTTATATTACTTCAAACAAATGGATGCGTGCTAAGTATGGAGAAAAACTAAGAAAGTATTTTTTGAAATTTAATCCTAAAATCTTAATTGATTTAGGACCAGGTATTTTTGAAAGTGCAACTGTAGATACAAACATTCTTCTAATTCAAAAAAAGAATTCTAATGGTGCATTTGAGCTTAATGCAATTACTCTTGATAAAGATGCAATCAATAAAATTCACGATGAATTTGACTCAAAGAAAGTATTATTGCCAAAACTAAATTCAGGCGCTTGGTTTATTGGTGATTATCTTGAGCAAAACTTGAAAGAAAAAATTGAAAATATTGGTAAACCACTTAAAGATTGGGATGTTAATATTTATCGTGGTGTTATAACTGGATTAAACGAAGCTTTTATTATTACAACTGACAAGCGAAATGAAATTCTAAGAAACTGCAAAAATGAATCTGAAAGAAGACGAACATCAGCTATTATTAAACCTATAT
>JAOAGZ010000144.1 GCA_026415495.1 Eximiradius proteiniborus | reverse complement strand
ATTCAATAAAAATCAGTAAATTAAATATAGAAAAATACGAAGATAATATTAATTTATTTAATTCTATAAAAAACGCTAAATTTGATAAAACAACAAATGGTATAAAAATTAAACATAATCAGAATCGAAATATAATTATTCAAAAAAATGATGTTTGCATTTTGAGAAACAATTGTACTATTAAATTCAGACTAACTAATTTAACGGATAAAGCTAAAAAAATTAAAGTTTACTTTGGGTATAAGGATGAATCAAAAAGACAATTCAAAATACAAGAATACACATTAACAAAAGAACAAGAAATAATATTTTCAATAGAAAGTACTACTGGTAAAAATCTAATTAAGATTGTCATATCTGGAGATATTGATAACTTGGAAATTAGCAATTTAAAAATAAAATATAATATAACAAAGAGATGTAGATTAATAAAGATTATGATATTTACATGTGGATTTAGAATGATAAAGCGAATAATTAAACCTGGTAATTACTATGTCGGTCAAAATAATTTAGAGTTAGACAATGTATATTTCAAAGATTTAACAAACGGCGTTTATTATATAC
>JAOAGZ010000143.1 GCA_026415495.1 Eximiradius proteiniborus | reverse complement strand
AATCCAATTGTTACAATCTATGATGATGCTACTATTCGAGACCTACGTGGTACACTGAATGTTGATGATGAAGGAGTTGAATGTGATAACGTTATGTTAATTGAAAAAGGCAAATTAGTCGGCTTCTTAAACGATAAGCTTTCAGCAAAAATCTTAAAACATAAAGAAAACGGTCACGGGCGTCGCCAGTCTTATATGCATCCTCCAATCCCGAGAATGAATAATACTGTTCTTGCCAAAGGTGATTCCTCACCAGAGGAAATAATTCAAAGCATTAAAAAAGGCTTTTATGCTGTAACTTATCAGGGTGGTATGGTTTCCGGTACCGGTAAATTTACTTTCTCTGTTAATTTAGGTTATATGATTGAAAACGGTCGTCTTACTTATCCTGTAAAAAATGCCACTTTAATCGGAACAAATATTGATATTTTGAAGGAGATTGATATGGTAGGCAATGATATGGGATTTTTCCTCGGTACCTGTGGAAAAGATGGACAATCTGTTCCTGTTACTTGTGGAACACCAACTCTTAGAATTAATAAAATGACTGTAGGAGGGGTAGCATAATGAAG
>JAOAGZ010000142.1 GCA_026415495.1 Eximiradius proteiniborus | reverse complement strand
TAATACTTCAACTATTCGATTTTTCCCAAATTTTTCAGTAGTCAAAATTTTAATAACATCGTTCCAATTATTAACTGGGACACTGTTGATTGAAAGAATTTTATCGCTTTGCTCCAAACCTAAAAAGTCCCCAACTGATTCTTTTTTTACATATCCAACAGTGGTAGTATCTAAAGTTTGCTCACCTTTGAAAAAAATTATTCCAGCAAAAATGCTAATGGCAAGAATCACATTGAACAAAACTCCGGCAGAGAGAACAAAAGCCTTTTGAAATGGATTTTTTGCGCGGAATTCATAGTTCTCTGGTGGTTTTGACATAAAATCGGTATCCATTGATTCATCGACCATACCAGAAATTTTGACGTAGCCACCAATCGGAAAGGCAGCAATCCTATAATCAGTATTTCCTTGCAAATCTATATCTTCTGGTAGTTTCCCGAAAGTAAATCCAGTAACTTTGTTATATCCCAAGAGCCTCCATCCCATACCAATTGAGAAAACTTCGGCTCTCATACCTGTCAATTTTGCAGCTAAAAAATGTCCTAATTCGTGAATTAGAACTAATATTCCGATAACAATAATAA
>JAOAGZ010000141.1 GCA_026415495.1 Eximiradius proteiniborus | reverse complement strand
AATAAGAAACTGTATTTAATTGATGGAATGAGCATAGTTTTTCGCGCTTATCACGCAATGAAATCAAATGACTTGCGGAATAAAAATGGTGAACCAACAGGTGCGATTTTTGGATTTGTTAATATGATAACTTCGTTTTTGGAAAAAGAGTGTCCTGAATATATGGCGATAGTATTCGATACTGAACATCCAACGTTTCGGAAGGAGCTTTATGAACAATATAAAGCAAATAGAGATAGTTTTCCAGAGGATTTAGCTCCGCAGTTATTAAAAATCAAAAAGTTTATATATTTAGCGGGAATAGAGCAAATTGAAGTGCCAGGTTTTGAAGCAGACGATGTGATTGGAACAATCGCGAAGAAAGCAGCAAAAGAAGGTTATGAGGTGTTATGCATTACAAGCGATAAGGATTATTACCAATTAGTGGATGAAAAGATAAGTTTGATAAAGCCTTCGCGGAAAGGAGAGGAATTTGAAATAATACGTAGATCTCAAGTTTTTGAAAAATTTGGGGTTAAACCTGAGCAAGTTGTAGATGTATTAGCATTAATAGGAGATGCTAGCGATAACGTGCCAGGAGTGAAAGGCAT
>JAOAGZ010000140.1 GCA_026415495.1 Eximiradius proteiniborus | reverse complement strand
AACCTGAAAAGTGTTAGTTCTTAGCTTATCAAATTGTTTGAGCCGATTAAGCGTATCTATTGTATAGAATTCCCACCATTTAGAAATAGTAAATATTGGTTTACAAATTTTTCCATGTTTTTTGCAATAGTATGTTGCAGTAACAGGTTCTTTTAACGTTGCCAAATCTGCATGAGTTGTTGCTCTGCAAGAGCGAACTGTTCTACTCAAAATGAGGCTTAAAACATTCTTTACATCTATGTTATCTATTGTTTTTATTTCCTGTGCTATAAAATCTATTTCTCTTCTCACAGGGTCTATAAACCACTTATCTAAAAAAGTTTCGTCCCTATCTTGCCTTATTTTAATATTGTATTTTTCTATTAACGCCTGATAAACAGGGTAAAATTCTTTTTCCTTCTCTTTTGCATAATCTTTTTCATTTATTGTTTTATTTGCAATATTTCTTCTATACTCCGGGAAAGGGAAATTTTTTTCATTGAATTTTGAAAGTTCTATCTGCAAATTTTCTTCAAAAGCAATATTGTTTTTAGTATTCTGAAATTCTTTTAGTCTGAAATTCAATTTATGGATTGCGTCCTCAATTAAAGTCAGATTATGC
>JAOAGZ010000013.1 GCA_026415495.1 Eximiradius proteiniborus | reverse complement strand
ACGCAGAAGGATACCCAGCCGCGGAGATGAAGCACGGACCGATAGCGTTGATAGACGAGAATATGCCGGTTGTTTTTATTGCGACAAAAGATGAAATTTATCATAAAATACTTTCAAATATTGAGGAAGAGCGTGCCCGCGGAGGAAAAGTAATTGCCATTGCAACAGAGGGCGACACACAAATAAAGCAATTCGCAAATGATGTATTTTATATTCCGGAAACTTTACCTATGCTTACACCAATTCTATCGGTTGTTCCGTTGCAATTGCTGGCATATTTCTTTGCAAAAGAATTGGGACGCCCAATCGACCAACCTCGAAATTTAGCAAAAAGTGTAACAGTTGAATAGGAATTATTTATGCTACTACAGAAATTAATAGCAGTATTCGGGATGCTACTGATAATGTTCATTGTTTGGATAATGAGCGAGAAAAAAAGACAATTCCCGTGGAGAATTGTATTGTGGGGAGTAGCATTACAATTTATAATCGGCGCGATAGTGCTGAATTTTCCTGCTGGCGTAGCATTTTTCAAATGGTTCGGCGACCAAGTAGCAATATTTCTTGGATACAGCAATAAGGCGGCTGAATTTTTATTTGGAAATGTTATTAATCCAAATTTCGCAACTACTTTTGGCTTTCAGTTTGCAGTAGTGGTTTCGGTAACAATAATATTTTTCTCGTCGTTTGTTTCGTTGCTATACCATTTTGGGGTAATGCAAAAAATTGTGCAAGGAATGGCTTGGGTAATGATGAAAACAATGGGAACAAGCGGGATAGAATCACTTTCGGGTTCTGCAAATGTATTTATGGGGCAAACTGAAGCACCGCTACTTATCAGACATTATATCCCGACAGCGACACGCTCTGAAATTAATTCAATAATGGTCTGTGGATTTGCAACGATAGCGGGTGGAGTGATGGCGGCGTTTGTGCAGATGGGCATATCGGCAACGATTTTGATAACTGCATCATTGATTTCTGTTCCGGGTGGATTGTATCTTTCGAAAATTGCGATTCCACCGCAAGATGGAACAAAAACGATGGAAGACATCAAAAAAGTGGATATTCCGAAGTCGGAAAGTGCACTTGTAGCAATAACAAATGGTGCTTCTGACGGTATGAAACTGGCGCTTAACATTATGGCAATGCTTATTGCATTTATAGCTTTAATTGCAGTAATTGACGCTTTTATGGGATTTATAAGTGCACAGTTAGTTCATACTGGAATATCCTGGTTTCCGAGCAGTTTGAGAGAACTTTTGGGAGTAGTATTTCAGCCTTTTGCATATTTGGTAGGAATACCAGCCGAAGAAGCAAAAGTATTCGGAAGTCTTGTAGGAACAAAAGTGAGCATCAATGAATTCATCGCTTATTCTGATTTGTCGGTGCTAATTCGCAATGGTGCAATAAGCGAACGCACAGCTAAATTAGCAGCTTTTGCACTGTGTGGTTTTGCAAATTTCAGTTCAATTGCAATTCAAATTGGCGGAATTGGAAGTATGGCACCGGAACGTAGAAACGAGATAGCCCAGCTTGGGTTGAGAGCAATGATTATTGGTGCACTTACAAATATTATGACAACAATTATTGCAAGTATATTAATTTAGCTATTTCTTTATTGCATCGCAATCAGCAAGTTTTATATATTTCGATTTAGGATATTCCCGACGAAGCTGACGAAACAAACGGTCAGCTTCTGTTTTTTTGTTTTCAATACAATAAACCTGCCCAAGGCGCACGAGTGATTTTTCTTTAATATCGTCAAATAGTTCATCTAATGAAAGGATGTCTGTCAATAGTTTTTTTGCCGGTTCGAACATATTTTTAGCAATGTAGCATTCGGAAGAATAATAAAGAAGAATTTGATAGTCTTTTGCTTGCTTATTGGTATTGGTTAGAAGACGAGCAAAGATTTCGCAAGCTTCATTGACTTTGCCATCGTGATAAAGGTCAATGGCTTGCTTTAGTTCATCGTTCATCGCTTGAACGCTTTTAGTCATTTCCTTTGGTGGAGAATAGTTGATATCAATAAAAGTTGTGTCGGAGAAGCGATTTTTTGTTTCGACAGGGAGTGATTTGCCTTTTGGTGAAGACTGATTACGAGCCCCAACAGGAGTGCAAGCAGCGAAGATTAATAGTGAAAGCAAAAAATAAGTAAAATTTTTCAAAGAGTAACTCCTTCTTTGAAAGAAAAATATATTTAAATATAGTAAATATATTGAATTCAGCAAAAACAATATTGTAATGAATAATTCACAAAACACACAAAATTGTATTTTTGAAGCGTTGAAAAAAATCTTAATTTGCAAAATAAATATAAAGCATACTATGCATAAAGATATTTTCGACAAAATTATCGTATATTTTGAGGGAATACGCCAGCAAACGGGCGAATATATCTATTTTGAGGAAATGCCGAAGCAATACGAAGCGGTTCCGGTGCCACCCACAACTAAAACTGAAAATCAGGCAAGCAAAAAACCACAGGAAAGCATAATTAAAATGGAAGAGAAAAAATCTGAGGAAATCAAACAATCTATACAAGTAAGTGTCGCACCGACCTTACTGGACGAGAAAGTTTTGCCTGATTGGGACAGAGCGAAATCATTAGATGAGTTGTATAATAAAATAAAAGATTGTCAGAAATGCCCTCTTGGGATGACACGCACAAAGTTTGTTTTTGGCGAGGGCAATCCAGATGCAGATATAATGGTAATTGGGGAAGCACCGGGTGCAGACGAGGATATGCAGGGACGTCCATTTGTAGGAAGAGCAGGGCAATTGCTGACAAAAATATTAGAATCGGTTGGTTTTGAAAGAAAGGACGTTTTCATCGGAAACATAAACAAGTGCCGTCCTCCCGGAAACAGGGTTCCGGCAAAAAACGAAGTAGAAGCCTGCGAACCATTTCTTCTGAAGCAAATCGAGCTTATCAGACCAAAGTTTATTTTGGCACTTGGACTAACAGCAGCGAACACGCTATTAAAATCAAACTATAAAATGGGTGATATAAGAGGCAAGTTATTCGATTATAATGGAATTCAAACTTTAGTTACATATCATCCAGCTGCATTATTACGCAATCCTAACTGGAAGAAACCAGTTTGGGAAGATATGAAATTATTAAGAAAATTGTATGATGAATCAATAGAAAAATCTAAAAAGGAGTAAAATGAGAATAGCAGTATTGTTTGGTGGTATTTCTACCGAAAGGAATGTATCAATAAGCGGTGGTCGAGCCGTTGTAGAAGCATTACGCAGCCTTGGTTATGATGTTGTCCCTGTGGACCCTGCTTTTGGGAAAGACGGACAAATAAAAGCTGAAGAGCACATAAACAACGTTAATCATTTTAATACATTGGATGAACTAAAGATGTTTTCCCCAAAGTCAATTATTGAGTGCATAAATTCAGAGATATTCGACAATATCGATTGTGCGTTTATCGTGCTTCACGGAAAATATGGAGAAGATGGAATAATACAGTCGTTGCTTGAATTGAGGGGAATTCCATACACTGGCAGTGGAGTAAAAGCAAATGCAATTTCTATTGACAAAGCTACAACAAAAAATTTAATGCTTGTTGCCGGAATACCTGTTCCGGCTGGCACTCTTGTTACTCCTGAAACAGCAGATGAATTTGAAGTAATAAAGGAAATCAGGAACGAATTTGGAAATGAACTTGTGATAAAGCCGAATGACCAAGGTTCAACGATAGGTTTGACAATAGTGAGAGATGGAAATTTAGATGAGATTTCGCGTGGAATTGCTGAAGCGGGAAAATACTGCCGTGATGTGCTTATCGAGCAATATATAGATGGGCGTGAAATAACTGTTGGAATTGTCGGAGACGAGGCTTTGCCAGTGATAGAAATAATTCCAGAAAGCGGATTTTATGATTATGAACATAAATATACAAAAGGCAAGACGCAATATGTTTGCCCGGCAGAAATTGATGAAGATATAGCTGAATTTGTTAAAGGACTATCGATTACAGCACACAACGTTTTAGGTTGTAGCGGATTTAGTCGTGTTGATTTTCGATTAACAGATGAGGGGCAACCATATTTTCTGGAAATAAATACAGTTCCGGGATTTACGGCAACTTCGTTAGTACCGAAAGCGGCAAAGCAAATTGGAATAGAATTTCCTGAACTTTGCGAAAGAATAATAAAGCTCGCTTTGGAAAAATAAATAACACAAAATAAGATGAATAAAAAAGTAGTCTGAACAATTAAGTTCAGACTACTTTTTTTCCATTTACAAAAACGCTTTGAATGTGATTAATTCCGAAATGATAGAACAAGTCGGTATATGAGGAAACATCTGCAATGAGCAAATCTGCTTGCTTACCAATTTCCAGACTTCCGACCTGTGAGCTCAGGCAAAGAGCAGCAGCAGCATTTAAAGTAGCAGCTGTAAGAGCTTCTTCGGCAGTCATTTTCATATTTATCACAGCAAGCGAAAGAATCATTTGCATATTTTCGGTAAAGCAGGAGCCGGGGTTGCAATCAGTAGCAAGAGCAACAATCGCGCCGCTTTCAATTAATTTTCGGGCTGGAGCATACGGCAGACGAGTAAAATATGCAGTTCCGGGCAGCAAGGTTGCAACTGTTCCAGCATTTTTTAAAGCATCAATTCCGCTATCGGAAATAAAAAGCAAATGGTCGGCAGATATAGCTCCGAGTTCGGCAGCAAGTTCAGCAGCCGCAACGTTTGCGAGTTCGTCGGCGTGTGCTTTGATTTTCAGTCCTAATTCTTTGGCACGTTGGAAAATTTTCCGTCCTTGTTCGGTAGTATAGTAGCCTTCATCAACAAAAGCATCGCAGAAGGAAGCAAGTTTCTTCTGTGCAACAAGAGGAAGCATTTCATCACATATCAAATCTACATAGGCATTGCGGTTATTTGCATATTCGGGCGGGAAATCGTGAGCCCCAAGAAATGTGGAAACAATGTTTTGATGAGCAGTTTTTTTCAAAACAGCAATAGCTTCGAGCTGACGAATTTCGGAATCAAGCGAGAGCCCGTAACCGCTTTTGATTTCGACAGTTGTAGTTCCGTGTTGAAGAGCGGAATTGGCAAGTTTCATACCATTTTCAACAAGTTGGTTTAAACTTGCTTCGCGAGTTGCTTTCATTGTGGTTAGAATGCCACCACCTTCCTTTGCGATTTGTTGGTAGGTAACTCCACGGAGCCGGCGAGCAAATTCAGATGAGCGGTTCCCTGCAAAAACAAAATGAGTATGCGAATCAACAAATCCCGGAAGAACAGTTTTTCCTAAGGCATCAATTGTGTGTTGAATTTGAATATTATTATTGAAAATAAAACGTAAAGCATCATCAGTTGTTCCGACAAACAGAATTTTCTCCTGGAAAATGATAGCGCCGTTTTGAATTTCGCCAATATTGGACATTTCTTCGCCGCATTTGAATGGTTTACCGTTGGCGTTTATTGTAACAAGCGAAGAGATATTTTTTATTAAAGTAGCCATTTATAGTTCCTTGCAATTATTAGAAATCAGAAACATCAACATCCTGTTGATAAGGAGGTTCTTCATATTGATAAGCAAGATTGCCGAATTGAGCAAAATCTTTGACAAAAGCAAGGCGTTTGACACCAGTAGGACCGTTACGTTGCTTTCCGATAATGATTTCGGCAGTATTTTCGGTTGGTGCCCCATCTTCGTATTTCATAATTTTATAAACTTCCGGACGGTTAATGAACATTACCACGTCGGCATCTTGTTCGATTGAACCGGACTCACGTAGGTCGCTAAGCATAGGACGCTTGTCGGCGCGATTTTCAACCAAACGATTGAGCTGAGCAAGAGCAATTATTGGGATATCGAGTTCTTTTGCCAGATTTTTCAAAGATTGTGAAATAATCGAGATTTCACGTTCTCTGCTTTCTGCTTTTGGTGGATGGATTAATTGCAAATAATCTACAACCAATAATTTAATATTGTGTTCATATTTCAAGCGTCTGGCTTTAGCCCGAAGCTCCATAATAGGCAACCCGGCGGTATCGTCGATAAAAAGTGGAGCATCAGCAAGTTTTCCCAAAGCCGAAATAATTTTTGCATTTTCTTCGGAGGAAATTCTACCGGTGCGAAGTTTTTGCTGATTAATTTGAGCTTCGGCAGAAATCAATCTAAGGACAAGCTGGATAGCAGTCATTTCGAGGGAAAAGAAGGCAACCGGCAATTTTTCGCCAACAACAATATTGCGAACCATAGAAAGGGCAAAGGCTGTTTTACCCATTGACGGACGGGCAGCAATAATAATCAAATCTGAATTCTGCAATCCACCAAGCATTTGGTCAAGTTCGATAAATCCAGTTGGCAAACCGCTAAGCCCATCGTTTGAGCGGTGAGAAAGCCGGACAATCATCTCATAAGCTTGATGGGCAAGAGTTTTCATAGAAGTATAGTTTTTATGAAGTAGCTTTTCGGCGATAGAGAAGATTTGAGCTTCGGCAGAATCAATTTCTTCGAGAGCGTCAGTTGCTTCGCTGTAGGCATTTTTCAGGATATTGCCAGCAACTTCAATTAATCTACGTTTCAGGTATTTTTCCTGAACAATTCGGGTGTGATTATCAATTAGTGCTGCGGTTGGGGTTAGAGAGCTAATTTCTGAAAGATACTGAATGCCTCCGACTTCGTCGAGCACGCCTCGACTTTTAAGATGCTCTTTGAGAGAAATTAGGTCGCCGTTGAGCCCCTTCTCGTTTAAATTAATCAAAGCTTCGTAGATAATTTTGTGACGGGGGTCGAAGAAAGAATTAGGTTCAAGCAAAGATTGAGCGCGAGAGATAGCTTCGCGGCTCAGCATCATTGCACCCAGCACAGCAATTTCAGCTTCACGGGAATGAGGAGGAATATTTGCACTTATTAAATTTGGAGCTTCGTCCAATTTCTTTATGTTTCTTCTTTTTGCTTCCATCTTTTTCTATTTGATAATTTTCAACAGCAAAAATATTAATTATGAATTAATAATTGGGCTTAAAATTATAAAATAATTGTGAACATAGTTTTCCACATCTAAATAATATTTGGAATAATACAAAAAATACATCTAATTTTGCTCATTAGCTTATGAAGAAAACAATATTTTTATATTTGCTGTTTAATTGCATATGCCTGTATGCTGAAGATTGCAACTGCAATGTTTCGGGATTGTTGCTTTATCCAGAAAACAACGTTGATACAGTGCAATCAGACGTTCGTCAAGACTATGAAAGATGGGAGCAAAGCCAGTTTACAATAGCCGGAGCAGCGAGACATACAATTACGGGAGAGTTGCCATATAAGAAAACGCATATCAAACCATTAAACTTTGGGATATTTGTAGGTGTTTTATCAGCATTTTTATATTGGCAACATCAATTTCAGATGGAAACAATCTGGAAAGAGCAGACAAAATTCAAGATACAGGAAGACGGCAAATATGCAATGTATGCTGATAAAGCCGGGCACATCTATGGTTGCTACCTTACTTCAACCTTAATGACAGAAGGATTTATGCAAGGCGGTTTAAGTTGGGAAAGTGCAACAATCGCCGGAACTGCTTTTGGTTTGTCTTATTCAACATACATAGAAATATTGGACGGTTATGGGAAGCAGTGGGGATTTAGCCCGTCAGATTTTTATGCAGATGTTGCCGGCGCAGCGTTGCATATAGGACAATTCTACATTCCATACCTTCAGAACTTTACGCCAAAATTTATGTATTTTCCTGCTGACTGGCACAATGAAAGGAAGCGTTATCCTCACGAAATGTTTAACGATGATTATAGTTCGCATACATTGTGGCTATCAGTAAATTTGAGGAACACTTTACCTGAAAGTGTATCACAACATATTCCCAAATGGTTAGAATTATCTTTCGGATACGCGGTGAGAGGACTTTGCGATACTGTGCAGGCATCCTTGGGGAAATGTAAGCCGTGCCGAGGAGACAAATGGGTAGATGGATTTTATTTTGGAAGCCCGAGATATATAATTGCATTAGATTACAATTTAATTCATTTACTGCCAGAGGGAGGACGCTTCTGGAATTGGCTAAGGCAGAATCTGAACTACTTTAAGTTCCCATCGCCGGCTGTTGAATTTGGAAGAGTTACCAAATTATATTTAGTTTATCCGTTTCACATTTCATTCAAATAAAGAGCAAGAAAACCTAAAAAATGAATTTCTTCTTAAAAAATTTTTAAACCTTTTTCATTTTCAAACGTCTTAGTATTGTTTTTAGTAATTAATTCAGTAGGTTTTTCTTATGAAAAAAGTGTTTTATTTTGCTTTATTATTAATAACAATAACCGGATTAGATATATTTGGGCAGCAACCCCAGCGGGGAGGAACTATTAAGGGAAAAATAGTTGATGCTGCTACAAGTGCACCACTTTCACGCGCAAATGTATCGGTAATCGCATTACCTGATTCATCGGTAGCAACAGGAGCGGTAGCAGATGCTTCAGGAAAATTTGAAATCAGCAACATTCGATTGGGGACATACATCGTTCGCATAAATTATGTAGGATACGAGACTTTTAATTCAGAACCGATAGCAATTACACGAGAGATAAGAACTGTTGATTTAAACACAATTGGGTTAATACAGAGCGCGACTCGCACAAATGCAGTTGAAGTTACTGCTGAAAGACAGATGGTGGAATACTCGCAAGGCAAAAGGATATTTAATGTTGATAAAAATATTGCTGCAACTGGTGGAACCGCTCTTGACATCATTAAGAACATCCCATCTGTGAGCGTAGATATTGATGGTAATGTGAGCCTTCGTGGCAGTTCAAATTTCCGCCTTCAAATTAATGGTAAGCCTACAAGTATAAGTCCAACAATTTTTTTCGAGCAGACACCTGCCTCTTCAATTGAAAGTATAGAGATCATAACTAATCCATCAGCCCGATACGATGCAGAAGGAATGACAGGGATAATCAACGTTATTCTAAATCAAAAGAGAGATGAAGGGCTGAATGGTTTGTTCAGTGTAAATTTGGGAACTAAGGATAAATATTCATTTTCTGTGAATTCAACATATCAGTATGGAGACTGGAACTTTTTTTTGAATTATGATTATGGTTCCCGGCGTATGCAAGGAAGCGGCAATTCATATAGAATAACCCGACTAAAAGACACAACAGAATTATTACAAGATTTCCAAAATCGCAGAAGTTTTTTAAATCAAGGTATTAGAACAGGTTTTGAATATAACTTTACAAAATTCGATCAACTTTCGATGTCTGCTTCATATAGGGCATCGGAGGGAACTAGAAAAAGAAATATTGAGTATGAGAATTACCTGAATTTTGCAACTAATCCGAATAGTTTATATTACAGAATATCAAAAGACGAAGACGATAATCCATACTGGGATTACTCTCTGAATTATAAACATAATTTCGGTGAGCGAGGACACGATTTAACATTTGATGTATATTTTTCGGAATTTGATGGCAATGATGACGGGAATTACATTCAAACGTGGCAAGTACCAGTCGGAACAGTTTTAGAAGAGGCAACAAAATCAAATAATATTAATCGGAATATAAACATACAATCTGATTATTCATATCCATTTGGGAATTATAAACTTGAAACAGGTGCAAAAGTCTCTTTCCAGAAGCTTGATGACGATTATAAGTTTTTCCAATATTCAGTTTTAGACACAAACAAATCAAATCACTTTTTATATAATGAACGTATTTCTGCGGCATATGCAATACTTAGCGGGAAATTCGATGATTTTTCGGTTCAATTTGGGTTACGATTTGAACATAGCAAAATAGAAACTGAGCTCAAAACAACCGGAGAGAAAAATGAACAAGATTATGCAAATTTATTCCCTTCAGCAAATTTCAGCTACAAACTATCAAAAACTGATGAATTTCAGATAAATTATTCGCGTCGGATAAATCGTCCACGTTCACATTTTCTGAACCCATTTGTAGATTATTCTGACCCATATAACTTACGTGGAGGAAATCCGAAATTAAAGCCGGAATTTATAAATGCATACGAGATTGCTTATGTAAAGAATTTCGAAATTTTGTCGGTTACTCCAACTCTATTTTATCGCCAGACAGATGATAACATATCTTTCGTCGCCAATATTGTTTCAGACGGTATTATCAAAACAACTTTCGAAAATGTGGCAAAGGGAACTAATTATGGTTTGGAACTAAATGTAACATTCGATTATTTCAAATTTATGAGGCTATCGAGTGATTTTTCGTATTATCGTTCGGAAATAAAGGGAAAGGATAAATCTCTTGAAATGGACAATAATGATTACAGTTGGTCAATTAGAAGCAATGCAAGTATATTTTTATCGCGTGAACTATCGATGCAAATAACAGGCTTTTACACCGGACCAACAATAACAGCACAAGGACAGAGATATTCGTTTAGTTCATTTGATTTTGGAGCGCGTTATGAAATGTTTGATAGGAAACTTGCACTTACATTCCGTATTTCAGATATATTTAATGAGATGAAATTCGGTGGATATGCAGAAAATTCAAGTTTTTATAATCGCTATACAATGAAACGTGAAACCAGAGTAGCTTATCTTGGATTCCAGTATAAAATAAATGAAGGACCTAAACAACGTGAACGCCGACGTCAAACAGACAATTCCGGTGGCGGAATGGATTTCGATGAGTTTTAGTCCGTTATTAGTTTAACAAAAAAATAAGGCAAATCTTTCGATTTGCCTTATTTTTATTGTAGCAAAGAATAGCCCAAAAGCATAAAACAAAAAAGCAGGCTTTAATTGCCTGCTTTTGAGAGCCACTTGACGGACTCGAACCGCCGACCGGCTGATTACAAATCAGCTGCTCTACCAGCTGAGCTAAAGTGGCTTTATTTAGAAAGAACAGCGTCAATTGACGAATACAAAAATAAGGACTTTTCAGATAACAACCAAAATATTTTTTTAAAAAATCGCATTTTTTATGGAAAATTTAGAGATAAATATCACAAAGATGAGATTTGATAATAATTCAAATAAGTTATAAAAGGATTTTTAGAAAAAATATTATCATTGGAGGAGAAAATATAAATTTTTTTTTAACATAATCGTTAATAATAATATTATTTTTTCAATAAAAGTAATGTGAAAGGGTGATTAATTATAACGTTTGGAGAAAAGTATGTCGAGAACATTAAACAAAGTAATGTTAATTGGAAACGTGGGAAGAGATCCCGAATTAAAATTCACACCGAGTGGCATACCTGTTGCAACATTTAGATTAGCAACATCGGAAACCTGGAAGGACCGCAACGGGAATTTACAGGAGCACACAGATTGGCATACCATTGTTGCGTGGCGCGGGCTTGCAGAAGTATGTCAGAAGTTGCTTCGCAAAGGGACGCGAATTTATCTTGAAGGTAAATTGCAGACAAGAACAATTGAGGACAAAAACAGCAACACACGCCGCAATATTGTTGAGGTAATTGCTGAAAATATGATTGTTCTTGATGCACGTAAGCAAAAGGAAAGTGCTGACAGTGCAGAGGAAAGAATTATTTCTGATTCACTATATCCTGATACAAGTTTTGATGCAAATGATTTTTCAGATTTTGATACCGAGCTAACTGATACCTTCGACGAATCTTTCGATTTCGACGAATCGGATAAGAAAAACGATGATAGTCCTTTCTGATAATTGACGAGAAGAGATGAATAAACAAAAGAAAATCGAGATAAAAGTTGGCATAGTATCAGTACTCGCAATAATTATCTTAATAATTGGACTTTCGCTTGCGAAAGGAGTAAGCATTTCACCAGCGAAAAATTTAGTGAAATTTAGATTTGACAACTCCGGCGGGATAACAGAAGGCTCGCCGGTAGTTGTTAATGGTGTGCGATGTGGTATAGTTAAGTCTATCGCAAACGACAATGGCTCTGTTCTGATAACAGCAGATATGGAGACCATTGAAAATTTGAGGGCTGATTGTTATGCAAGAATAACAATATTAGAAATTACTGGTGGAAAGAAAATAGAAATTATTCCTGGGAAATCGAACAAACCTTTTGATATAAGCAAGGAGATACCGGGAAGAGCGACTGCGGATTTGTCCGATTTGGTTGCAACTTTGGGCGAAGTGAGTAATGATGCTGCTTCGCTTGTGAAGAATCTTGATACTCTCACTCAAAATCTCAATTATGTAATGAACAACAAGCAATTGCTTGAAAATCTTGAAACAATTGCACATAATACAAGCGAAATAACTCAAAATCTGAATACCTTCATTAAAGAAAATTACACTGTTCTGCAAACTACAGTTAGCAATTTAAATATGCTTGTATCTGATTTGAAGAAAACTTATTCTCAAAATGAACCGAAACTAAATAAAATCATAGGTCAAATAGAGAGTGCATTAACGAACGCAAATGATTTGCTTTCGAAGATGCAAAATACTATCGGCGAGGCTGATAAAACACTTGTAAATATTAATAGTATTACCGAAGAGGTTCGTTCGGGGAGTGGTCTTGCGAACCGATTAATTTACGACAAGAAACTCGCGAGTGAACTTGATTCAACATTGAAATCAATCAATACTCTGCTTAACCAAATTGAGAAGCACGGAGTAAATGTAAACGTCAGGTTAGGAACCCGACCATAATTTGAAAGGAATAGCAATGTCTGCAAAAACAACGGTTGTTACAGAGGAACTCGATAGATATTTGCATACTCAGTTTACAGCTGAGGATGAAATTATGCAAAAAGTATTGGAGAATGCTGAGCGCAAGGGACTTCCGAAAATCCACATAAGTGGGAATCAAGCAAGATTTATGCAATTTTTGCTAAAAGCAATGCAGGCAAAATATGTGCTTGAAATTGGCAGTCTTGCCGGATATAGTGCAATTTCTATGGCAAGGGCATTACCAGATGACGGGAAACTTGTAGCAGTTGAACTAAATCCGGAATATGCGAAAATCATCAAGGAAAATGCTGAGATAGCAGGCGTCGCGAATAAGATTGAAGTAATTTGCGATGATGGACGAAATTTTGTTGAAAATTGTATATTTGATTATGAGTTGGATTTTGTATTTGTGGATGCGGATAAACCTGGCTATTACATTTATTTAAATAAGCTCACACCGTTTATCAGAAAAGGTGGGATATTTGCAGCAGACAATGCATTTGCTTTTGGATATGTGCTTGATAGTGCACCCGAGCGCGACCTAAATGAAGTAAAATCGATAAAGAATTTTAACGAAAAATTTCTTTACAATGAAAACTATTTTGTAACTCTTGTTCCCATCGGCGATGGTTTGATAATGGGAATAAAGAAATAATTCGGCTATTTACCAAATTGCATAAACTGATTTTTGTAGATTGACTGAATCAGGTCGGCAACGTCAATAATCATAATTACTCGCCCATCTCCTAAAATAGTCGAACCAGCTACACCTGTTATACTTCCTAAATATTCACCGAGCGACTTGATAACAATTTCTTGTTGTCCGAGAAGTTCATCAACAACAAGTCCGATGCGTTGCATACCCAAGCCAACATTGACGACATAGCGATTATCTAATTCTTCGCGTGGATTAGTAACGCCTAAAACTTTATCCAATCTAAGAATTGGAATTACTTCCTGACGAATACGGATTACTTCCTGATGGCTAACGGTATAGACGCTATCAGTATTTATTGCAACAACCTCAACAACGGAGCTAAGCGGAAGAGCATAAGTTTCGTCTTGCACTTTAACAAGCAAGCCTTGAATAATAGCAAGGGTAAGAGGAAGTTTAATTATAAAAGTAGTTCCTTTGCCAATTTCGGATTCAATATCAATCATTCCTTTTAGGTTCTGGATATTGGAACGGACGACGTCCATACCCACCCCACGACCGGACACAGCAGTAACTTTGGCAGCAGTGCTAAATCCGGGAGCAAAAATAAGTTGGAATGCTTCACGTGGTGACATTTGTGATGCTTGTTCGGGAGTGAGGATTCCTTTTTCGATAGCTTTTGCTTTAAGTTTTTCCGGATCCATTCCGCGTCCGTCGTCGGAAATACGCAGAACAATGTTATTGCCTTCCTGGTCTGCGTCTAAGGTAATTGTTCCATATTCAGGTTTGCCAAGGCGAATTCTATCTTCTGGAGGTTCTATACCGTGATCGCAAGAATTGCGAATCATATGTACAAGAGGATCATTTAATTCTTCAATAATACCACGGTCTATTTCAGTTTCTTCACCTTTAACGATTAGATTAATTTTCTTGCCAAATTCTTTGCTAAGATCGCGAACAATACGAGGAGCTTTTTGGTAGAGTTTGCCAATTGGCACCATACGCATACGCATAACGGCAGCCTGAATTTCGGAAGTAACGAAATCAATTTGGGCAGTAGTTTCAATTAAATCGCGAACGTGTTCATTTTTACCGAATTCCTGCTCTACCAATTCGGTAATCTGAGCTAAACGGTTGCGACCAAGCACAAGTTCCCCAGATAAATCCATAAGAGCTTCGACGCGATTAACATCAATTCTGATAGTATCAGACGAGATGGCTTTACCGGGAGCTTTTGAAGTTTCTTTGCCGGAAGATGGTTTGATTTGTTGCGATGATGCAATATTTTGTTGTATTACTGGCTGATCAACTGTATGTTGAACAGAAGATTCGACAACAGGTATTCCGTGAATATGTTCAACAGGCTTTTGTTGTTCTTGAACAGGTGGAGGCTCTAAAGCAACAGTTTGATCTTCGACCTGCTCGTCACTGGTATCAACTGCATCACTTGTTTGAGAAATTTCGTCTTTGAATTTGACGTTAATTTCCTGGAAAGCGGCATCGATAAGTTTTAATTCTTCATCAGTGAAATCGCCCGGCTTAGTAGCAATTTCAGGATTAGAAAGGACAGCTTCAACAAAACTTGTTCCCTCCGGTAATATTTGCTGAGTTCCTTGAGTCTCTTGTGCTTCTGATGAGGTGGACTGAGCCTGAGTGTCTTTCAAACGCTGGATTTTAACAATAGTTTCAGAGTAATCTGCATATGGTTCGTTGCCTTCTTTAATCTGAGCAACCATCATCGTTATCCAATCCTGCACTTCGAGAAGAACATCTATGATTTCTTGATTAACATTAATCTCGCCTCGACGAAGTTTATTAAGAATATCTTCGGCATGGTGTGTAATATCAGCAATAGCATTGAAACCCATAAAGGAAGAGGTTCCCTTGATGGTATGGAAACTGCGGAAAATTCTATTTATTAAATCTAAATCGTCTGCCCTTGTTTCAATTTCAATTAGATCCTGGCTTAAATTTTCGAGAAGTTCAGAAGTTTCAATCAGATAACCTTCGAATAATTCTTGCATTTCAGGGTCGTTAAAACTCATCGAAGCCATAATCACTCCAAATTATTTACCAAAAAGAGCATCTATATCGTCTTGAGAGAATTGCTCGAATGAATCTTCTTCGGTATTATCTTCGACAACTGGGGATTTGGTATCACCGGTTGCTTCAGTCGAAGGATTTTGGTTAGAGAACATTTTTTCAATTTCATCCATATCAACTGGTTCATCCAAATTTCCACTTTCAACTTGCTCGATAACCTCATCGACTTGTTGTTGGCGGAATTCTTTATTAGCCATAGCTTCGACTGCCTCGGGGTCGAAAGCAATTTTGCGGTGAAGCTGAGTAACTTGCATTTTGTCATCTGGCGAGGGCTCTTTATGCATAAGTTCGCTAATTTCGGATTCATTGAAATGGTGGAGAATTTTAGTTAATTTGCCCTGGATAGTTTCAAGTAGGTTATTAACTGCAGCAATTTGCTGAGCAGTAATATCCTGCACTTGAAGTGAAATCATGATAGAGTTTGAATCGTTTGTAATGCTGGAAATTAATTCTTCGGTCTCATAAGAAATCTTGTCAATTTCAGCATTAGGGATTTTTTTCATTGTTGTAATAATTGTTGCGAGTACGGGAAGATGTTGTTTAAGGTCTTCACCATTTTCAATTGCTTTATAAAGTGCTTCGAGCAAAGCAATAGGATTTTCTCTTTTCTTTTGGACAATTTCAATAATTCTATTATAGTTCTTTTTGATAATTTCAACTTTATACTGGATGCCATCAACTATATCCATAACTTCGGTAATTGCCATTTCGGTAGCTTCTGTAACTTTGCTGAGTTGCTTGGAAGCGGAAGGCATTTTCTTTAAATTCTCTTGAATAGAGGCATTTATCTCGTCCAAAAGTGGCTGAATTTCACTTACGAAAATAAAAATCTCTTCGAGGAAAGGAATAACTCTCTGACCTAATACGAAAAGTGCTCTCAATTCATCAGCTTTTTGGAGCAAAAGGGAAATATCTTTTTGTTTCATATCAACTCCAAACTATGAATTTTGAATAGTTTTAAGGACAGCATCTAATTTTTCTTTAAGCACTTGTGGAGTAAAAGGCTTAACTACATAGTTATTAACTCTTGCTTTCAGAGCTTCGATAATATCCTGTTTAAGACCACGTGTGGTAACCATAAGAATAGGAAGATGAGCTAATTGAGCGTCCGAACGAATAGCTTTAGTAAGATCGAGCCCACTCATATTAGGCATATTCCAGTCTGTGATAACGAAATCAACCTTATTTTGATGAAGTTTTTCGAGTGCTTCTTGTCCGTCGCCGGCTTCAATAACGTCGTTGTAGCCGAAAGTTTTAAGTGCATTTATCACTATTCTTCTCATAGTTGGAGAATCATCCACAACTAAAAAAATCATAAAACAACCTCATAAATTTATTATTCAATAATATTATCGATAAAATGGGACAAAACTTTAATAGGATTATCCAATATATTTTGCAACTTCATATTGAATTCGTTTTGTATTGAAAGGTTTGATTAAATATGAATTTGCACCAGCAGCCAGCCCAGCATTGACATCTTCATCTTTTGCAAGAGAAGAAAGAATAATGATAGGAATATCTTTATATTCCGGATTTTGACGAATGGAGCGAATAAGTTTAAATCCATCAATATTAGGCATATTTAAATCAGTAATCAGCAAATCTATTTTTTCTTTTGGAAGAATTTCGAGGGCTTCCATACCGTCTTGGGCAGAAAGCACGCGATAGCCTTTAATTTTGAGTGCAAGCGTAATAAACTTGCGAACTGATGGTGAATCTTCGGCTATTAATATTGTTTTTGCCATCTTCAAACCCGAATTAATTCAAAATTATTCTTTTTGATAAGCCATAGCTTTAGGGAAATGAACCAATTTAAATGCCTTTGAGATACCGTGCAAAGATTCGGAGTAACCAATGAACAAGTATCCACCTTTGTTAAGAGAATTATAAAGATGAGTAACCACCTGCTGCTTAGATGGCATATCGAAATAGATCAACACATTACAGCAGAAGATAACATCGCAATTAGTAACAGTGCGCATTTGCTGGGCATCATAGAGATTAATATTCATAAATTTAACCATCTGTTTTATTTCATCGCTTAGAACATAGTTTGTGCCATGCTGAGTGAAATATTTTTTTAGCAGATGTGGTGGAACATTTCTGATAGAATATTCTTTATAAACGCCTTGTTGAGCTTGTTCCAATACAGATTTATTAATATCACTTGCAAGGATCTGGAATTGCACGCGAGGATACATTGGTTTGAGCTTTTCAGCAACAATCATAGCCAGCGTGTAGGCTTCTTCGCCGGTTGAAGAGGCTGCGCTCCAAATACGAAATACAGGGTTGAATAAATTTTGGCGGGGAGAAAGAATTTCCGGGACAATATGGGTTTCAAAAGCTTCGAACTGCTGGGGAGCACGGAAAAAATAAGTCTCGTTGATAGTAATAGCATCGAAAAGTTCATTCAGTTCGTTTCTTCCCATTGGAGAGCGAAGGAAATTCAAATATTCTTCGAACGAAGAAAGTTTATTATTGGAAATACGTTTTGCAATTCTTCCTTCGAGCAAATACTTTTTATTGTCAGTATAGTAAATTCCACACTGATCGTATATAAAATTTCTTAACTCATTAAAAGTATTATCACTTAGTTCCATTTTCACCGGCACTATTTTTTTTACTTCTTTACTTTCTTCTGTTGGCTTGCCAGCCCCAAATTGAAATAATCGAGCTGCCATTTACTAAACTCATTAATAATGTATTATAACTTAATAAACAATTCATAATAAAAAAACAAAAAATTCTAATGATGAATTAAACTTGTGTCGATTCCTGCATTATTGAACAATTCTTCGATATACTCTTTATTATTGTCGTCTGAAATAACATACAATTGTTTAATTTTTTCAATTGATTTCTGATAATCAAGTTTAAATAATAATTCCACAGCAGAGGAACACTCGATTGATTTGCAAACAATTAGATTATCAAAAATAACGTCTATTACAGCATATTTGTTGTTATCGGGAGTTTCATCCCAAAGATAAGTAAGCAATGAGAGAAAATCTATATCGCAACCAATCATTGAACGATTAATAATTTCATTATAGAAAGCTTTGAAAAAATCTTTAATTATTTCGGGTGAGTTATATTTTAACAACTTTTCTAAAACAAAGCTTTGAGTATCGCTATTGCCTTTGAAAATTTCATTCATTAATGATGGGAAATCGTCTTTTACAAACACATTTCCTAAGGAAATAAGACCAGCGGCACGAATATCATCATCGTCGTCGAATAGGGCTTTGTAGGCAAGGTATCGTAAATTATCGGGAAGAGTAAATTCTTCACCTAACCTAAATGATATAGCTGCAACAGTTTTTAGAATAATAATCTGAATTGTTTCGCTAACTTCTTCTATTTTTGAAAAAAGTTGGCGAGCTACTTCAATATCATCGCAATTTATGGATAAGGCATCGATAATTTCTGTTTTTAGAAAATCGTCTTTTTCGTCTGTTAAAGCAAATATAAGGAAATCAATAGCTTTTCGTGAACCAATTTTGCCAAGGGCTTCGATAACATTTGGTTTTTGTTCTTCTTTGGTGTTGTAAATTTTAACTAATTTTTCAATAATGGCTTCATCCTGATAATTACCAAGCGTTTCAATAGCTGCCTGAACAACATTTTCATCAGGATCGTCGAGCAAAGGATGAATTCTATGAGCCAGATGGCGAGTGTTAATAAGCCCGAACAAATCGCACGCAAATTTTCTGACATCAGGGTCAGGATTGTCCAGATAGTTCAGAAGAAATTCGGCAGAGGGTTCTCCAAGGTGAGCCAGAATATCGCCAGCAGTATTACGAAGCTCGATATTATGACTTAGAATATGCGGAGCAATAATTTCAGCTGCAAGGCGTGCCAAATCTCCTTTCAAATCACACAAAGCTCGAACAGCGACATCACGAACGCCGCTATCATCATGAGTGATTAATTCACAAAGAGATTTTACAACATCTTCGTCGAAATCATTTGTCTGGGCAATAGAAATAATGGTTTCTATAAGTAAAGATGTTTCGTTCCCTTCGTTAAGCTCTTTTATTAAGCGTGCTTTATCCATAGAATTACAAAAATTAATTTTGTATAATTTAATATAGTTAAAATAATTTTATTATAGATAAATATCAAGCAAAATTATTTTATTTTTACTCAATATTTTTTCCAGTAATATTAATTCCTAATTGCTCAATTCTATAACGCAATTTGGCACGGGAAATGCCTAAAATTTTAGCAGCTTTAATCTGGTTGCCGTTAGTGATTTTCAATGTCTGGATAATCAAATCACGGACAACATTTCCCATAGGTGCACCAGATTTTGAAATTTGGAGGAAGTGCTGCCCTTCGGCAAGCTCGATTGTTTGTTTTCCCGGTATTTGCACGCTTGTCGTAGTGGACTTGAGGAAGCTTAGAGATTCTTTAGTAATTAAATCATTAGATTCGAGAAGAACGACACGTTCAATAACGTTCCGAAGTTCTCTTACATTTCCTTTCCAATGATAATTATTGATAGCTTCTACGGCTTCGGGAGAAAACCCTTTGATATTTTTACCGAATTTCAGATTGAATTCATTAACGAAAGCGGTTGCAATTTTCAGGATATCACCACCACGTTCACGAAGCGGTGGCAAAAGAATACGAGCAACATTCAAACGGTAATAGAGGTCTTCGCGGAAAGAGCCTTCTTCGACCAACTTTTCTAAATCTTTGTTAGTAGAGGCTATAACGCGCACATCAACAGAGATTTCTTTTGAACCGCCAAGACGGTAGTATTGCCTTTCCTGCAAAACACGGAGTAATTTTACTTGAAGTTCCAAACTTAGTTCGGCAATTTCATCCAGCAGAATTGTGCCGTGGTGAGCCTGTTCGAATTTACCTTGCTTGACTTTTTCTGTTGCACCGGTGAAAGCACCACGTTCATAGCCAAAGAGTTCATTTTCTGCAAGTTCTCTGGGGATTGCTCCGCAATTGATAGTAACGAAAGGACCTTTGGCACGTGGAGAATTTTCGTGAATAAAGCGAGCCATCAATTCTTTACCGGTACCTGATTCACCGAGAATAAGTACAGTGGTATCATCGGCACGAGCGACAATTTTAGCCATTTCGATAGCTTTCAGCATTGCCTCGGACGAACCTAAAATCTCGCTTGGTTGATCTTTTTTCAGTTGTTCGGATAAGATATCGACTTGACGGCGTAGATCAAAGTTTTTCAAAGCACGTTCGACAGAAACTTCGAGTTGTTCGAGGTCGAGAGGTTTAACAATAAAATCTTCTGCCCCGAGTCTCATTGCACGGACTGCCATTTTAATATCGGAGAAGGCAGTCATAATGATAACCGGCATAGAGTATCCTTGCTTTCGAAGTTGCTCCAAAATATCAAGCCCGTTTGCATGCCCTAAGAAGATATCGAGAAGAATTAGATCGGGCGAGATCATATGAAGTTCGTCAAGCGCCTGATTTGCATCTGTAAAGGTAACTACTTTTGAGTACTTACTGGAAAGAATACCTTTGACAGTTTGATTGACTAATGGATCGTCCTCTATTACTACTATTGTGTAATTATTTTTGGACATTCTTAACCCTTATTTATTTTTACAAATATCATTCAAATTGTTTTGGAACAGGTAATTTAACATAAAAAGTAGTACCGACACCAACTTTGCTTTCGACATCTATAACACCACCGTGTTGGTGCAATATTCTTTGAGTAATAGGCAGTCCGAGACCTGTTCCATCAGGTTTACGAGTAAAGAACGGATTGAATATTTTGGATAAATCTTCGGGAGTAATACCGACGCCATTATCGGTAATGGAGACAACTACCATCTCGCCTTCGTTATGTTTTATACCGGATTCTACATAAGTTTTAATAATAATATTGCCTTTTGTTTTAATTGCGTCGGCAGAGTTTGTAATGAGATTGACGAAAACTTGCTGTAATTGCTTCTCGTCGGCAGCAACAAGAGGCAAATTATCCTGAAGTTGCAATTCAACTGTGATTTCTTTTCGTTTCAGCACAGAGGCAACTAATTCAAGAGTAGTCGGGACAAGAGAATTTAAATTAACTTCTTTGACATCTGGAATTGTAGGACGAGAGAAATTCAAAGTAACTTCGACAATTCGAGAAATGCGTTCTACTCCTTGCAATGCGGTATTAATATAATCAAATTCCGGAGCATTCTCGGAAATATTGCGTTTAAGAATTTGCAGGTTTAAATTAACAGCTGCGAGTGGATTTCTTATTTCGTGAGCAACACCAGCGGAGAGTTGCCCCAAAAGAACAAGTTTATCAGCCTGGACCAGCTTATCGGTGAGAGCGTGTTGCTCGCTAACATCTCTGGCAATTGCCTGAATTAAATTTTTTCCGTCATATTGGACAAAGCGAGCACTTACTTCAACCATAAGGCTTTCGTCATTATTAGTTTCCAAAGATAGTTCGCTAAGAACCATTGGAGAACTTGATTTCTGCAACAATTTAAAAATACGGCGAAATTGGGGTAATGTTGAACCAATAAGTTCATCGCGGGAAGTGCCCAAAAGAGATGCTGCATACTCATTCGCATCAAGGATGCACCAGGTTTCTGGTTGAACGATGAAAACAGCATCTGAGGCATTATCGAAAAAGGATTTATACCAGGAAAGTTGTTTTTCTAAACGTTCGACTTTTGCTTTTAGTGATTCTCTTTTCTTTTCGGATTTTGCCATAACTATTTCTTTTCTTTTTTCACATCAGGATTAATTTTTGTGCTATCTGGCACAGTTTCATTTTTTTGGAGAGGAACAAGTTCTTCCGGTTTAAGATTTTTCAATTTCTGAAATTCTTCTGATGGTTGCTCGATAATTGTTTCAACAGCTTTTTTCAGTAAATTTTCGGGTTTAAGCAAGTCTTTTACATTATCTTGTTTAGGCAAATTTGGGTTGAAATTCGGGTCGTGGAGCTGAATATCTTTTTTCTCGAAAACGGTTTTTTCCCGATCGCGAAGGTGTTCGGGAATTGGCTCCCCACTGCGAACAGCGAGAAGGTATTCAACGCTAAGTTTGACATCTTTTGCATAATCTGAATTCGGATACTTTTCAATTAACAGGGAATAATAAGTTAAAGCACTATCGGGCAAAGATTTGAAACGTTCAAATATCCAGCCAATATTATATAATGCTCTTGGAGCTAAAACCGAATTTGGATAATTTAGATAAACTCTTTGAAATTGCTTAATTGCAAAATTATAATCTCCGAATTTCATCAAATCTCTACCAGAAGAATAAATTTCCTCGACAGTGTCTTGAACGAAGGCTTTTGTATAGCCTAAAATTTTCATAGCTTCTCTGCCGTATTCAGTTTTGGGATATTTTTCAACAATCACTTCAAGCAGAGAATCAGAAGTTCTCAAATCAGAAGCTCTCAGATGGTATGAGACAACATAAAGATAACGTGCCGAAGTAGTATCGCTTTCTGGAGAAGCAGTCATGGCGATATTATAGTAATAGAGAGAGCTATCAATGTTTCTAAGTCGGGAGTGAACACGCCCCAGTTCGAATAAATCATTAGCTAAGATTTTGCGTGAAGTGTCCTGAAGTGACTCGCCGCGTTGCAATCTTGCGAGTGCGTCTCTTGTTTTTGTCTGATAGGAATCCCACGCATTAAGGAGTTGATACATTTGATCTGAGAAATTATTCTGAACATTCCCTGAAGCACGACCGCGGGCGAAATACATTCGAGCTTTTGAATAATCATTTTTCAAATAGAGATCAATACCACGTTCATAAGCAAAGGCAGAAGTAACAGGATTGACGTTATACAAAGAATCGGCAGTGCGTTCAAACTGAGCAATTTTTTCTTCGTCGTTATGATAACGGGCAATTTGCATTCTTTGAGTATGAACATAAACACGCCATTCGCTGAATTTTCCATCGTTATCGAGACGGTTGAGAATTTTTTCGGCTTCGTCGGTTTTCCCAAGTCGGATAAGCGAGGCAGCTCTGTACAGATGGGCTTCGAAAATGCCCAAGTAATCGGGTTTATATTTCAGGACATTAGCAAATTCAACTTCTGCACGTTCGAACATTCCCATACGGAAAAGAAGTGAGGCAAGTTCAAGCTGCCAGCGGGCTTTCATTTCTTCGTCATCTGATTGAGCAACTGCCTGCAAATATGGTTTAAGAGCCGAGGGCAAATCGTTTTCGTAAAGAGCAAGTTCGGCTTCAATTCTGAAAGCATCAGAAAGGATGTCGTAACGTTTTTTCTGCCAGGCAATATCAACTGTGCGGGAGAGAATTATTCTGCCGGCGTAAAATTTCTGCTGAACTAATAGGTTTAAAGCGAGCAATAAATGTGCATCGGGAGACAGCTTGCCATCAGGGAATTTATCGATAAGCTCACTGCATTTTACTTGCGAGGGCAGCCACTCTTCACGGTAAAAATAAGTCTTTGCCATCAAAAAAAGCACATCTTCGACATAATCGCTTTTCGGCTTGTATGCTAAGATTTTAGAACCTTTGATAATGATTGAATCAAGCTTAGCGTTGACGGGTTGGCGTTTAAATCTATTAATGATGAATTCCTGCAAAAAATCGGGCATACCGCTTCGACGTGGAATCTCAATACTCACAGGCTGGACGGGAATCAGAACACGAGGCAGCACACGTTTTTTTTCTTCCTGGTATTCGAACTCTTCTTCGGCTTCTTTAAGCAGGCGATTAGCATTGTAGTATGTATTGAAGTATGCGGTAAAATTATCATATCGGAAACACGAACTAAGCGATACGAGTAGCAGAAAAAGCAAAAATTGCCGATTTATTGGTATTGAACGCATTTTTGAATTTCTCAATAATACAAAAAAGTTGTAACTATTTTCATAATTACCAATTATTTATAACAAAAATAACAAAATGGCGAATATTCTACAAACAAATAATTTACGTTTTATATATTAATATATTTTATTCAATTTGCACGTTCTAAAACATTATTATTGAATGTTTATCAAATTTTGTAAATCACTGAATACCTGGTGTGGAGTGATTTTTTTCATACAGTTGAAATGTTTTTTGGGACAGTTGGAGCGTCCGATATGGCTACAGGGGCGGCAATTCAAACTAACCTGGGATATAATATTTTTGACACCATAGGGAGTAAAGCCAAGTTCAGGAACAGTGGAGCCGAAAATTGCAACAATTGGCTTTTGCAAAGCTGAGGCAATATGCATTAGTCCGGTATCATTGGAAATAAAATAGCCGCATTCGCTTATTTTATTGATAGTATCGGAAAGTGAGAGCTTCCCGGTGAAATTTTCAACATTAACATTAAACAAGTTTGTGATGATATTTGAATTATCAATTTCGTTTTTGTTGCCAAACAAGTAGAATTGAGCCTGATATTGTGATGAGATTAGTCTCATTAGTTCGGCAAAGTATTCGGGAAGCCATTGTTTTGTGAAGTGTTGGGCTCCGTGAGCAATACCGAAAATTAATTTTTCGTTCTTATGCTTTCTTGCTTCTTTATTATAAACAAAAATTTCGGTTTTGTAATTTTTATTGTAAACGTTAAGATGAGCGAGAGCCTCGAAGTATCTATCGACAACGTGCTTAGGTTTGCGAATAAGCCATTTAAGATGAACAAGCGAAAGTTTATAAAGCCTGTATTTATTGTAGCTTATTTTATTTTCATAAAGTCCAGAAAGCATTATTTTGCTGCGAAGGTTGTTTTGCAAATCGATAGCAATGCTATACTTTTGAGAGTTGTTAGCCCGGAGAATATCCCTTTTCAGAATTTGAATTTGACGATTCGAGTCAGATTTATCGAACAGGAACAATTTATCAATGAATGGGTTTCCTTCGAGAAGGCAAGCCATAGGTTTAGTAGTAATGTAAGTGATTTTAGAATCAGGGACTTGCTCTTTGATAGCACGAAGAAGAGGAGTGGTAAGAACCACATCACCTATGGAACTAAATCTTGCGATTAAAATATTGTTTTTTTCAAATAATTTCATATATTAATGAATTGATATTTAAACAAATTAATAAAAATATGAATAAGATTAAATATAAAAAATAGTAGGGAATAAAATGAACTTTACGTTAGAAAACCAGAATAATATTGTGATATTCCGTTTGAAAAATTCTAATGTAGACGGGCAGGTGGCAGCTCAGCTGAAAGCGAAGCTTTTGATAGTGGCACAACCAGATATTGAAGCATTAATAATCGATTTATCACCGGTAGAAGCAATAGATAGTTCGGGTCTTGGGGCATTGCTGCTCGCTCACAGACAACTGAAAGATTACTCAATACCTGTCATTTTGACTGGTGTAAAAGATTTTGTTCGTAGTTTGATGAACATCACACGAATTGATGAGTTGTTTGAGTTCTACGATACAGTGGACGAAGCGTTAGAAACTTTTGTGAAAGAAACAGAAGAATAAAAATGGTTCTCACACCTGATAATTCAATCGCATTGATAATCGATATTCAATCGAAATTGTTGCCTTATATATATCAAAATGAAGAATTAATAAATAATAATGAAAGATTGATTAGTGGCTTAAAGCTATTAGAAGTGCCGATAATCGTTACCGAGCAATATCCTAAAGGGCTTGGGAGAACGGCGGATAGATTGATTGATGTGCTTGGTGATGATTACAAACCCATTGAAAAGGATACTTTTAGCTGTTTAGGTTGCGACGAAGTATTGGACACTCTTCGCCAATCGAGAAGAAAAAACGTAATAATAACAGGAATAGAGGCTCATATTTGCGTTATGCAAACGGTAAGAGATTTGATAGCAAATGACTTTAATCCGTTTGTTGTCGCAGATTGCGTCTCGTCGAGGAAGCTGTCTGATAAAAAGTATGGTTTGAAGAGGATGTTGAGAGAAGGTGCTTTTCCAGGTACATATGAGTCGGTGTTAATGGAAATCACAAACACTTCCAAACATCCAAAATTTAGAGAAATATCTAAAATAATAAAATAAAACGAGCATAAAGAGGAAATAAATGAGATATACAGTTGCGGAGTTAAACGAGAGCAACCTTCGCCATAATATTTCCCAGATAAAAAAATTCGCGCCGAATTCATCAATAGTAGCAATGGTGAAATCAAATGCTTACGGACACGGAATAGAGCATTATGCTAAAGTTTTGCGCGAAGAAGGAGTTAAATATCTCGGATTTGCGTTTGTCGATGAGGCAATCGAGGTACGGCAGTTGGGCGACCGCGGGAAAATGATTGTGCTTGTTTCAGCTCAGGAAGATGAAATCGAGAAATATTTGGAATTCAATATAGAAACAACTTTTTCGAGTTTCGAAATTGCCCGATTATTTTCTGAGAAAGCTAAGGCACAGAACAAGGTTGTTTATGCCCATTTGTTTGTAGATACGGGGATGCATCGCGATGGAGTATCACCAGAAGAAGCAGCAAAATTTATCGAAAATGCAGATAAACTGGAGAATGTGGAGATTATTGGGATTTGCTCGCATTTATCCACTGCTGATAGTGATGACTTAGAATTTGCTTTGGAACAAATGGAAATATTCAACCGAACTGTTGAATATATTGAAAGCAAAGGATATAAATTTAAATACAAACATCTATCGAATAGTGCAGGGCTTGTCAATATTCCCTGCAAAGCGTGCAATCTTGTAAGACCGGGTATTTCTCTGCACGGATTGATGAGCACCGAGGATCTTGCAGAAAAGATGGATTTGAAGCCAGTTCTTAGCTTGAAATCGCGGGTGCAGTTAATTAAACCGGTAAAAAAAGGTGAAACTGTAGGTTATTCACTCAAATATATTGCTGAAAAAGATACAAATGTTGCAGTTGTGCCAATTGGATATGGCGATGGACTTCTGAGAAATCTAAGCAACAAGATGCAGTGTTTGATAAAAGGAAAAAGATACAATCAAATTGGTACAATTTGTATGGACGAATGTATGTTCGATATAGGAAATAGTGAAGTAGAACCATTGGACGAAGTCGTGATAATAGGAAAGCAAGGAGACGAAGAGATATCAGTTTATGAAATTGCTGAATTAGCAGGAACAATCACGTATGAAGTAACAACGTTAATTACGAAGCGAGTGCCGCGGATAATAATAAATCAATAATTTTCTTTTTTTATAATAGAATTAATTGTAATTTTGTAGTTCGATTTTTATCAAAGCTTACGGGTGATTATTATGCCAAAAATGAAAGCAAGCGGTTCGGCAAAGAAACGCTTTGAAATCACAGGAAGCGGCAAGATTAAACGTAAGAGAGCTTATCACAGCCATATTCTTACGAAGAAATCTCCAAAACGCAAGAGATTGCTTCGCACGACTACGTTAATTTCGGCAGTGGATGAGCCAAGAGTAAAACGTTTGCTTGCGCTTTAATTTTTTTGGACGAATGGGGTATCGAAGCTCTCCCTAAGTCCGTTAATGTTTGTTTAATTATTAAGGGTTTTTATTATGCCAAGGTCAGTCAACAAAGTAGCTTCGCGTGCCAGACGTAAAAAAATGTTAAAGCTCGCCAAAGGTTACTGGGGGCGTCGCAAAAATGTCTGGACAATAGCGAAGAACCACATTGAAAAAGGGTTGCTCCACGCTTACGTGGGAAGAAAATTAAAGAAACGCGAATACCGCAGTTTGTGGATTGTTCGTATCAATGCAGCAGCCCGATTAAATGGCACTACATATTCAAGATTGATACACGCACTAAAAGAAAAGGGTGTAGTAATCAATCGCAAAGTTTTGGCTTATTATGCAACAAATAAACCAGAAGTTTTTGCAGCTATTGTAAAGCAAGTAATGTAAATTTTGCTTAATAATTCTGATATAAAGGCTACTTTCGAGTAGCCTTTTTTATTTATAGATTTTCTTAATATTAAGTATACTCAATTACAAGTATTTCAAGAAGAAATGAAGGTTGCAAAATAGACGAATTATTAAAGAAAAACAATTGCCTTTAAATAAAAAAAGGGCAACTATTATAGTTGCCCCAGTGAATTATTTTAACACTCTCATATTTCTGATATATTTCTGAGTTGGTGTTTCTAAGACGTAATAATACAAACCTGGTGCAATATCGACGGCATTTAATATAACTGAATATCTCCCTTGCTTTCTGTATTCTTCGAAAACGACTTTTATCAATTGCCCGGTAAGGTCGTAAATTTTCAGGCTGGAAAAACCTTGTTCGAGCAATTCAAAATCGATTGTCGTCGATACAGTAAAAGGATTAGGTCGATTTTGAGCTAAGCTAAAATTACCGGAAACCGGGTCGAAAAGTCGCGGACCACCTTGATTGCAATAACCTGTTAATTTGAAAGAGCCATCAGTGGTTAGAAATTTAACTTTAATATCTTCAAGTGGATATACATTGAACAGCTTCAGAGCGGTTACCGTATCATTGCCTGTTCCAACGTGAAATTTAATTGAGAAATGATTTTCAGACAGGCGACCATCGAATGGCATTACAAACGTAATAGTTCTATTATATAAGTCTATTACATCATCAGCAAAAGTGCCAATCGGAGCGAGCATAGTAGAGTTGAAAGATAAGCTTGCTTTAATATTATTAAGTTTGAGGAGCTTATTTTCTGAAAGGTTAGTGATTTTGATAGGTAATTCAACTATTTTACCGCTTGCCCCTGTAATATTACCTACTTCGATTTGAAGACTATCAAACAGAACACCGGTTGCATTTCCAAATAAGTTGATGAACAGAGGAACCTGGGAACCGCTATGCTTGATAGCGATCACTCCATTACTTCTACCCAAATGATATGGAATAAACCTTAAGTTCAAATCGATAGACTGGTTGGAAGTGAGGACAAAAGGAGTTTCAGGGAAAGAGAGAAGTTTGAAATATTTATCAGTTGGACCTGCGAAGTAAATGCTATCGATTGTAATATTACTTTGGGAGATATTACGGATAAATCCGACAAGCGTAGTATCGCGATAATCATTAATATCAAGAGTGCCGAAATCGACAATATCGCCCAAAGAAGTTAAACCGTAGCCGATGCCGCGACCTTTGATTTCAGCATAAATTGTATCGCCGGGAATAACAATTTTTGCATAAATCCTTTTATCGCCCGGCGTTTTAGGTTCAAACCTAATAGAAATATTCAGCAATTCATTTTCTTTCAGAATAAAAGGAGTATTGAACTTATTGATTATTTGGAATTCACTTAAATCAGGACCATAGAAGCTAAGTTCTTTGATTTGGAATTTAAAGTTCTTCAAATTCTTGATAAAGCCTTGAGTTCGGACAGAAACGTCGTTGAGATATACATCGCCAAAATCAACGCTGATAGTTTCTATTTTCGCTTTACCAATTGAGAGCATACAATCAACTGTATCCATTTGCAGGTCACGTTGATTTAAGTTCCAGATTTTGGCAGTAGAATCCCAACTGGCAGTAAGAAGACGCGAGCCATCAAAGTTGAAAACACTTGTCATTACGGGTTTAGTATGTTCGCGGAAAATGTGAAGAGTATCCTTGCCATCTAATCCTTTTGGAACTGAGCCATCGCGGGCTATCCAGCGACGGACAGTATTATCAGTTCCAGCAGAAAGCAGATATTCAGTGTTATCGTCAGGATTATAAAAGAATGATAGATAATTGATGAAGACTCTCGTAGTATCATCAGATTTGTGTTGAATTTTATATTTTAAGGTTTTATCATTAAAATTATAGATAACGGCAGAATTATCAGGGTCATTAACTGCAGCAATCAATGTGTTATTGGAGTTGATAGCGCCATTTCTGGAATAAGAAATAGTTTGCCCTGTTAGTTTAGTATCAATAGAGTAAATTTCATTTCCATCAATATTATAAAACTTAGTTCTCCCAGATTGAGTATTCACCATAATCATACTACCAGCAGCATCAAAAGTAGCATAGAGAGCGTAATCATCACCGTTATAGACAATTTTTTTGATTAAGCTGCCATTTAAATTCCAAATATAAAAGCTACCATCTTTTGTAGTTGAAACAAAGCGTTGATTATGCGGGCAAACCTGAACATTAAGCACTTCGGTATTAATATTATGATAATACATTCCCTCCAATTTTAAATTTGAGAGATTATATTTGTAAACATATCCATCTTTTACAGCAACAAGAATATAATTCCCCGTTTTATCAAAAACGGCGTAATTAACTTTATCAGAAAAATTAAAAGTGGCAATTTTATCACCATTGTTGGAGTTCCAAACCACCACAGTAGAATCGTCGGAAGCAGTAACCACCCTATCGCAAATAGTATTGAAGAAAGCAGAATTAACTGAATTTCTATGTTCTAAATTCAAGGTTCTGCCAACGTTATTAGGCCAGAGCTGAACAGCACGAATAAGCAAATTATTTGTTTCCATATCCGGAACAACCCAGCGGTAGTTTAGGTTTTCGATATTTTTTGCAAGAGCGTGCCAATTTTTGCCATCATCAATTGAATATTCGAGTTGGATAATGTCTTTCGGAAGCAAACCATTCCAACGAATATCAACTGTATCACCGACAACAAGAGTTTCTCCGCATTTAGGATTTACTATTTCAATAGTTTTTTCTTTTGGAGGGCGATTCGGAAAACCACCGGTAATGAAGACTTCGTTTCCAATACAAGCATTTGATTCAATAATTAATCGAGTAAAAACAATTGCTGAATCTAATGGTGAGTATCGTATCGAAATAGTGTGAGACTGGTTCTTTGCAAGCACAAATGGATTAGCAATTGCCCCAGCAACTATTGAAAATAATGGATTTTCCGTTCTTATGGAATTGATGGTGATATCAGAATTAATAGCAGTAATAGTAATATCCTGCGTAAGAGTTTGACCAATTGGAACAGATGAGTAGCTCAGATACGGTGGATTTGATTGAATTGTTGGTTTATCTTTATCAATAATACCAAATTCAAATTCATCAAAATATCCACTTGAAATATCTGTAAGCCTAATAGTATGATGTTCCGAACAGTCATAATTACCAATAAAATCAACACTACAAGGTTCTGAACCGCTAACAAGATAGAACAAAGAATTAACAAGAGGAGTAATATCATCAAGATTATTAATATTATCAAAGCAAATACCATTAGTAGATTTGCATAATTCAATTATTTCAGCAGGTGCTTTTGCTCCAAAGTAGATAAAGAAGATTGAGATGCTATCACGGTTAGCAATTTGGGCGATGTAGTCAGCCTGAAAATCGGCAACTCCTTGTGTAGCAATAATTATAGAACGTTTCCAACCACCAAGTTTTGCAATATTAAGCGAACCGAGCAAATTGTATTGGAGACCTTTATTGATTGAAGAGCTTGATGAACTTGGGATTACGGAAATTGCACGTGAAAGCGAAACATAATTGTTTGAGAAATCGTGATTTAAATAGCTGCGGGTGTCGAAAGAAGTGATAGCAATTTCATTTTCTTTTGCACTCATCAAAAAACTTAATGTATCAAATATTCTTTTTGCAAGTTTAAGATAAAGTTGGTTGGCGTCGCCTAAAGAAAGAGCTTTATCGAGAGAGAGGACGAGAGAGTTTTTATTATTTAAATCAACTAAATTGCAGTCAATACCAGAGAAATTCAACACGGCACCGTTATCAGAAAGAGAATAATTATTTTTATCAGGATTTACAATTAATTCTCCATTCGCAGAATATGCAAAAAAACGAAGTTTCATCAATGGATAATCAGAGTAGGAATAATCAACTATTTTCAGGAAATTCTGGCTTTGGAGAAGAGAACCCGAAAGCACAAACAGCAACGAAATAATAAAAACTTTTCTCATTTTATCCCCCCCAACCAACATAGGGTCTTATAACTAATTAAAATTTCAAATAATTCTGCAATAAATATACCAAAAATAAAAATATTTTTAATTTTTTCAAGATTTATTTATTGCTATTTATATTTTATTTATTTAAATTAAGCAAGTTAATTATTATCCTCATAAATGCAGGTGTGTTATGTCAGTAGAATTAATAGTCATAATAGCTGTTCTTTTGTTAGTCGTTATATTGTTCAACTCGTTGATAGCGAAGCGAAATGCTGTAAACAATGCATTTTCAGGGATTGATGCATATTTAAAGAAGCGATACGACTTAATTCCCAATTTGGTGGCTGCGGTTCAGAAATATATGGAACACGAGCGAGGATTGCTAACAGAGATTACTGAACTTCGTTCGCGGGCTATTAGCGGGAACATATCAGACAGCGAAAGAGTGGAACTCGACAACAAAATATCCCGAGCATTGGGGGCAATAAATATTGCTGTGGAAAATTATCCTGATTTGAAGGCAAACACGAACTTCCTTCAACTTCAGGCGGCACTCAATGAAGTCGAGGAACAGATTTCTGCTGCACGCCGTGCATACAACGCTGCAGTTAATTCTTATAATAACGCAGTGCAAATGTTTCCAACGAACATAGTGGCAATGATTCTGGGTTTTAAAGCTCGTCCATTCTTCGAAGCAAGCGAAACAGAACGTCAAAATGTAAATGTAAAAAACTTATTCAATAGTTAAAGGATAGTAAGATGAAAACTATTGAAGAGTTCAAGAATTTTTTCGATACTACTTTGCATATCGATTTGAATATGCTTGAACATAAGCGGCAGCAAACTATTAAGCAAATTTTCAAAAATATTCTTATTTATATAAGTATCATTGTTTTATTAGTTGTGGTTGGTCTATTTGTAAATAAATTAATTTACGGCGATTATTTTAATGAAAAAGAATACAATATTCCGCTTATTGTTTCAATAGTTTTTTCAATTTCGACAATTATTCTGCTTTTTCAGAAAAATGCTAAAACAATACAAGAATTTATCTATAACTTCAAAAAAATAGTAATAGAGAAAATCGTAAAGTTCATAAATGAGAATTTGAATTACTCACCGACAGAATATATTCCACCTGAACAATTTATTAAATCAGATATTTTCAGAGATAGAATAAACAAATATTACGGAGACGATTTGGTTTCGGGTACGATTGATAAAACCGAGATAAAATTTTCGGAAATTCATGCCTGGAAAATAGTTGATTCGGGTGAGGACAAAAGGAAAAAACAACCGATATTCGATGGAATATTTTTCATTGCAGATTTTCATAAAGACTTCAATGGGAAATACTTTATATTTCCTGATTTTGCACAAAAAAGATTTGGTGGGCTTGGAAAATTTTTCCAGAAGATGAACTTTAGCAGAGGGAAACTTATTGAACTCGAAAATCCAGATTTTGAACGTGAATTTGTAGTATATGGTTCGGACCAAATTGAAGCGAGATATTTGCTTTCGTCGAGTATGATGGAGCGGATATTAAAGCTGAAACAAGGTAAATTTCAATATCTCTTTATTTCTCTTGTAGATAGTTGCCTTTATATAGCTTTGCCATTTAAGAAGAAACTGTTTGAACCGTCAGTTTTTCGTTCCAACAATGATTACAAGAAAACAGAAGAATTTTTCTCATTAATAAACGATACAGTTTCAATTGTTGAGGAACTTAATTTAAACACCCGGATTTGGACAAAGCAGTAGTTAATCTTCTAAAAATAGTGATATTTTTTGAGATTCGGCTTCCCGCCAAATATTCTGGCAAGGGAAAATGTTTTGGTAAAGTGGAATTCCAAGAATTGCAGAATCAATATATTGGGTGTTTAGATTTTTTAGCTCAATTAATGATTTTGAACTACTGATACCTTCGTATAATGTAATTTTAATTCCAAAGGTTTTACCAATTTGCTCGATTAAATTGAAGCTATAATCTTCGTTTTTTAACAAAGAGGTTTCATCGTGAAAAATAATTCTGTCGCCGCCGAAGCTCTTGATAAGTTTTAAATAGTCAGAGATATTGTAATATAAGTTTGAAATAGGGAAATAGACCATTCCCTGAACTAATTTACAGAGAAAAGCTACGCGAGACGGAGTAAATTCTTCTACCAACTTACGTACATTAATTGGATCGACAATTGTAAGCTCGTTGAGCACAATTCTGTAAATACCTGAATTTAGAAGCGCTCTGCATTCTTCAATATCGGAAAATTCAGAAGAAAATTCGATAGGTATATCAACCGATTCAGCAATATAAACGGCAGCAGTGGAATTCAGATAATTATTGTTTCGTTCGAAAGAATCTGTATCAACAATATGAACACACTTAGCATTTTCTTTTCGCCATAATTTTACAAGCAGCAATGGGTCCTCGGAAATACGACAGAAATAATCATCGAATTCGGGCAAACATTGAATTTTGATTGCCCCAACACCCTCGGCAAGTTTTATCAGTGGCATTACCAGAATCATTTGATTTCCATCGCAAATTGAAGAGAAAGCTTAATCAAAGTTTCAATGTTGTTAATTTTTCCGGCATTTTCATCATAGACTTTTTTAACAGCTTTTTCGGCAACTGAACGATTATACCCTAACGCACACAAAGCAGCGACAGTTTCGCTTTTGAGCATAGCATTTTCGCCAAGCAAGTCTTCGCCGGTAATGGATAACTTAGAAATTTTATCTTTTAGTTCAATCAGAAGACGCTCGGCAGATTTTTTTCCAATGCCGGGCAACTTTTGAAGTGCGCGAATATTTTCAGTTTGTATATAATTTGCTAATTCAGCAGGACTTGCAGCAGATAAAATTCCGATAGCAGTTTTCGGACCAATGCCCGAAATGCTAATTAATGATTTGAATAGTTCTCTTTCGTTCTCATCTATGAAACCAAAAAGTAAGATTTGGTCTTCGCGTGGGATTAAAACAGTAAGAAGCCGTACGCTATCCCCTATCTCCGGAAGTTTTGAAGAAGTGATAACCGAGACAAGCAACAGGTAGCCAATACCGTTGCAGTCAATTATTACGGAAGTTGGTTTCTTTTCTAAAATTTTTCCAGTAATTAATGAAATCATATAACTATACAATTTATTGTTTAGCAAATATAATAATCAATTAACAAGAATGAAAAAGAAGTTTTACAAATTATTAATTTTCTATGTAACTAATAATTAATATGCTACGTTATTAATTTAACAATTAGAGGAAATAGATATGAAAAAACATATCGGAATTTTCGTGGTTGTATTTTTGCTCTCTTTTGGTTCATTATTTGCAGCTTATAATGTCAAAGGAAGAGTAATAAATGACCAGCATAAGCCAATAGCAAAAGCCAAAATCGAATTTAAAGGCTCTAACCAAACAATCAAAAGTGAAACAAATGCAAAAGGATATTTCTCGTTTGAAACAACCGACAGCACGGGAACACTCATAATCAAAAGTAAATCATACGGAACAAAGGAAATCACTGTATTTGCATTCAACAATGAAAATTATCTGATAACACTAAGCAAGGAATACAAGGTTAGTAGCGGAGGGAAGGGATATTACAGAACAACAGCAGTGTACGAAGGCAGAACCGGAGCGTTGGCAGCGAGAAAAGATGGAGCAGATTATGCTAAACCAAAAGTAACGATGGATTTGGCGGAATTTGCATCATCCGTTACGCAGGATAATATTTCATCGAAGAAACTAACCGCTGGCGATATAAATGACTTTAAAAAATGGAAAATGTGGAATGATATTTCAGAAAGCGATTTGTATGAATATAGAAAAAATTGGAGTTTTAGTCCGATTGATAGATTTACTGTTCAGATAAAAACTTCGACTAACAGTCCGATAGTAGATGCCTTAGTTGCTCTCAAAGACGGCGAGAAAGTGTTGTGGCAATCAAGAACAGATAATACAGGCAAAGCAGAACTCTGGGCAAACTCGTTTAATAATTTTGAAAATCAAAAAAAATTAAATGTTGAAATAAACTATAAAAACCACAGTTATTTTATTGAAAAGCCAAAGAAATTTTACGAAGGAATAAACTTTGTCGAACTCGATGAGAATTGCGATTACAACAGAACTCTTGATATTGCTTTTGTAGTTGATGCAACTGGTTCGATGGGCGATGAGATTGAATATTTGAAAGCGGAACTGACCGACATAATTGAGCGAGTAAAGGATACAATACCGGAGCTATCGATACGCATTTCGTCGTCATTCTACCGTGATTTCGGAGATGAATATTTAGTAAAGTCTGTTGATTTCACGGAAGATATTACGAAGTTAGTAGATTTTATCAAAACAAATGAAGCCAATGGAGGAGGAGATTTTCCGGAAGCAGTAGATTATGCACTGGAAGAAGCGATTACAAATCTGAGTTGGAGCGAGAACGCAACATCAAGAATTTTGTTTCTTGTGCTCGATGCTCCACCCCACTCCGAGCCTCAGGTTATCGAACGGCTTCAAAAGTATGTAAAACTCGCTTCGGCAAAAGGAATACGCATTGTTCCACTAACCTGCAGCGGAATCGACAAAAGCACAGAATATTTAATGAGAGCATTTGCACTACTTACCAATGGAACATATTTATTTTTAACTGATGACAGCGGTATTGGCGGAAAACACTTAGAGCCTACAACAGATAATTATTCAGTGCAACTACTGAACTCGTTAATTTTGCGAACTATATATCAGTTCAGCTATCTGCCACCGTGCATAGCAAAGACAGCTCTGACCGGCGACACATTAATTGTTGCTAATCCAAACAATGAAGTAATAAACTCGGTTATGCCATCTGATGAAAAGAATACAATCAGTGATAATTTTGAAGTTAAATGGAAATATTATCCGAATCCGTGCAACGGAGTATTGAATATAGAACTCAGACAAGATATTAAGGAACTATTTATTGCAGACATTACAGGAAAAATAATTTATCGTATTGAAAACACGAGCAATAGATTGATTACGGTTGATTTAACAAGTTTTCCAAATGGATATTATTTTATCAGATACGAGTATGAACCGGACAAATGGCTTAACGGAAAATTTATTTTGCAGAGTTCGAATTAATATTTTAAACAGAAAATTCGTATATTAATTTTTTTGATAATTGCATATTGGATAAATACAGGACATGACACTAAAAGAGTTTGTTGAGAAGAACAATAGATTTATAGCAGCACATCGCGGAGCATCGGGAAACGCTCCTGAAAATACATTAGAAGCCTTTCGTCAGGCAATAGCTTGTGGTGCGAAGGTGGTAGAAGCTGACGTCCAAATTACAAAGGATAATGTTCCTATTGTGTTTCACGATGACGAGTTGGGGCGAACAGTTTCGGGAACTGGTCTGATAGCAGAATATACGTATAACGAACTAAGAAATCTTTCAGCAGGTATTTGGTTCAAAAAAGAGTATGAAAATGAAAAAATTCCGCTATTAGATGAATTGATTGAATTGATCAAGGGTCGAGCCTTTTTAGGATTAGAAATTAAACCTAACCTTGAAACGTTAAAAACGGCAAAAATAATTCTGAAAACATTAGAGAAGCACAATTTTATAGCCTCATCTGTTTTAGCTTCTTTTGATTACAATATTTTGAAAACAATCAAGCAGGAATATCCAATTGCACATATAGCGGCGATAAAAATTCCCGGAGACAACATTTTGCCCTCGGAGATACAAGCAAACTTCGCAATAGATGCATACATTTGCTCGGTAGATGAAATAAATGACAAAATCAGAGAAGATATAAGCAAGAACAGAATTATCTGGGGAGTATACAATACAGATAGCGAGGAAGATTTTGAGCTTGCGATAAAGTCGGGAGTAAATGCGATAGGGACGAATTATCCTTGTAAAATGAACGAATTGCTTTCAAAATTAAACAATTATTAATCTTTTTTTCATAGTAGAAACATATTTTTTATGTGATTATATTTTTGTATATTTGCATATACTTTTGAAAAAGTATATGTATAAAATCGATTTACATATAACCAACTATTCTTATTTGAATGGCAAAACAAGCAAAAGTCCATTTGCAGTTCCTGCATCACGAGCAGGAAAAATTTTGCGATTCAAACACTATTCAACAGATGCTCCTATTTGATTTTTTTTACCTCAAAAAATTGAAATAAACAACTTATAAATTAATACATTTTATTAATTAATTGGAGAATTACATTGAAAACACAAGATTACATTGCTATTGAGAATGAATACGGAGCTCACAATTATCATCCGTTAGATGTAGTTGTAGAAAGAGCCGAAGGTTGCTTTGTGTACGATGTGGAAGGGAAAAAGTATTTGGATTGCCTTGCTGCTTATTCAGCAGTTAATCAAGGACATTGCCATCCAAAAATTAAAGAAGCTTTTCTGGAGCAAGTAAACAAAGTAACACTCACAAGTCGTGCATTCCGTAACGACAAATTGCCTATGCTCTATAAGAAAATGCATGAGCTGACTGGCTATGATATGTTTTTGCCGATGAATTCAGGTGCTGAAGCAGTAGAAACAGCGATTAAACTTGCACGTCGTTGGGGATATGACGTGAAAGGCGTCGAAAAAGACAAAGCTGAAATTATTGTAGCAACCGGAAATTTTCATGGAAGAACAACGACAATTGTAGGTTTTTCTGACGACCCGGATTCATTTTATGGATACGGTCCATATTGCAAAGAATCTTTCCCAATGCATGAATATGGTAATATTGAAGATTTGAAGTCCAAGATTTCAAAGAATACAGTCGGAATACTTATCGAGCCAATTCAAGGCGAAGGCGGAGTTGTAATTCCACCAGAAGGATATTTGAAAGCAGTAGAACAGATTTGCCGTGAAAACAACATTTTGTTTATTTGCGACGAAATTCAAGCTGGACTTGGTCGTGCAGGAAAGCTATTTGCACATTATTATGAAGGTGTTCGCCCGGATATAGTAATTGTAGGCAAAGCACTTTCTGGCGGGTTCTATCCAGTATCGGGAGTTTTGGCTGATAAACATATTATGCTTGTAATAAAGCCGGGGCAACACGGTTCGACTTTTGGCGGCAATCCACTTGCAGCAGCGGTAGCGATTCGTGCATTAGATGTATTGATAGAAGAAAAAATGATTGAGCGTTCAGCAGAAATGGGCGAATACTTTATCAACAAGCTTCGCGCAATAAACAACCCAAAAATCAATATGGTTCGCGGTCGTGGCTTGTGGATAGGTCTTGTGTTGAACACAAAGGCACGTCCATATTGCGTAAGATTGATGGAAGAAGGAATGCTCTGCAAAGATACACATGAAACTATTATCAGAATAGCTCCACCTCTTGTAATTACAAAAGAGGAAATTGATTGGGCTGTTTCGACAATTGAAAAAGTATTAAATGAAAATTTAGGATAATTTTTTTTAAATAATTTTACAATTAATCAGGAGATTTTATGAAAAAACAACGTGTAATTATCATTGGTGCTGCAGGTCGTGATTTTCACAATTTCAACACGATGTATCGCGACAATGAAATGTATGAAGTAGTTGCATTCACAGCAGCTCAAATTCCAGATATTGATGGTCGTAAATATCCAGCATCGTTAGCAGGTAAACTTTATCCAAATGGAATTCCAATTTTTGATGAAGCAGACTTAGAAAAATTAATCAAAGAATATAATGTAGATGAATGCGTATTATCATACAGCGACCTTCCTTATGATAAAGTAATGCACATTGGTTCACGCGTAATGGCAGCTGGTGCAAAATTCTCAATGATGGGTTCATATCCAACAATGATTAAATCAACAAAACCAGTTATTTCAATTTGTGCAGTTCGCACTGGCTGTGGAAAGAGCCAGACAACAAGAGAAGTAGTTCGCCAATTGATAGCAATGGGCAAAAAAGTTGTATCTGTTCGCCATCCAATGCCTTATGGTGATTTGGAAGCTCAGAAAGTTCAGCGTTTTGCTTCGATTGAAGATTTAGACAAGCACAATTGCACAATCGAAGAAATGGAAGAATACGAACCACATATCGCAATGGGTTCAGTAATTTATGCTGGTGTAGATTATGAAGCAATTTTACGTGAAGCAGAAAAAGAAGCTGACGTAATAGTTTGGGACGGTGGTAACAATGATATGCCATTCTATCAGCCAGATTTAAATATCGTAGTAGTAGATCCATTACGTCCTGGTCACGAAATCAGCTACTATCCCGGTGAAGTAAACCTTCGTATGGCTGATGTAATCGTAGTAAACAAAGTTGATTCTGCATATCCGGAAGATATTGAAGAAGTATTGGATAATGTTCGCGAATATAACCCGAAAGCACATATTATTCTTGCAGCATCATCAATTATGGTTGAAAAACCAGAAGTTATCAAAGGCAAGAATGTATTGGTAGTTGAAGATGGTCCAACATTAACACACGGCGAAATGGATCACGGAGCAGGAATGGTAGCAGCTCGTCGCTATGGTGCTGCTGATTTTGTTGATCCACGTCCTTATGTTGTTGGAAAAATTGCTGAAACATTTGAAATTTATCCGGAAATTGGTGTGTTGCTTCCAGCAATGGGATATGGCAAGCAACAAATGGCTGATCTTGAAGCTACAATTAATAGTGTTGAGTGCGACTCTGTTGTTATCGGCACTCCGATTAATCTTGCGCGCTTCATTAAAATTAACAAGCCAAATACACGTGTTTACTACGAATTAACTGAAATTTCAGCTCCAAAAATCGCAGATGTTCTGAGAGATATGCCAAAGTTAAAGTAATTTGTAGTTAATAATATTCAAAAGAGGTTGCCCCAGAAGTGGCAACCTTTTTTTTGTTGGATTAGATTGGTGGTAATCGATTTGATTTATATTTATACTTTTTTTTCACTCCGTTTTTGATTATTTTTATTTTTTATTTTTGTGTATTTTTAAATACTTCGGTGTTTATATGTATAGAAACATTCAACTTTTTATTATTCTCCTATCTATAATATTTATAAATACTTCAATAAATGCAAAAAATTTATCCCAAAATGAAATAAAGACAATACTAAATTCCGACACGCGACACATAATTCCTTTGAACGGGCAATGGGAAAAATCCACTGATGGAATAAACTGGGAAAATGTTCATATACCTTATTCAGATATTAATTTAGAAAAAATCACATTAGTGAGAAAAGTACGTATTGAAAAATCTCAAGAAGAATCGCTAAGTTGGCAATTGTTATTCTTAGGATTTAACCACCAAGCAGAAATTTCGATAAATGAGCAATTTTTGGGACGCTTTATCAGTTCGATGGCGCCGATATGGGTTAAAATTCCTCCGAAGGCTTTGGAACCTGGAGAAAATGAGATAAGAATTTCTTTTTTAGTGCCCAATGATATTATAAAAACTGTTTTTGAGCATTATATTTATGCAAGGAAGCGATATAACGGGTTAGTGCGTGAAGCTTTTTTAATCGGAAACCCACCAGTTTGGATAAGCGACATTAATACAAATTACTCTTTGTCGAATAATTACTCGCAAGCAAATATAAATGCAACTATTTCTGTTTCTTCTGCTAACTTCGACTTAATTTCAAAATTCCAGAGTAGTTCAGGCGAATATTTGGAAGCGAAAAATAAGGCAAATTTTCTGCTCGAAACAAAGATTGTAAAAATTGGGATTGGCGAGACAATTGCCATTGGGGAACCACGACAGATTTCGATTGAAGCGGAAAGAACCATTGATGTAGATATTAAATTTAATATTATAGCACCAGCTTTATGGTCGCCATCAAATCCTAATTTATATCAAATTCAGGCAAATCTTGTTCAAGCGGGAAGAACAGTGGACAACTTTGCAACAAATTTTGGGCTTCGCGATGTATCTGTATCGAAAGAGGAAAAATCAAAGTTAATGCTCAATGGCTATCACATTCCATTGAAAGCAGTAACTTATATTGATTATCATATTTCTTCGGGGCAAAGTTTATCGCTATGGAGAATGGAAGAAAACATAAGAATGATAAAGACACTTGGTGCAAATGCAGTACGTTTCAAATTTAATCCACCTCATCCATACTTTGCATATTTATGTGATAAATACGGATTGTTGATGCTTGTTGACTTACCGATATATGCAATTCCAAGCAAACTTTTAGAACGCGACGAATTTAAAGTATATATTAAAAACCAGAGCAAATTACTCATATACTTCAAGCAAAATTATGCTTCAACTTTTGCATTTGGCTTCTCTGATGGGATTTGCGAAGCAAGTTTCCCCAATGAATTTGCATCTAATATAAAATCTATTATCACTTCAAATGGAAATTATTTGTTTTATAAGTTTATTAATTCTGATGAGAAGATTGTCAATTCGGACAATTTTGATTTCATTGGAATTAATCTAAAGAAAGAAAATTCAATTTTGAGCCAATCTCGTATATTGAGAGATATTATTCAAAGAAGTAACAACAAGCCTTTTATCACTTGCTTTGGTGTTCCTGTTAATGAACACAACCACAATGGATATTCTGATCCATATTCAAATGAACATCAGGCTTTTTATATTAAAAGCCTATATAATTTGTCTTTTCAGAATGGTTCGTTTGGTGTTGTAATTAATTCCTTCAATGATTATGAGCTTAATCATCCATATTTAGGTACAGACAATTATCATTCATCAATTTTGACTACAGGAATTACGGATGCGACCAACAAGCCACGTTTTTCATATTCGATGTTGCAAGCTTTATTCAACGACGAAAAAGAACCATTGATAAATGCGGGAAGTTATTCAGGTGAAACTTTGGTCAGTTTCATAATATTTGGTTTTATATTGTTAGTAGTATTGTTGTTTTTTATTAATCGATTTAGACGTTTTAGGGAGTATCTCACTCGCGCTATGCTAAGACCATATAATTTTTATTCGGACATACGAGACCAAAGGATTATTC
>JAOAGZ010000139.1 GCA_026415495.1 Eximiradius proteiniborus | reverse complement strand
ACAATTTATCACACTGGCGATACTGGACTTTTCGGTGATATGAAACTTATAGGAGAACTTAATAAAATAGATTATTTATTATTACCTATTGGTGATAATTTTACAATGGGAATAGATGATGCTTTAATTGCTGTTGATTTTATCAAACCCAAAGTTGTTATACCAATGCATTACAACACTTTCCCAGTGATAAATAGCGATCCTAAAGTTTTTGCAGAAAAAGTTAAACAAAAAGGTTATGAATGTAAAATAATCCCTTTCAACGAAACAATAGAAATATAATGAAAAATACAGTAGTAGCAGTAGTTTCTTCGGAAAAAACATATGAAAAACTAAATAATATTTTATTTAACGATTGTTTTTTATTAAACAGAGATAAATTCGATCTTTCCGTTGTTTTTAATACAGATTCAACCATAAATCATTCTTTTAAAACCAATTTCGATTATACTTTTTATCGTGAAAACACCGGCCTTGATCCAGCCGGTTTTAATTACTTAATTCGTAATCTCCCTGATTACGATTATTATTTCTTACTTCACGATGACCACTTTTTCCTCAATGAAAATTGGTTCGATTTTAGCATTCACCTACTTGAAAATAACCCTAATGT
>JAOAGZ010000138.1 GCA_026415495.1 Eximiradius proteiniborus | reverse complement strand
AACTAATTAATTACAAAAATTATAGGTGGAATAATGAAATCTTTGATTAAGCTTTTAGTTGCTTTGGTTATCCTGTCATCATTTGCAATGGCACAGGACCGCCGAGACAAAGGAATTATGACAGATTATACAAACCCATTCTGGGATGAGATAAAAAAAGGCATTTCTGAATTCGAGACCAAAGAAAAGCCCAAAAAATTAGATTTTAAAATGGATTTCACTGGAATTGAACTACCCAAGAAGACAGATGAATTTAAACAAATATGGCATAACGAGCCAATATCACAGGGTGCAACAGGAACATGTTGGAGCTTTGCTGCAACATCATTTTTTGAGAGTGAAATATTTAGAATAACGAATAAAAAATTAAAGCTATCGGAAATGTATACAGTGTATTGGGAATATGTTGAAAAAGCTCGACGTTTTGTCCAACAGAAGGGAGCATCACATTTCAGCGAAGGTTCGCAAACAAATGCTTTGAAACACATTTTCGACAATTATGGTTGCATGCCTGCAAATGTTTATACTGGAATGAAAGTTGGGCAAAAATTCCACAACCACGAGAAAATGTTTGAAGAAATGAACACTTACTTAAATTTTGTAAAGAAGAATTG
>JAOAGZ010000137.1 GCA_026415495.1 Eximiradius proteiniborus | reverse complement strand
TATACGTTCCTTTAGAACAAGATATTTTTAATTTAACAAAAGGATTTGAAAAATTCAAGATTTCAATTGAAAATATTCTAACTTTTGCTGGAGGAATATCGACAGATTTATTTTTGCGAGCGAGTTCGTATAATTTTTTTCCTTGTACTTTTTTAGCGGAAAACATAGGTGGAACCTGCAAAATTTCGCCAATAAACAATTGAGACTTTTCAACAATCAGATTTTCGTTCAGAAACGAAGTATCCTGGTGATTTTCTTCAGGAGCTTCTGCGTCGTCGGTGCGAGTGGTAGCACCGAACTTAACTTCGGCTATATATTCTTTTTTCAGATTCTGGAATTGCTCAATTGTTTTGGTTGATTTTCCTAAGCATAAGATTAGCAAACCGGTAGCAAGCGGGTCGAGAGTGCCAGCGTGTCCAATTTTTTTGATATTAAGCAAATTTCTGATTTTTGCGACAACATCGAAGGATGTCCATCCGCTTTCTTTATCAATTAAAATGGTTGCACCTTCGGTATTGGCAAGGTGCAACCATAAATTAAAATCATTTATGTTAGTTTTATGAAGGAGCATAAAACAACTACCGGTTTTCTTTTAATTTTGCATCTTCTTCTCTGGCTTTATTGAG
>JAOAGZ010000136.1 GCA_026415495.1 Eximiradius proteiniborus | reverse complement strand
GAATTGGTACAGATAATATATTTGAAACTAATGATTTTATTGTTCAATCAAAAATAGTGTGTTCTTTTGATAATAATGAGATTTTTTTTAGAACAGGAGCTAATTATTCGTTACTCAAAGGTGATATGCTCGATCCAAAAGCAGGAAATAAAGTTCATCGAGCAAATCCATTTGTTACAGCAAGTTATTCGAATGTTTTATACCTATACAAATTAAAATTAACATCAAATATTTCATCAAGAGCTGATTTCTTTGATGATGGGCGACCAGCTCTTTCTACATCAATTGGGTTAAAAATTGATTACAATGATTTCTATTTGAAAATTCTGAACTCATACAATTATAGAAAACCAAGTTTCAACGAAATGTATTATCTGAACTACGGAACAAAAGATTTGCGACCTGAAAAAGCCTTAAATTATACACTTACTATTGGCGCTAATTTCCTTGAAAGAGTTCAAGTTGATTTTAGTACTTTCTTAATAAAAACAAGAGATCAAATTATTGCAATTCCAAAAAGTCCTGTCTCTTGGAGTGCTGCAAATATTGATAAAGTAGAACACAAAGGAATGGAACTGTCAATTTTTGGGAATTACCCTGAAATTTTTCTTGAAAAAATTGGGTTTAATTGGACAATGCAATCA
>JAOAGZ010000135.1 GCA_026415495.1 Eximiradius proteiniborus | reverse complement strand
ATATAATCCAATACGCCCTGCACCTTCTCAAGCATGACAATTCCACCTATAAAGAAGAAACCGACTATAGTAGGATCACTAAATACTACTAGTGGTACAACTATATTCTGATACTTATTCGGTACTTGTTCCAATATTATCATATAAACCAGGGTCAATAATATGTAAACAGAATAAAACCCCTGTTTTGCTTGAAACTTTATATCTGCTTTCAATGCACTTATAATTCTCATGGCAGCATCCTTCCCTCCAACAGGCGGTGAAACCCCACCCCTACAGTCTATTCATATAAATAGAATTCAAAAAAATTTATCAGGTTTTTTCTCTTAGTTCTTAATTCTTAATTCTTAATTCTTAGTTCTTAGTTCTTAGTTCTTAGTTCTAAATTATTAATCATTAATTATTAATTATTAATTATTACACCAGTTCCCTACCTGTCATCTTTATGAAGATATCCTCAAGTGTTGCTTCCTGGCTATGAATTGTCTTGATTTCCTTAGTTTTAATCAAATCATGAAATTCCTGGTTTTGGCCTATTCCCTTCAGGTCAAACTCCGACATCATGAAACCATTGTTTTCGTAGTACTCAACCCTTACACTTTTCTTTCCCTGTTTTACCATTAACTCTCTAGGGTTATCTATAACAGGTATTCTACCATCAACTATAA
>JAOAGZ010000134.1 GCA_026415495.1 Eximiradius proteiniborus | reverse complement strand
AAACTTGAAGTTTTTCCTGCAATTGAACTTGGCCATATTTTCAAACTTGGAACGAAGTATTCAGAATCAATGAAAGCATATTTCCTTGATGAAAATGGAAAAGAAAATCCGATTATTATGGGAAGTTATGGAATTGGGATTGAAAGAGTTGTTGCTTGTTATATCGAACAGAATCACGATACAAAAGGTATCGTTTGGAATAAAGCACTTGCTCCATTTCATATTCATTTGATATCAATCAACCCTAAAAATGAAAAAGTAAAAAATGTATCTGATGAGATATATGATAGTTTGACTAAATCTGGATTTGAAGTTCTGTATGATGATCGTGATGCATCTCCCGGCTTTAAGTTTAATGATGCAGATTTGCTCGGAATGCCAATTCAAGTTATTGTTGGTGAGAAAAAACTAAAGGATAATCTTGTTGAATGTAAAATCAGAAAATCTGATGAAAGATTTGATGTTGAATTAAATAATCTCCACAGCAAATTAAAAGAATTACTTGATTCACTTGAGTAAAATTAAATTCTATGTCACCCTTCAAATTTTTAAGGGTGACATTTTCATATCATATTATCCTCTTCTCAATTTTCCTATGGAATCATCTAATGAATTTTGAAATTGATAAACTTGAAACTGAACTTAAGAAAAGATTATCCTATCCATACAAATGG
>JAOAGZ010000133.1:489-678 GCA_026415495.1 Eximiradius proteiniborus | reverse complement strand
AGGTCAAAATAACCTTCAACTACGATAGCTTCCCCTTCTTCTTTTATATATTCCTTTGACTCATAGAGTCCAAATAGGGTAATTCTCTTCTTGAAAACCTCCGATTCTGGTGAGTTTATGTACTTAGGTTGTGAGCCATCTAAGCTCCTTCCACCAAAGGCTATAACATTTCCGTCCATATCCCTTACG
>JAOAGZ010000133.1:200-479 GCA_026415495.1 Eximiradius proteiniborus | reverse complement strand
AACTTTGAGAGCATTCCCGCATGTTCCTCTGTAAGAGCGGTGCCAAGGGGTGCAACGCAGTTTTTTATGCCCTCTTGCCAAAGGCTTATAAGGTCAAAATAACCTTCAACTACAATAGCTTCCCCTTCTTCTTTTATATATTCCTTTGACTCATAGAGTCCAAATAGGGTAATTCTCTTCTTGAAAACCTCCGATTCCGGTGAGTTTATGTACTTGGGTTGTGAGCCATCTAAACTCCTTCCACCAAAGGCTATAACATTTCCGTCCATATCCCTTACG
>JAOAGZ010000133.1:0-190 GCA_026415495.1 Eximiradius proteiniborus | reverse complement strand
ACTTTGAGAGCATTCCCGCATGTTCTTCTGTAAGAGCGGTGCCAAGAGGTGCAACGCAGTTTTTTATACCCTCCTGCCAGAGGCTTATAAGGTCAAAATAACCTTCAACTACAATAGCTTCCCCTTCTTCTTTTATATATTCCTTTGACTCATAGAGTCCAAATAGAGTCGCTCTCTTCTTGAAAACTTC
>JAOAGZ010000132.1 GCA_026415495.1 Eximiradius proteiniborus | reverse complement strand
CCAAATCAAGTCCTGCAACTGCCACAGATACGCAAGTTAGCGAAATCAAAGTAAGCCATATTAAAATATTATAGCCATAACCCGGTGTATTCTTGTGCTCTTGATGAACTATATTATCTTCCATATTCTTCCTCCATTAATGTAATAAGTAAAATAATGGGAAAAGGTAAATCCAGATTAAATCTACCAAATGCCAGTAAAGTCCACCAGCTTCAAGTTTTATGTAATTGTCCTTGTCAATTTTGTTTCTCAAAAGAAAAACAAGCATAAACGACAAAATTACCACTCCAATTAGAACGTGTAGAGCGTGCAGTCCTGTCATCACAAAATACATCCCAAAGAAAATTACCTCGCCGTTAGATAAATTTGCAAGTTCCGCCCCGCCCGGATAAATCCCGTGCGAAAATTTAGCTCCCCACTCGAAACCTTTGATTATCATAAACCCCAAAGCTAATAGAATAGTCGCAACCAAATATAATATAGATATTTTCTTAGAACCGCGTCCAATTGCTACTATCGAGAGAACCATCGTGAGCGAACTTGTTAGCAATATCAGTGTGTTTATCGTTCCGAGCGCTAAATTCAATTCCTTTGCAGCAAGATGGAACTGCTCCGCGTATTCTACCCGATAGACCATATACATTATGAATAGTCCACCAAATAATATGAGTTCGGTAAATAGAAACAACCACATT
>JAOAGZ010000131.1 GCA_026415495.1 Eximiradius proteiniborus | reverse complement strand
ATACTGTTCACTAATGATGAGAAAACATACAGGTTTTAATAATCGCAAACTTTAGTTTGCGGGATAATATGTAGAGACAGGTTTAAAACCTGTCTAAAATAAGCATAAAAGAATCCAAAGGATTAACATTAATTGAAAATTGAAAATTGATAATTGATAATTGATAATTGATAATTGAAAGAATACCTTTCTCTAATCTCAATTTTCCAATGCTCTGCCTTTGTAATGCTGCCCATTAGTCAATACAAAAGTAATTGTCAGATAATCCATTTGCCAGAAGAAAAATCAAAGCGCAATATTTTAATATCCTGTTATGGTGGGCATTATAAAAGCGTTGTGATTTTTTATACGTGTAATATTTTGTGTAGATGAGGGAAACTATGCAGTTAAATTACTATTTTCTTTGAAAAAATGGTTAAGAAATGCATTTTGATAATTTTAAATACAGGGATTTTAAGAGTTAAAAGAATGAATTTTTCAATAATAGGATATAAAATAGATGATTTTATTGCTGTTTTAAACCCAAAAAGATTCATCTGCGCGAAAAAATGAAAAAGAAAATAAAAGGGGATAATTCCTACAAAAACAAAAATTATCCCGCCTAATAATTTGTCAAAAATTGTCAGATTTATAGTATCAAATAATCTTGAAATGAGTATTCCGATTATTACTGTGATGGATGCAAAAATAATAAATGCGGTTAAATAAG
>JAOAGZ010000130.1 GCA_026415495.1 Eximiradius proteiniborus | reverse complement strand
AGGGGTTCCCATATATGGGTAGCGGCTTTGTAATTATGGCATCGGAGAACAATACAACAGTAAACATAGAGCTCAAAGGACGCGGGGCACAGTCCGACACAACTACGGGAGGACGCAAGATCGGTGACAAATGGTCTGTAACTCTGAACCGTGGTCAGGTCTATTGCGTTCGTGGTGCGGCAAATCAGGATGGTGATTTTGATTTAACAGGTTCAAGAATAAAGAGCGACAAACCAATAGGGCTGCTCTCGTATCACCAGAGAGCCGACCTGCCGGCGCTTATTTCATCATCGCGCGACCATTTGGTTGAGATGCTGCCACCTGTAAGCGCCTGGGGTAAAAGATACGCTACAATACAGTTGCAAAGACCTCCGTTTAAAGGAGACCTTTTCCGGATAGTAGCGGCAGAAAATATGACTAATTATGAAGTGCGCTGGTATGATGAGAATACACAAGAATTAATTGAAAGACGAGTCGGGACATTAAAACGTTCGGGTGATTTTGCGGAATTTAGTGAAATTATGGGGGCTCCAGGTCCCGAAGTTAAATCAATACGTGGTGTATCAATTTTCTCTGCAAATAAACCAATATTAGTTTTGCACTACTCATATTCAGCCGGGTGGGACGGTAATAATGACTACGACCCGTTTATGATTGTAACAACTGCAGTGGAGCAATTTACAAACCTTACAATTTTCCAGACACCATCTGGACAGTTTAACGA
>JAOAGZ010000012.1:40522-43378 GCA_026415495.1 Eximiradius proteiniborus | reverse complement strand
CTACTTGTGGTGTATTCGGAGTTGCCTTTGATATTGAGAGCTGGGAAAAAATTGATGATGAAAACGGTAAATTGCTATTTTATGAATACCCTAAAAAACATTTCAAAGGTGATAAGTCAATTATCGATTAATCTATACTTTTGCGCGCAATTGCTACAAGTATCCGCAAAACGGCATAATCAATTTCCTCTGCTAAATTGTCCCGTAGCTTGCTGAGTGTTATAGCAGGTTTTTTGTATATTATTTGCTTTATTCTATTAAAAGTATTGCTATTTGTTAGTAACTGCCAATCGAACGAAATTTGATCGTTCATTATCCCATCCTGCACAAGTCTCGCAATCGTTCCTTTATCGGTGTTGTAAATTTTGGCAATTTCCTCAATTCCCAATCTTTCTTTGAACAACTTTACAATCTTAATTAGTTCTTCATCAATAATTTGCTTCTCCTCGCTTTGTTCGAAGTCCTGATTTATTGCTCGATAAAAATCCCGCCCATATTTTTCAATAATGTATCGGCTAATGCCAGGCACTTGGCAAAACTCTTTGTAGCTAATATGCGGCTTTGATGCTATTTTCCTTAGTGCTTTGTCGCTTGCAACCGAACGTTCCGTAATGCCTTCGCTTTTTGCTATTTGTTGCCTTATAGCCTTTAATTTTTCTATAAATTCATTATTTGATATTGGCTCGTTGAAGGCTTTGCCTATATAATGCAAACCTTCTGGCGTAATACTCAAAATTGGATACATCCCAGTAGATACTTGCAACAATCGTCTCGAGATTGCGTTGTCTATTACATACTTTATATCATATTCGGAAAATTCGCTCAAAGCGCCAAATAGCTCAACTTCGTTTAACTGATATTTTCTTATCTTTGGATTGCTCTTGCCTTGCAGCAACTGGATAAATACCGTTTTCCCAAATTTATTGTTAATCTGATATACTGCATTCAGCAATGTCTTTAAAATTATTTCTCGTTTTTGCAAAGTAGCCTTCGTGTTGCTTTTACTTGTGCAAGATGAACAACGCCCACAAATTGAAGTGTAGCTGTCATCCCGAAAATAATCAAGTATATAATTTCTCTTGCAATTTATTGTATATGCATAGTTGATGACATTATTCAACTTCGAAATTGCAATTTTGCGTCTTTCTTGAAGTTCACTGTAATTTACTTTGCTTGCTAATACTGCTTTTGAAGTCGTTAACAATCTTATCTCTCCAGCAAGCGAACCATTCTCGAATCCAATGAAACGTAGAATAGACAACGTTTTCAATGTGTCTTCGAGTGTTTTTTGGTGGATGTTGAATTTCATCATTATTTGAGCAACGTCTAACTCCACTGGGCGACGAAATGCCTCTGCTGATACTTGCTTTAATATTGCAGTTAGTGCCTCACGGCGTTCTTCTGTTGTGTTCTGCAGAAAATTTCTCACTTCATCCATCGTCGCAAGAAATTGTATTTGAGCTGCTGCGCCCCGCCGGGATAATTCAATTATTTCTGCCCTTTCCAAAATTTCAAGCGACGACGCAAAACGTCCTTCACTAATTGCCGCTTGGTTTGCCAATTCTGCCGTAGACAAACAAATTCGTTTGCTTTGGTCGGCACAACTAATTAGTGTAATAAAAACTCTTTCTATATCCTCTTGCTCTGGATAGCGATTTGCTATAAAAAATTCCTGTAAAGCTACATCCTGACTGTTGTGCAACAAATAGCAATTTGCAGGACGACCGTCCCTGCCGGCACGTCCTGCTTCTTGATAATATGCCTCGAGTGTGCCGGTGTAGTCGCAATGAATAACGTTTCTTACGTCTGGCTTATCTATGCCCATTCCAAATGCGTTTGTTGCTACAATTATTGGTATTTCACCAGATAAAAATAAATTCTGAGAAATTGTCCTTTGCTCTGCGGGCATTCCCGCATGGTATGCAACACACCGAAAACGCAAATTCCCCAACTGCTCTGCTATTTCTTCAACTTTATTTCGTGAACCGCAATATATAATTGTCGAACCTTTGGGGGTTGATTTTAGTATTTCCGTTATTTTCTCAATTTTCTGGGTTGTTTCTATTGTGTGATAAGATAAATTCGGTCTGTCGAAGCCTTTTACAAATTTTTTAACATTTCTCATTCGTAAATAACGAACTATGTCTTCCTGCACTTCGGCACCAGCAGTTGCAGTAAAAGCCGAAATAGGACTTATATCTAAATTCTCCAAAGATTTATAAATATTCAAATAGGCAGGACGGAAGTCGTGCCCCCATTCGGATATGCAATGTGCTTCGTCCACTGCGAGAAATGAAATTTTAATGTGGGCAAGCAATTTCTTGAAAAAGTCATTTTCTAAACGCTCTGGTGCTATATAGACTATCTTGTATTTTCCTAACAAGATATTTCGCATCCTCTCTTGCAACTCATCGAATGGAAGTGAGCTATTGATATAAGTTGCAGCTACCCCACACCCAACTAATGCATCTACTTGGTTTTTCATCAATGCAATTAATGGAGAAATTACAATCGCTGTGTCCTCGAGCATAAGCGCAGGGATTTGGTAGCAAATTGATTTTCCTCCACCAGTTGGCATTATTGCAAGTGTATCATTCCCAGCAAGAATAGACTTAATTATTTCCTCTTGCCCAGAGCGAAATGATTTATAGCCAAAATATTTTTCCAAAACTTCGATAGGTTCCATTCTTAAAAATAATCATTATTTTTCTTTTTTATTGCATAACTCATCTAATATATCAATTGAATAATTTTCATAGATTTATTAATTTGCACTTTTTTTAAATTGCTATTTTTGAATTAATTACGGAATGGATAATGAGCGTTAGAGTAAGATTTGCTCCTTCCCCAACTGGC
>JAOAGZ010000012.1:12787-40384 GCA_026415495.1 Eximiradius proteiniborus | reverse complement strand
TCTCTTCGCTGGGCTGGGATTGAATTCGACGAAAGCCCCGAAGTCGGTGGTCCTTATGGTCCTTATGTGCAATCTGAAAGATTTGATTTATATCGCAAATATGCCACTGAACTATTAGACCGTGGAGCGGCATACTATGCTTTCGATACACCCGAAGAGTTGGACGCTATGCGCGAGCGTCAGCAAAAAGCTGGGATTGCCCCAAAATACGATCGTTCAACTATGCGAAATCAATTCACACTCGGTCAGGAAGAAACTCAACGCCTGATCGAGAGCGGTGCTCCTTACGTTATTAGAATGAAGGTGCCGATTACCGGGGAAATTCGTTTCAGCGATTTAATCCGTGGCGAGGTGGTTGTTTCGGGCAAGGATGTGGACGACCAGATTTTACTGAAATCAGATGGCTTCCCTACCTATCATCTTGCTAATGTTGTGGACGACCATTTGATGAAAATCACACACGTTATTCGTGGTGAAGAATGGCTACCCTCGACCCCGAAGCACGTTCTGCTTTACGATGCTTTCGGTTGGGAACGCCCGCAATTTGCTCATCTGCCATTGCTATTGAACAAGGACAAAACCAAACTTAGCAAGCGTCAAGGTTCTGTTGCTGTGGAAGATTTTGTGGAACGTGGTTATTTCAAAGAAGCTTTCGTCAATTTTATTGCTTTGCTTGGGTGGAACCCCACCGCAGACCGCGAAATTTTCTCTATGGACGAACTAATTGCTACCTTTTCCCTTGAAAAAGTAAATAAAGCGGGCGCTGTTTTCGACACCCAGAAGCTTGATTGGATGAATTCGCAGTATTTGCGCGCATTCGAGCCTGCTGAACTTGTCCGACGTCTCAAAGCTTATATGTCCGAAGAAATTCTTAATAAATTCAATGATGATTATATCGAAAAAGTTATTGTTCTTCTGCGCGAAAGAATAGATATTCTTCGCGATGTGCTTACTTTTGGCGACTATATGTTCGATAAACCAAAGAGCTACGACCCGGATTATTTACAAAAGCACTGGAAAGATAATACTCTTGAACTTATCAAACCACTGATTGACGTCTTTCGTTCCGTCGATGTCTGGGAGCACAAGCAACTACACGACGAAACAATGAAATACGTTGAAAGCCGTTCTGTAAAACTTAAAGACGTGATTCACCCTATACGTGTGATGATTACCGGTAAATCTGTTGGTGCTGGTATGTTCGAAACAATGGAAGTGCTTGGGAAACAAGAATGCATCGAACGCTTCGACCTCTTTGTTGAACAAAAAGAAAATGGGTTGCTCTAATTTATGTTTTTGCGCAATTTCATAGCAAAAATTCAGACTCTTACAAATATGGCCCAAAATGAAATTTTGGCGGTTCTGTTCATCTTTGGTTCAGGATTGGCTGGTTTTGGCTTGAAATTGCTTGATGCAAACAAGTTGTTGATTTCTACTGATACATACAATTCAGCAATTGATAGTGCTATGAAGGTGGAGCGTTCCACCTTCGTTAGCACTGATTTCCAGAATAACCCAAATCCTGCGCTTGTTTCTGCCGACACTTTAAAGCCAAAGGAAACGTTTTTTCCAGCTTCGGGCACATCTTCAAAAAAATCTGAATTCACCGGAATTGTTAATATCAACACAGCATCGAAAGTTCAGCTTATGAAACTTCCCGGTATTGGCGAAAAAACTGCTCTTGCAATTATTGAATACCGAAGCAAACAGAAATTCAACTCGACTGAAGCAATTATGAATGTTAAAGGCATTGGACCGAAAAAGTTCGAAAAAATTAGAAATAACATTACGGTTCAATGAAGTGCCACCACTTGGTGTATATATTCACTTCCCTTTTTGCAAAAGAAAATGCCATTACTGCGATTTTTATTCAATTACTAATCTTCAGGAAATTCCAAATTACATTAATTTCTTGCTGTTGGAAATACATCGTCGTTCCCAATCAATTGCTGAACAATTTTCGGTAAATAACAGTGCAATCAACTCAATCTTTATTGGTGGCGGCACTCCATCGTTGATTAATCCGCAAAATATCGAAAAAATACTTTCATCAATAAATAAATATTTCGTTATTTCTTCAGATGCCGAAATTACTCTCGAATGCAATCCTGCCGCAAGCGATGCAAAATTCTTTGCTGAATATGCTACGCTTGGAATAAATAGAATTAGCATAGGTGTGCAATCATTCATTGATGACGAACTTCGTTTTTTGCAGCGGCTGCACTCAGCTGCTGAAGCAAGAACAACTATCGAAACAGCACAAAAATATTTCAACAATATTTCTATAGACTTGATTTTCGGGCTACCCGGACAAACTTTCGCTGATCTCCAAAAGTCGCTTTCGCAAGCAATAGCGTTTGAATTGCCACATATTTCATACTATGCTTTAATCTATGAACAAGGCACACCGTTGCACAATGATTTGCTTTCGGGCAAAGTTCTGCCAATCTCCGACGAAGAGAGTGCAGATTTTTATTTACAAATCAGCAACACTCTACGATCCTGTGGTTACGAACATTACGAAATTTCAAATTTTGCTCGTCTGGGTTTCCGTTGCCGCCACAACATAAAATACTGGACTTGCTCGGACACTCTTGCTTTCGGAGCCTCTGCTGTTGGTATGCTCGACGGTTTTCGCTATAAAAATGTGCCCGATGTATCAAAGTATTTCACTTTGTTGAATGAAGGAAATCTTCCGGATGAATTTTGCGAGAAACTAACGTTTGATGAACGCTTAACCGAAAGTATCTTTCTTTCACTTCGTTCTCTTGGCTTGAATTTTCAGGATTTTCACGAACAATTCGGTATTGATTTATCAACAATTTTGAATAAGGAAATTGAAATTTTAGTTGCTTCAAATTTAGCAGAATTTGAAAATAAAACACTAAAACTAACGCCAAAAGGTTATTATATTTGCGATGAAATAACTTTGCGTTTATTGAAAATAATCGAGAAAGCAAATGTTCAAAATATTCGATAGATATTTATTAAGAGCCCATATTGCCCCGTTTCTCTTTGGTTTCTGCACAGTGATTTTTCTGTTTCTTATGCAGTTTTTGATGAAGTATCTGGATAAGCTCGTTGGCAAAGGAATAGACGTTTGGGTTATTCTGCAACTTATCGCTTATAATATTGCCTGGATGGTGGTGCTTGCTGCACCTATGGGAGTGCTGTTTTCAACTTTGATGGCTTTCGGCAATTTGTCCTCCAACCACGAAATAACTATTATAAAAGCAAGTGGCGGTAGCCTTATCAGAATGATGTTTCCGATTGTTATTGTTTCTGCATTTTTAACGGTTGCTTTGTTTTGGTTCAATGATAAAATTCTTCCGGAGACCAACCTCCGCGCTAAAACTCTTATGGGCGATATTACTCGCACAAAACCAACTTTCATTTTAGAGTCGGGGCAGTTTTCCACCGAAATCGAGGGTTATACAATTATTGCTCGCAACGTCGATTCATTAACCGGGCTACTTCGCGGGGTTACTATCTATGATCTGACCGGAATGGCGTCTCGCAATATTATTTCTGCCGATACCGGAACTTTGAATTTTACGCCCGACTATAGCAAACTTATTCTGAAGCTTCGCAATGGCGAAATTCATCAACTTCAATCAGGCAGAGCCAGCAACTATAAGATTGTCGAATTTGTTGATTATCAAATAATGATGAACGCAAGCGGTTTTTCCTTCCAGCGTTCAGATATTGACGGCACTGCACGTGGCGACCGCGAAATGCGAATAAGCGATATGCAGCAAATTGTTAATGAATCTATGAAATACGTTGAAATTGCCCGAAATAACAAATCAAAAACTATTAACGCGCACCTTGATTACATTCTTCATAGCAAAGCACCATTGGAAACCGACGAGTCTCGTGTTGTTTCCAGCAATTTTGCTTATGTTGATACAGCGTGGCAGGCTCGCACCAGCCGAATTTCTCAAAGATTGAGTTTTCTGGAAACAACTGTTCGCTCTAATTCCTTTGCAGAAAGGGACTACACTTTACGTGCAAATCAATATTTGGTCGAGATTTACAAAAAATATGCTATTCCGTTTGCTTGTTTTGTTTTCGTTTTTGTTGGTTGTCCGCTGGGAATTATCACTCGTCGAGGAAATTTCGGAATTAGTGCTTCCATTAGTCTCGGTTTCTACATATTCTACTGGGCTTGCCTTATTGGCGGGGAAAAATTAGCCGATCGCGGTTACATTGATCCTTGGCTTGCTATGTGGGCTGGGAATATTATTATTGGTATTATAGGAATTATTCTAACTCTTCGCACAAGCTACGAAACTCTTGAATTTCTCAAAATATCGAATTATATAAAACGCAAATTTGCTTCTAACTAACTTTTTCGTATTCTGCTTTCATCAACGCTATTTCAAATTTGTTGAGTGATTTTCCGCGCCTCTTCATCATTGCCTGTGCTGTTTCGATGGCTTGCTCGAAATTGTGAATCCTGCTTCCTTCGCCGCCGCCCCACGTAAACGACGGTATTTGGCTTGGGAAAAATCCCGAATGAAACAAATTGCAATGTATGCCGCAAGTGGTTCCGGTGGTGAATTGCGAGTTGATAGCTGTTTTGGTGTGGTCGCCTGCCATCAGTCCAATGAACATCTTGTCCGTAGGGACTCGCTTGCCGGGCAATCTCATAACTATATTGGAATATGTGTTTTTTAAATCGGAATTGTTTGTGTCTGCTCCGAAATTCACCCATTCGCCTACGAACGAATGACCTAAAAATCCTTCGTGTTGCTTATTAGAATATCCTTGGAATACCACTGCTTCCACTTCGCCGCCCACTTTGCAATATTCTCCGAATGAACAATTTTCATATATTTTTGCTATTGCTTTTATGAGTGTTTTTTTCCCGATGTATGCCGGACCAATAATTACACTGTTTGCCATTATTTTTGCTTCGTCATCTATGATGATTGCCCCTTTGCTTGCGTCAAGCACTGCACCCGGCATAATTTCCACATCCCGACCAACGTAAATTTCATTTCCTATCAGATGAGTGCCAAAAAATGGGTTTGTAATGTTCTTTATTTGTTGAAGACGCTCTCTGATCAGTAGCAAATCATAATTGATTTGCTTGCCGTTTAAGTCAATTATTTCCCAGATATAATTAACAGTTTTTATTTCAATCTCGACATTGATTTTTTCGCTTTCTTTATCAGAAAACTGCTTGAATTCTGCAACTATTTTGTTTTTGCAACTGAACGAAATATCTTTTGAGTGATTTGCCGAAATGATAAATTTAATTTCTTCTATAAGCGAAAAGTCTGGAATAATGTTTCCATCAATAAATAAAACGTTTTTCCTGAACGTAGGGTTTTTGATTTCATTTCGCTCTAAAAAAGAGGATTTTAGCAACTCTTCACTTTCGTAAGCAAACGAAACGTCAGGAAGGAGCAATTTCCAGCGTTCATAATTCTTCAAACAACCGCATAAAAATTCATACGAAGGATGAAGAACAGAAAACGGGTATAAGTTTTCCACTTCTTTTGGGTCGCGCAGAACAATTGTATTAATCATAATATTGCTCCAATTACCAGGGAAGTATTTTATTTAAGGCAGTATCAGTGAGCCGAACAATTCCTCGACGCGACGACATAGCGAAGATTATGCTCCCGTCGCCCGTTACCGCAGGCACAGTATAAAATGTATCAATTTCGTTCAGTGAACGGTCTTCAATCAACTTTCCGTTGTCGTTGTCCAAGATAAATATTGCAGCTCCGTTTGGATTTGTTCCGACAATTGCTGATTTTGATTTGCCGATAAGTAGTGGAGAAGTAGCAGACATCGAAAGAAAAATCCTCCAGTTTTGCTTGCCTGTTCTGCTGAATGAGAAAATTCCGCTCATTGTTTCGCCCACTCCGGTATTATATCCAATTACGTAAGCATTTTGTTCGCTTGCTGATAAATATCTTGGGAAAACAGGCAGTTCCTGACGCCATTTCTCAAAACCGCGCTTGTCGTAACAAATAAGAAGTGAACCGCTTTTGCCTGCATTTTGCATAACACCAATAAGATAAATATTGTCGCCGCTTACCACCGGATTTCTGATTATTCTCACAAAATCAATCGGCTTGTTATATTTCTCTTTTCCGTTTTTGTCTATCATTACTAAATTATCTGTATCTCCGAATGTATTCTTTGTCAGGACAAAATATACATTCCCGTTTTCGTCCGCGGCAAAGGACCTCGAAATTGAAGTATTATATTGCTTTTGAAATATCAATTTCCCATCGAACGATACTTTTAGCAGTTTGCCGGTTGTTGTTCCTACGAGCACTCCATCTTTGGTAACCAACACATCAGAAAACATTTCGAATGGGTCGAAATCTTCAGAAAATTTATATTCCCAGCGTTTTTCTCCCCGATTATTGAATGAATAAAGTATTGGCTTTAGCGAAACAAAATATATGTTCTGTTCGTGGTCTGCTGCTGGTCTGGTCGAAACTGGCGTGCTATCGGGCACCATAAATGTTGATTTGAGAATATCTTTCGAAATAAATGTAATTGTTCCGTCTGCACTTATCAAGTAATAATCGTTGTTTCCAACTACGAGCGGTTCAATCTGGCTTCCTGCATACAATGATGTGTCGGATTTGCCATTGAAGTTTTTGGCTTCTAAAACGTTTGTGGAAAACCTTTTGTATCCGGAATAATCATTCGAGCGCGTGAAACTGCCGCTTACATTGAAAACACCTTCTTTGAACGGATTGCCGCAAGATGAAAGAATTACTGAAATCACTAATATTAAAATTATGCTTTTTTTCATTTTAGACTTTCTCGTATGTAATTTAAAGTATAAAAATATAAATGAATTTGCTCAAATGCAAGAAAAAATAAGTAGGAATGCAATTATCTCAGTATATAAAAAAAGAGACGCAAATAATAGCGTCTCCTTTCCAAAAATATAATTTCAATTATTAGAGTTTGTGAATTGCATCAACAGGGCAAACAGAAACGCATTGTGGTTCGTCGAAATGACCAACGCATTCAACGCACTTATCTGGATCAATCATTGTATGCTCGTCGCCGTCATATATGGCTTGAACTGGGCATTCAGGTTCGCAAGCACCACAGGAGATGCATTCATCGTTAATGAACATTGCCATTTTAATATCCTCCTAAACAACTTTAATTAGTTTTACAAAATTTCGTATTTAGTTTAAACTAAATAACTTACGTTATTTCGTTTATATTTACAAATTTAAGTAAAAAAATTATTCTACCAAAAAATATATGAAAAATCAATAAAATAGATTTCACGAGTTTATTATCTCAATTTTTTAAAATAAGGCAAATGCAAATAAAAAAGTCAGGACTGAATTTGCCCTGACTTGGTTATAAATTAGATGTTCAATTATTTTTCTTCTTCCGTTTGCTCGCTGTCTTTGTTTGGCATCAAAATTTTATCAATAATACCGTATTCAAGAGCTTCTTCGGGTGTCATATAATAGTCGCGGTCAGCGTCTTTGCGGATTTTATCGACATCCTTGCCTGTATGTTTTGCAATAATGCTGTATAAATTATCACGCATTCTGATAATTTCGCGAGTGTAAATTTCAATATCAACTGATTGTCCTTGCGTTCCGCCCGATGGCTGATGCATAAGAATACGGGAATTTGGCAACGCATACCGCTTGCCTTTGGTTCCGGCACACAGCAAAACCTGAGCCATAGAAGCACACATCCCAATAGCAATAGTTGTAATATCTGGCTTTATGTATTGCATTGTGTCGTATATTGCAAGTCCGGCGCTCACACTTCCACCCGGAGAATTAATATATAAGTGTATGTCTTTTTTAGGGTCTTCGCTCGCTAAGAAAAGCAACTGGGCTATGACAAGCTCCGAAATATGGTCATCAATTGGTCCGCCAAGAAAAATAATCCGGTCTTTGAGCAACCGTGAATAAATATCATAAGAACGTTCGCCACGACTTGTTTGTTCGATTACAATTGGCACTAATTGGTCATTCATATTCTTCCTATTAATAAATTATACAGTAATAAAACGAGAAGACGAACAAAGAGCGAAACAATTTCATTCTGCTTTGTCTAATTCTACAAAAAATATTGAGCCTTCGTTAGGTTTGCTTTCCACCCAGATTCGTCCCTTGTGGTAGTCGATAAACTCTTTGCAAAGCAGCAGTCCCAGTCCGGTGCTTGATTCGTCTTCGGTTCCGGTGCGGGAAACTTTTTCGGCAGGGTTGAACAACTTGCGTTTGAGCTCGTCATCCATTCCGATACCATAATCTTTGATGGAAATAACATATTTATTCCCACTTTCAGTAATTCTTATCTCAACTTTTGCACCTCGAAACGAAAATTTGAGTGCATTCGAAAGCAAATTGCGGAAAATTGTATTCAGCATTTGCAAATCGCCAAACACATAAGCATCGTTTTCTATTCCAAGATATAAAGTTACTTCCTTTAATTTGAAACTATTTATAAGTAAATCAGTAACATTTTTTAATACCAATCGAATATTAAGCCTTTCAGGGTTAAATTGTTTTTTTCCTCTTTGCACTCTTGACCATTCAAGCAGATTTTCGAGCAATTCGAGAATATTCGAAGCAGACTTATGCATATTCTCGGTATATTCCTGCAATTCTGTTAGCGTAAGTTCTTTAAGATTCTCGGAAAACAATTTGGACATACCGACAAATGAAGAAATTGGTCCTTTTAGGTCGTGAGCAATAATCGAAAATAGCCTATCCTTCTGGTCAATATTTTCTTTCAATTTTTCACGACTTTCAATTAACTCATTTTCATATTGCTTTTTCTCTGTTATGTCTGTTACTGCCCCAATTTGATAGATTACACCAGGCTCGTCCGGCTTTGTAAATGGTTTGATGTGGTCTAAAATCCAGCGTATTTCGCCAGAATTTCTCAATATTCTATATTCAGCTTTTATTTCTTCTAAGTTATTTAAACGAGGAATAATTTCATCCCTAAATTTCTTTAAATCTTCTTGATGTATTATTTTTAAGATTGTTCTATAAGCATCCTTGTAATCACTTAATTTGTAGCCCGTTATTTTTTCGAAACCACCCAGCAGCCATAATACATCTATCTCTCCATCGGGCATTACTTTCACCAGATAAACATAATCGGTAATCATCTCCGAAATCATTTTATAGCGTTCGTTAGTTTCGCTAAGCATTCTCTCAAATGCTTTCTTATCTGTTATGTCGCGCCCGACAACAACTAAGCCTTTGCGTTCACCATTTTCAATAATGGGTATTTTAATTACGTCAAAAATTCTGCTTTCGCCATCCGGAGTTGGTATTATTTCATCACCGCGAATTGGCTTGGCTGCTTTCCACGCTTTTTCATCAGAGAAAATACAATATTCGAGTGCATCTTTATAAAATGGTGCGTATTTAGCAAGTTCTGCATCAGTCTTTCCGCGATAATCAACATTTTCTAATCCAAAAAGCTTCAAGTTGAAATCATTGGTAATTATCCATCGACCTTCACCATCTTTAAAAGTAATTATATCTGGAATTGTATTTATCAAAGTTCGCAGTCTCAACTCGCTTTCCTGCAAAGCACTCTCAATGAGCATTTTTTCGGTAACATCTTCGATTAGCGTTGCGAACTGAAGCTTACGTGGTGAAAAAGCAATTACTTTGAAGTATTTATCTAATTCTTGCGAATATTTCGTAAACTTTTCGACTGTCGAATTTAGTGCGACATCTCCGTATTTCTCGATCCAGTAAAACTCAGTTTCCGGGAGCACTTCTTTTACTCTCTTGCCAATAATATTCTCCCTTTTCAAACCTGTTAATTTTTCAAAAGCTGAATTGACATCAAGAAACATATAATCAACCGGATTTCCATCATCGTCGAGAATAATTTCGTGAAGAGCCAGTCCCTGATCCATTTTCTCTATTAGTTCCCGGTATTTTTCTTCACTTTCGCGAAGCCGCATTTCGGCAATCTTTCTCTCCGTTATGTCCTCTATTGTCCCTTCGTAATACAAATCTCCATCTTCATCAACTACTTTCTTGCCTATATCTCTTACCCAGATAATTGACCCGTCTTTGCGAACAAATCTATATTCTTCCGCAATCATATCAGTTGTCCCGAATTGTGCAGTTTGCACAACCCGTAATTCAGGCACAGCATAAAGGCTAAAAGCATTAACTTTTTTGAGCTCTTCAAACGATTCATAACCTGATAGATTAATTAATGCTTTGTTTGCATAAACGATTGTTCCGTCTGGCTTAGACTTGTATATTCCTACTGGCAAATCATCTAATGAAAAATGAATCTCAGCTGAAATCTCTGAATTAGACATATTCGCTTCTTCTCCTTCAATATTTGTTTGAAGGTTTTTATTAGATTTTTTTGTATGCCCTTTGTGATTTTTCATTTTAGGACTGAAAATATTTATGCTTCAATATAATTATTAATAAATTAATACATAATTAATAGAAAGTTAATAATTGTTAATGATGAATAAATGGAAAAATTACGAAGTACTAATCGGTTTTATCGAATAATTGAGTTAAATTGATTGAACTTACTACAAGGGATTCAATTTGATTATCTTCCCGTCTTACTGGATCTATGAAATAGATGAATTTTTCAAAATGTCCATCTGTTGCCGGTATTTCCAATTCAACCTGCGAACTTTCACCGCCAAAAGCCTTTAATAATTTCTCGAAAAGCAAATCTTTAAGATGTGCAGGAAATATTTCGTATATTCTTTTTGTGTTATCTAACTCGATACCAAAAAATTTCTTTACATCTTTTTCAAAACTCTTGTTGAAAGCAATAATGTTATAATTAGTATTAAGCAGGACAAAAGACTGACGCGTGTTGTTCAAAATTGCGTTCAACTTTCGTTCAGATTCTGCAAGTGCTTGCTGTTGTTGGAGTAAGGCTCTATCGACTTCCTTTCGATTTGTAATGTTAATTAGTGAGCAGATTATGAAATTCTCGTAGTTTAGTTTGAATTTCCTTGAAAAAAGCTCTACAATAAACTCCTCTCCGTTCTTCTTTCTTTCACTGGATTCAACAAAAAACTCATAGTTTAGAACATTCGAGTAGTAATTATCAAATAGCTTTTTCAGTAAATCCGAACTTAAAAACAATTCAGCTTTTTTACCAATTAGCTCACCCTTTTTGTATCCAAACATTTTGCAAGCACTTTGATTAATTGCAACTACAGTAGCGTTTGTGTCAATTATTACAATTCCTTCGACCACTGATTCAAAAATCATCTGATACTGCTGCATACTTATTTCGGTTTGCATCTGAGCCTGCTTCAAATCAGTAATGTCGCGGGCAATTCCGTCAATTTGATATATTCTTCCGTTCTTGTCAATTTTTCTTGTTAATTTATCTAAAATATATCTAATCTGTCCATCTAATCTGTTTATCCTGTAAACAACTTCGAGTTGAGGTGTGTCCTCCAGCCTCGCTATAGCATTATAAAAAATATTCAAGTCGTCCGGGTGAATTAATCCAAACCATAAATTGTTCATTTTAGAAAGATTTTCAATTTCAATTCCATATACTTTTTCGACAGCTTTGTTAACATATAACAGCTTCATTATCGGATATGAAACTGACCACACAATATCGTCGATGAAATATAAAATTTCGTTGAGATGTTCTTCCTTGGCGCGGAGTTCTCTCTCGATCTGTTCTAATTTAGATTCTTTTTCATACAACTCCTGAGTAATTTGATTTATCTTTTCTTGTGTTTTATCAATAGTTTCATTAAGAATTGCAATACTTTCGAAATACGAATAATCACTTTCATAAATAAGAGAGGATTTTTCAACTCTATACATAAGAGCAGAAATAATTTTCTCCGCTTGCTTCAATTTTTTCTGTAATTCAGCAATAGGATTGGGGATTTCATTATTTTGATTTTGATGCATCGATTGCTTAATCCTCTGCCGGAATATCTACAAAAAAAGTTGTTCCTTCATTCAATTTGCTTTCAACTGCAATTTTCCCACCCATCTTTTCAATAAAATCACGACAAATTACAATGCCCAGACCAGTTCCTTTCTCTTTTTCTGTTCCGGGTGTCGATTGCACCTTTTCAAGCGAAAAAAGTTGCAATATTTTCGCTTCATCCATTCCAACTCCTGTATCAGAAACAGATAAGCGAACAAACGGCTTCCCATCGATTGAAACTTTCTCAGCATTAAGTGTTACTTTCCCGCCCTTGTGAGTGAATTTTATTGCATTAGAAACAAGATTCCTTACAATTGTAGCCATCATATTATTGTCGAAGAGTGCATAAGTGCTAACTGGAACGTTATTTTCAATAGTAATGTTTTTCAATTCTGCCTGCTGGTTTAGTGTTAATAGTGTTCCACCTATAATAGATGCCAGATCTTCATTTGTGATGTTCATCTGAAGTCGTCCCATTTGCGAACGCGACCACTCAAGCAAATCTTCAAGAAATTTATATGTTTGCTGTGCGGAATTATTCAACGAACGGAGCATATCTGCCAACTCGTCCTTGCTAAATTCATCTAAGTGATGGTTAATAATATCCGTCATTGTCAATATTCCGGCAAACGGGCTCTTGAGATCGTGAGATACTATCGAAAAGAATTTATCCTTCATTTCATTTAGTTTTTTCAATTCTTCATTGCTATTTCGCAGAAATGTTTCATTTTGAATAAGTTGCAAGTATAATTTATTCAAATGCTGCGACTGAGTTTCTAAATCTTTGTATGCTTTGGTAATTTGTTCGTTTTTTTGAAGTAGTTCAGCGTTTTGCTCTTTTATCAAATCTTTTGAGTTTTTCAGATCAAGATGTGTCTTAATTCTTGCCATTACTTCAAGGGCGTTGAAAGGTTTGGTAACGTAATCCACCCCACCAATTTCAAAGGCTTTAAGAATATCTTCTGTTTCAGTTTTTGCTGTAAGAAAAATAATTGGTATTTCACGGGTTTGCTCGTCGCTTTTCAATATTTCGCACACTTCGAAACCAGACATATCGGGCATCATAATATCGAGTAGTATTAAATCGGGTGTTTTACCACGAGCTGTTTCTATAGCTTTCGGTCCGTTGTCAGCAATTAACAAATTATAATGCTCACGCAAAAGTGTTCCTATTAAACGAATATTCTGCGGCTGGTCGTCCACCACAAGTATTGTGTTCTTTTTCGTATTCTGCGAAGAATTATCCATACTCTCACCAATCTATTTAATTTTGTTTTGAATTTCGCTGAATGCTTTCGATAGTTTTTCAATTTCGAAATTTTCAAAATAGCTATTCAAAACATTATAAACGTTAATTAATTTTTCATTATTGTTTGTTTCAGCAAATTGTCTTAATCTATTTATAAAATCTTCGGCTTCCTGCAAATCAGTATATTTCACTAAATTTTCAATTTGATTTGCAAATAAATTAGAAAATTCTTTTAAAATATCCGAATTAATTGAATTTAATAATTCATTAATACTACTTTCAGCAATTACTTCTGCTTGTTCGTCTTCTTTATCGCTTGCAATGAAATCAAGATGCCGCACAAGTTCGGAGATAATTTCATTGCGGTTGGCTGGTTTACGCAGAAATCCATTGAAGATATTATTAATTCTTACCTCAACTTCTTTCATCAATGACGCTGTAAACGCAATAATAGGTATGTTCTTCAACCCAAGCTCGTCGCGAATAATATTTCGCGTCTGGTAGCCACTCATTTCGGGCATTCGCAAATCCATCATTATAATATTTGGCTGAATAGTGCGAAGCAATTCAATTGCTTTTCGCCCACTATTCGCCTCCAGAATAATGATATTTGTATCTTCAAGGTATGCCCGGACAATATCTATATTTTGCTGAATATCATCTACTATCAGTATCTTTGCTCCTTTGAAGTCTATTGTTTTATTCGACCAGTCTATCTGCTCGGTTGTTTTTTTGAACTCATCCAGTCGCTGAACGTTATAAAGCCGAACAGTGAAAGTAGAACCTTTTCCAAGCTCGCTTTCAACTGTGATTTCTCCACCCATCATCTTAACCAATCGGCTCGATATTGCAAGCCCAAGCCCTGTTCCTCCAAAATGCTTTACACTCACAGTGCTAGCCTGACGGAATGATTCGAATATAACATCTTTATCTTCGGGAGCAATACCAATTCCTGTATCTTTTACATCAATTTTCAAGTTGTAGTGCTGATTATCTACTTTATTGTGTGAAAGTGAGATAAACACTCCACCTTCTTTTGTGAATTTTATTGCATTTCCCACTAAATTAATAAGAACCTGACGAATTCTGACTTCATCAAGGAATAGATTATCTGGCGGATTTTCCTGTATATTGAGTTCAAACTTTAATTTTCTTTGGTTTGCCTGCTCGAAGAAAATCTGGTAAATATCATTTAATGTTTCAGCGATATTAACCGGCTCTGGTTGAAGTTCTATTCGTCCGGCTTCAATCTTAGATAAGTCAAGAATGTCGTTGATTAGAGCAAGCAGAGTTCTTCCACTTTTCTGAATTGTTTCAAGGTAACCTCTGAAAGGTTGTTCCCGTATTGATTTAATCATAATATCGGAAAATCCCAGAATTGCATTCATAGGCGTTCGTATTTCGTGGCTCATATTTGCCAAAAATTCAGACTTAGCACGGTTTGCCTGGTCTGCTATTTGCTTTTGCTTTATTATTTCAAGTTCGAATTGATTTCGGGCTAATGCTCCTGCAATAATTTCAGCTGCAAGCCTGAATAATGAAACTGTGTCGTAATCCCAGCTTTTCTCTGCTTCCAACGTATCAAACACTATGAAGCCAATTAATTCATTACTATAAAACATCGGAACGCTGAGTAAAGAAACAATTCCGATCTCAAGAAGAGTTGCTTTTTCCTCGAATTCATCCGGGAGTTTATTAACGTTTTGTATCTGAACAAAATCATTGTTCTTAAAAATTTCAATCCATCGCTGAACTGTTCTATAGCGTATCAAACTAATTTTTTCAATTACTTTTGACACATTTTCCGACATCCAGCTGTATGTATTTTCTATATGCTGACTTGATTCGTATATCGAAAAGATATATACTCTGTCTGCTTCGGAGAAGCGACCCAATATTTCAAGTGAAAATACTATACCGCTATGCAAATCCTTTGCTGTAGATTGAATTAATACTGAGGAAAGTTCATTAATTATTGAGTTTAATCTATACATTCTTTCTAATTTCTTCTCGGATAGCTTGTTTTCTGTAATATCCCTGACCAAAGCCATTACTAAATTGTTTCCAAACGAACTAATCCGCACTTCATAGTATTTATGTTTATTTCTGTAAGTTATATCGAATTCGTATCGTTGAAGCTTTCCTGTTTCCAAAGATTTTTCGAAATAATATAAAAGATTTTTAGCAATATCTTCCGGAAGTGTTTCATTTAATTTTTTACCGATAAAAAATCTTGGAGGGATTAGCAATTGCTCAGGATTTGATGTATGATAATCAATAAATCTACCATCTCGCGTCAGAATAAATACAAGGTCTGGAGATGAATCGAGAAGTGCACGGTTTCGCGCCTCACTTTCGCGCAAAGCTTCATGTGCCAACTTGCCTTCTGTTATGTCTAATCCCAGACCGAGCACACCGATGATGTTTCCTTCTTCGTCTGTCATTCGAGATTTTACTATTTGAAGGTAGTGTTTTTGTCCATCATTGAAAGTTACTTCTTCGATAAATTCAATAGGCACTTGCGATTGAATTGCCTGACTGTCGGTTTCTCGCAACCGTTTTAATTCATCTTCGGTAAAGGATAACTCACCGCCCTGTCTTGTGCTTATTCGCATAAGCATATTTTCAAAAATTGTATTGCTATCCGAATCGTTCAACCAGATAAATATTGGTGCATTGTCTAATATTGATTCTATTAATTTCTTCTGCCGATATAAACTGATTTCTGCGAGTTTTTTTTCTGTAATATCACGGTTAGAAATTCTTCGTCCTAAAAAATTACCTTGTCCATCAAAAATTGGTCTGTTAATATGCTGAATATATCTGATTTCACCGTCTTTACGCTTTATTCGGAATTCGAGTTCAAACGTTCTGTTCTCGGAACCAACATCAGCTGTTTGTGAGAAGAAATCATAATCATCAGGATGCACAATGTTATATATCAAATCAGGGTTAGTAATGAATTCATCTGGCAGATACCCGGTGATGCGTTCGCAAGATGGCGAGATATACACATATTTGTTCTCTGGATCTATCCAGTATTCCCAATCGTAAGTGTAATCAGCAAGTGTTCTGAATTTTCGTTCGCTGCTAAGTAGCTTTAATTCGGCTTCTCTTTGATAAGTAATATCTGATGCAATTCCGTCTAACCTACATTTGTTTTGCATTTCGTCTTTTGTCATCCGGAAGCGGTTTCTTATCCAGCATATTTTACCGCTTGGAAGAAACACCCTGTATGTTGTTTCTTGAAGTTCACCGCCTTTCGCAAGTTCAATTTTTCGTTCAAAATCACCTCTATCTTCGGGATGAATAATATCCAGCCACAGCTGAGGATATTTCCTGAAATCTTCCGCCGGAAACTCAAATATTTTTTCTATACTTTGGTTTGTAAATAATAGATCTAACTCTGGATAAGATGCCGACCAAACTATATCATCAAGCGAATTAATTACAGCATAAAGTCTTTCTTCTCTGGCTTTCAGTGTATTTTCATACGTTTTTTTTTCTTCTGCAAAATGCAATAATTCGGAATAAATGGATTGAAATTCAATATTCTTCTTTTCTAATATCTCATTAATAAAGGCATTTGTTTCGAACAGCCCGAATTCGTTTTCATCTATTGACTGACTTCTCTCAATTCTTTCAATTAACGCTTTCTGTATTTTCTTAGCTTTGCTTAGTTCCCTTTCGAGATTTCTTATTCTTAAAATAAGTTCGTCGATATTAATGTTGTTGCCCATAAGTTCATTGGAAATCAAGTGTTTTTAACAACAGGAAGAGTGAAGAAAAATGTTGTTCCTTCATTTTCCTTACTGTTAAAATACATAATTCCGCCGTGTTTTTCAACAAATTCTTTGCATAAGATCAGTCCAAGTCCCGAACCCGTTTCCTGTTCTGTTCCTTTTGTTGAAACTTGCGAATCTAACCTAAATATTTTATCTTGTATCTCGTTAGGGATACCTACTCCATTGTCTTCAACTGCAATTTCAGCAAAGTCTCCTTCCACTTTATTTATGAATATCTTGATTCTACCACCACGGTGAGTAAATTTAATACCGTTCGTTACGAGATTTCGGATTACTCCGGTTATCATATTTCTGTCGCAATAAACTGCAAAATCATCAGGCACATCAATAGATAGATTTATCTCTTTATTATTGGCAAGTTCTCTTAATGTATATAGAGAATTATTAACGATTTCCTTTAATGTAATTGTTTCAGGATTGTATGGTATTTTCCCAAGTTGCAAACGGGACCATTGCAATAAATCATCAAGTAGTTTATATACTGAATTTGCTGATTTGTATATAGCTTGCGACATTTTTCTAAGTTCTCTCAACGACAAATCTTCCAGATCTTTTGCCATCATATCTGTAAGCCCCAGGAAGCCACTGAACGGACCACGCAAATCGTGAGAGATAATCGAGAAGAACTTATCCTTTGCCGATATTGTATCTTGAAGTCTTTTTTGAGTTTCTTCAAGCTCTTTAATCAGATTGTCTTTTTCTTGCAAAGTTTGCTCTATCTTTTGGTTCGAAAGTCTTAATGCGTCTAACAATGCTCGTTGCTCCTCTTCGGATCGCTTTTTATTGTCAATATCTTCAATGAAGCATAAAATTTCATCATCTTTTAGCAATACAGTGGAAATATTTGCCCAGAATATCTTTTCATCTGCATCTTGCATTATTACTTCTATTTTTTGATTTTCACCGTTTAAATGAGCAATTGTATCTATAAACAAATCTTGCTTCTGGAAAATATAGTGAACAATATTGCTCCCGAGCAAAATTTCTTCAGATGTTTTGAGTAGTTCCTGAAATGCCCGGTTGCATCCACGTATTTTGCCATCTCTCCCAAGAGATACAATGCCCATAGGTGCAGATTGGATATAAGTTTTGAATGTTTTATAGCTTTGTTCAAGCAATTTCTCATTTGTTTTCTTTTGCGTAATATCAAGTAAGTTTAATAATACATATTGACTACTACCGGATTGAATAAAAGAGGTTGTAGCCAGAAATGTATATTCTCTAAGAACTCCGTTAATCATCAATTTGGCTTCGTGTTCTATTCCGGTAACGCTTTGTTTTGTTTCAAGTGTTTTTTGAATTGCTTTATTCAGATGGCATTCGGCGCAATTTGGTCCGAATCCACATCCAAGCTCCGAATCATCCTCGTGAATGCAACCAAAACAACCACAAGCTCGCTTGTTGATTAGTTCTTCAAGTGGTATTCCCAAAAAGTCAGTTGTTGTTTTGTTGGCGTAAACAATTCTCGAACTTGTGTCTAACAAACTAATCAGAACCGGTGAACTATCATAAATCGCTTGTAATTCATTGTTAATTTTGTTAAGCTCTTTTATTAACTCTCGTTCGTATGTAATATCACGCTTTATTGCAACATAATTTATAATTTTCCCATTATCATTTTTAACCGGTGTTATTGTTAAAAACTCGACGTATTTAGAACCATCTTTTCGTCTATTTATTATTTCTCCTTTCCAGGTTTTGCCGTTTGCTATGGTTCTCCACATTGTTTTGTAGAATTCTTTATCCTGCTCGCCGGAATTAACGAGATCTCTTGGATTTTTCCCAACTGCTTCATCCAGAGAATAGCCTGTAAGCTCAATAAATGCAGGATTTGCATACTGTATGTTGCCTCGAACGTCCGTAATTACAACACTTTCCGAAGTTGCACTGATAGCAGAACTAAGAAGCAGTAGTTTCTCTTCTTGCAGGCGTTTTTCTCTATCAATATCTATATGGGCAGCTATTATTTTTGTCGGGTTGCCTTCTTTGTCCCATTCGGTTATTTTACCGTTGCATTTCACCCATTTCCAACTTCCATCTTTTGTCTTCATCCGATATTCGTGGCTAAACTTTCCGCTTTTATTCGATATAAGTTCCTGGAATGATGATGTAACTTTGCTTCTGTCTTGTGGATGAATATGTTCAATTATGTTTTCTATGCTGTTTTCAAATTCATTTGGATTATATCCCAACATCTGATAGAACTTATGATTAAAAGTTATGTACCGATTTACAATATCATATTCCAGAATACTGTTTTCGATAATATCTGTAATTGTTTCCAGCTTTGTTAAATTATTTTTGCGTATAGTGATATCTCTTGCAACACCGACAAAACCCATAAGAGTATTGTCCTTTGTTACAGGTCGAGAACTAACTTCGAGCCAGATTATTTTGCCTTCTTTATTCGAAAATGGGACTTCAAAAATTGCATCTTCAATAATTCCTTTCTCTAAGAAAACTTTGCGTCTGTTCATAAAATAATTAAACAAATCGCTTCCTTCAGTAATATTCAATAATTCAAACACAGATTTCCCAACTGCTACTTCGCAAGGCAACCCCGAAATCTTCGTAAATGCAGGCGAAACATATTTTATTATGTAATTATCGTCAACTTCCCACAGCACATCCTGAATACTTTCCATATACAAATCAAATCGTTTCTTTTCAGTTAAAATAGTTTCCGATTGTGCCTTCTGAAGAGTAATATCTCGATTGTCAGCTATTCTACCGATATACTTTCCATCTTCATATATAGGTCTGCATATATGCGAAATTGTTTTAATTTTTCCGCTTTTTGTAACAATTCTGAATACTATTTCGTTAGTTTCCGGATTTTCAGAATAAGCTGTCTTTTTATGTTCGATGAATTTCTCTTTATCTTCTTCATAAATAATATCTATTAAAAAATTCTCATTTGCAGCTATCTCTTCTAAGGTATATTCCGTAAACTGCTCGACTGATTTTGAGTGGAACATTGCTCTGCCATCTGCGTTCACCCAGTATATCCAGTCTGCAATGTTGTCAGCAATTATTTTTAATGAGTTTTCTTTCATAGTTTATTGTAATAATAATCATAGTACAATTATCAATAAAATATTGACTTCGTTAATATTAGAATATTGCATACAAATTAATAATTGTTAATAACTAACTGACTCCGAAAAAATACTGATTTTTTTATAATGCAAAAAAATTAATTGTTTGTAATAAATTGCTTTTGAAAAGATAATTTTATTTTGTTTTCTTATAATTACTTGATTTTTCGAAATATTAATATTAATTTATATATTTATTTGCAATTTAGTAGGAAGCACAATGAATAAATCAAACAAAGCTCAAACAAACAAAATAGATTATTTCGCTCCTCAATATTACATAAATCGTGAACTCAGCTTGATAGAATTTAACCGAAAAGTACTGTTCGAAGCCACCGGCAATCAACACCCACTGCTCGAACGTCTTAAATTTGTCTGCATTTTTAGCTCCAATTTGGACGAATTTTTTATGATACGAGTTGCTGGACTTAAAAGTCAGATTGCCGAAGGTGTTATTGAATACTCTTACGACGGCAAAACTCCGCGTGAGCAACTAACAGAAATTCGTACCGCTCTGCTTCCGCTATACCAAATGCAGGAACAATTGCTAAACGAAGAAATATTGCCGGAACTTCGTAAATACGGGGTTGTTTTCCATCGTTTCGACGAACTTGATGAAAAAGATAAATCATATTTAGAAAAATACTTCCGCGAAAATATTATGCCTGTGCTTACTCCGCTAACTCTCGGTCCGGCTAATCCTTTTCCGAGATTGATTAATCGTAGCCTTAATATTGCTTTTGCTTTTCAGGATAATTTAGCTGACGATGAGGATCGTCGTATTGGGTTTCTGCAAATTCCTTCTGTTGTGCCAAGATTTATTCCACTCAACGGCAAACGCAAGCACAACTATATTCTGGTCGAGCAGGTTATTCGTGCTTTTGCTGACCAACTCTATCCCGGGATGACTATACTTTCCTCGAACACTTTTCGTGTAACACGCGATGCTGATATTGAAATAGCAGAAGACGAAGCTGAAGATTTGCTTTCAGAAATCGCAGAACAAGTCAAACAACGCCGCTGGGGCGGCGCAGCCGTGCGTCTTGAAGTTAATTCCAATATGCCCGATTTTGTTGCCAACATTCTTATGAAATCACTCGATTTGGAACCAACAGACGTCTATACTCTTAACCGTCCGCTAAATCTCCCTGATTTTATGGAATTGCTCAAACTCGAGCTTAAGGATATTAAAGATAAACCGTTTTCCACGCGCGACCTGCCCCAATTCAAGCAGGATGGTCCAGGTGTTTTCGAAGCTATTCGCCAGTCAGATCTGCTTGTGCATCATCCATACGATTCATTCACAAACAGCACTTTGCGTTTCTTAAATCAAGCTGCCGACGATCCGGACGTCCTCGCCATCAAGATTACTCTCTATCGAACAGGGCGATATTCCGCTATAGTCGAGGCTCTCAAGCGTGCAGCCGAAAACGGAAAATATGTTACTGCTTTCGTCGAACTTAAAGCTCGTTTCGACGAGGAATCCAACATTATCTGGGCAAAGGAACTTGAAAATGTAGGTGTTCACGTTGTCTATGGAGTTCCGGGACTAAAAACCCACTGCAAAATTGCCCTGATTGTGCGTCGCGAAGGTGGAAAACTAAAAAAATATCTCCACCTTTCCACTGGCAATTACAACCAGGTTACTGCGCGACTCTATACAGACATTGCTATGTTTACCTCTAACGATGAATTTGGCGATGACGCTGTTGATTTGTTTAATTACCTTACCGGTTATTCTCACTACGACAATTGGAAGCATTTTTCTGTTGCTCCGATTAATCTGCATAATAAATTGATCTCTTTGATTCGACGTGAAGCTGAACTTCATACACCTGAAAATCCCGGACTTATTATTGCAAAACTTAATCAAATTGCTCAAAAAGAAGTTATTGCGGAACTTTACAAAGCGTCTTCCAAAGGTGTCAAAATCCATCTGATTTGTCGGGGTGTCTGCTGTCTGAAACCCGGCGTTCCAAACATTAGCGAAAATATCGAAGTTCGTTCTATTCTCGGTCGGTTCTTAGAGCATAGTCGCGTGTTTTACTTCAAAAATGGTGGCAACGAAGAAGTTTATCTGTCCAGTGCCGACTGGATGACCCGCAACTTGCTTCGTAGAGTTGAAATTATGTTCCCCGTTTATCAAACTCAAATAAAAAAACAACTGATCGAACTTCTCAATCTTTACTGGAAAGACAATACTAAATCCTGGAGATTGCTGCCAGACGGTTCTTACGAAAAAATTTCCCCGTCGAAAGGTGCTAAACCATTCTCTGTGCAGGAATATTTATTGGCAAACAATAAAAATAATTAATTATTCTCGACTTTTTTATGCTTTAATACGTCATAAATTTGAATTTATCATTTATTTGTTATAAATTATATTTTATTTATTTTCAATATTTTTTGTGCTTTGTATGAAAAAATTTTTGTTGTTAATATGCTTTCTGCTTATTAGTTCACAATTTGCGCATAGCCAGCTTACCCGAGGAGAGACAATGGACAAAGTGCTGGCTGTCGTTGGCAACGAGGTGATTTTACTTAGCGACGTTCGGGGACAACTCCTTATGATGGCTCAGCAGGATCCACGTGTTAATCCAAACGACCCTCAGCTTTTTCAAGAACTACTTGATGCCCTTATAAACGAAAAACTACTTATCACAAAGGCAATTGAAGATTCCATAGTTGTTACCGATGAACAAATCGAAGCTCGTTGGCAGGCATTCCTGCAAACTTTGCTTCAGCAGTTCGGTTCAGAAGATAGAGTGGAGCAAGTTTATAAGAAATCGATAAATCGAATTAAATTTGAATTACGCGACGATATTCGCAATAAATTACTTTCTGCTAATCTTGTTCAGCAACTTATTGGAAATGTTTCAATTACTCCAAAAGAAGTTGAGGAATTCTATAAATCTTATCGCGATTCCATACCTAAAGTGCCGGAAACTTATGAAATCTATCACCTTGTAAAAAATGTTGATGTCCAGCTTGACGAAAAAAAACGCACTTTCGAACTTGCTCGCAATGTTAGAGATTCTATTCTCAGAGTGGGTAATTTCGAAGGCTTTGCTGCCCGCTATAGTCAGGATTTTGCCACCTCATCGAAAGGGGGCGATTTGGGATGGGTCGCTCGTGGAAAGTTTTTCCCTGAGTTCGAAAATGCGGCATTTTCGCTCGAACCTGGCGATATTTCGCGCCCGGTTGAAACTCCTTTCGGGTTTCATCTAATTCAAGTGGTTGAAAAAAAGAAGGATGCTATTCACGCTCGTCATATTTTATTTAAAATTTCGCAATCGACAGAAGACTATGAACGCACTCGAGCATTTTTGGACTCGCTTCGCTTGGTTGCTATAGAAAATAATAATTTTCCTGAGCTTGCTCGCCTTCACTCGGACGACAAAGAAACCCGTGGTTTCGGTGGGCTGATTGGTAGATTGCCAATAAAAGAAATTCCATCCAATTTCCGTGAACAAATTACTAAACTCAAAGATGGTGGTATTTCTGAACCTATTCCGTATAATGTTGTCCAAAATAAGCCTGCTTTCCATATTATCTACAAAAAAGCAACTATTCCGGAGCATTTCGCTACTATTGAACAGGATTACGATTATATTAACAGTATTGCCCTTGACCATAAAAAAATGAAAATATATAACGACTATATTCAAAAATTACGTAAAGAAATTTATTGGGAAATCAAAAAATAAAAGGATTTCTATGGACAACAACAAAAAAATATTAATAGTTGATGATTCCATAGTTGCTCGGATGGCAATTAAAAAAATTCTATCAAAAAAATTTACTTCGATCAAAGAAGTAAGTAATGGGACAGAAGCCATCAATTTACTGAAAAATGAGCAATTTGATTGTATCCTTGTCGATTACCTTATGCCAGGCATTAATGGAATTACCACAATCAAAATTTTACGCGAAATCGGCATTAACACTCCTATTATAGTTATTTCTGCCAACCAGCAGAAATCTATTTTAGACAAATTCTATGAACTTGGGGTTGTTGCCATTTTGAAAAAGCAAGTAGCAGAACAAGAATTGTTCGACGCAGTTGAAAAAGCATTCTCTTCCTGTGGAGGTTAGCTATGAACTACGATCTTACTCTGATTCAGCAAGAAGCTATTCTTGAACTTCTTAATATTGGAGTTAACGAAAGTACCAATATTCTTAGCGATATTCTAAACGTTGAAATTGAGCTTTCTATCCCCCAAATTAGAATAATTCCATCCGACCGCCTTATAGAAGAATTACAGGATCTGGGAAAAGAAGATTATTCAGCTGTAAATATGGAATTTCACAATAGTTTTTCTGGTATTTCGCAGGTTGTCTTTTCGCAGGAAAGTGCAAATAAATTAGTTGATGTGTTCTCCAGACAGGTGCTCGACTCATACGAATTCGACGAAATCAAAGCCGGCGCTTTGGTAGAAATCGGGAATATTATTCTTAATGCTATTCTTGCCACTTTCAGTAATTCTCTCGAACACGAGTTTGAATTCTATGTGCCTGTATTTTTTGAAAACTACAAAAAAGAATTTTTCGAACAACGGCTTAAATTTGTCGATGAAGTTGTTCTTCTTGGAAAAGCAATATTTGTAATTAAGGAGCTTAAAATCTCTGGCGATATTATCCTCTTCTTTAATATTCATTCCTTCCAATACTTCGTAAGTATTATCGACCAGTATATTAATAAAATTAGTTAAACATTACTCAGTGATGCTATGCTCAAAGATGTTTATTATGAAAATCCCCTCATTGCTTACGACCATATCCCAATTGGCATTTGCATTATTAATAATAATTTCAATATTATTTTCTGGAATAGAACTCTCGAAGCGTGGACAAATATCCAACGCGATGATATTATGTTTAAAAATATATTTGAATTGTTTCCACATTTGCAAACACCAAAATATAAATCAAGATTGCAATTAATGCTTTCCGGGCGCCCTCCGATGGTGCTTTCACCAATGCTTAATGAATATTTCATCCCAATAAAAGACACCGAAGGCAACTACCAGGCTCAAACAGTTACTCTTTCGTCAATTCCAACTAATGAAACTGGTTTGTATAATGTCATCATAGCAATTGAAAACGTTGCTACTTTGTTCAATAAAGTTAAGCAATATAGAATTATAAAAAACCAAGCTATTGATGAATTAAATCGTCGTATCGAAGCCGAAGAAAAACTAAAAGAATATACAAAAAAATTAGAGCAGCTTAATTCTACAAAAGACAAATTCTTTTCCATTATTGCTCACGATTTAATTAATCCAATCTCTGCCCAATATAAACTTGTCAAAATTCTTAAAGACAATATCGAACAATTCAGCAAAGAAGACATTATTGATATTATTAATGAAATTGAGAAGTCTTCTTCGCACACTTACAAATTGCTTGAAAATCTTCTTACGTGGTCTCGCTCGCAGTTAAATAAATTTTCTGTCCATATTGATAAACATAATTTGATGAATATTATTAAGTTAGCAGCTAGCGATGTATCCTCGCAAATAGCAGTTAAAAAAATTACTCTCAATTTCTCAGAAAATTGCGACATATCTGTTTGCTGCGATAATAATTTACTTACTACGATTATTCGAAATCTACTTTCCAATTCTGTTAAATTCACAAATTATGGTGGGAAAATTTCTGTAAGTTGCCGTATGGATGATGAATTTACCTATATTACAGTCGAAGACAACGGTATTGGTATGGACGAAGAGACTTTAAACAACCTATTCAAATTAGATCAAACTCATTCTAAGCTCGGAACAAATAAAGAAGTTGGAACAGGGCTCGGACTTGTTATCTGCAAAGAATTTGTTGAAAAAATGAATGGCGATATTTTTGCTGAAAGCAAACTTGGCGAAGGAAGTAAATTTACAATTAAATTACCAAACTGTCGTAATCAATAATCAAAACTTACCTCCCTGAATAATTCCAGAATTTGCTGGAAGTCCTCAGGAAGTTCACTATCGAAACGCATAAATTGCTTCAACGCTGGGTGGTAAAACCCAAGCGTTTTAGCATGTAATATCTGACGCTCGTTTGCAATCTGCAGGCATTTTTCTGCTCTGGAACGAAATTTTGGGTTCTCTCCTCCAAATATAATAGACGTCCCGCCATAGGTCGGATCCCCGAAAATGGGATGCCCGATATAGTGCGAATGAACGCGTATTTGATGCGTGCGTCCCGTGTGCAAGACAAACCGGGCAAGCGACACGTATTTAAAATTTTCAAGCACTTCGTAATCTGTTTTTGCGTATTTCCCACCTTTTGGAAGAATAGTGAAAAGCTTCCGATTTTTGGGCGAACGTCCTATATTGCCTACTATTGTTCCTTTCTCTTGCCTTGGATTGCCCCAGATTATTGCCTGATATTCGCGTTCGGTCGTTTTTTCGGCAAATTGCCGGGACAGTTCTGCGTGTATAGCAGCATTTTTTGCAACAACAAGTAGCCCGGAAGTGTCTTTGTCAATTCTATGGACTAATCCCGGGCGAACAGCGTCGCTCGCAAAAATTTGCTCGTCTGTTAGTTCGTCGTCGTTTTCGCTTTCTTCGTCCTCGTCATCGAGCTCCAGCTTTATCGCATCCCGCATCCCAAAATGATATAGCAAAGCATTGATAAGTGTTCCGCTCCTATGCCCGATTGATGGATGAACAACCAGCCCGCGCTGCTTATTTACCACTACAAGGTGTTCATCTTCATATACGATTTCAATCTTAATTGGCTCTGGAATTAGTTCAATGGGCGGAAGCTTCATTATCACACATTCAACTTCGTCGCCCGGCTGGATTTTCCGACTTGCTTTAACTGGATTGCCGTTGATACGGACGCAATTTGCATCAATAGCTTTTTGCACACGGTTGCGGGTTGCTCCTGCAATCGCACGGGTTAAAAAAACATCTACGCGCTCTGGCTTTTGCCCGGAGGTGATAGTAAATTTATAGATTGTTTCTATTTTGTCGGGATAATTATTATTCGCCTGCATTGTCTTTCTGCAAGTCCTCTGTTTCCATTTTTTTTCCAAGTATTTCTTTTATACCTGGTAATTTATTGTGAAATAATATTAGTAGAATAATTCCGCAGGTAACGCAACTATCCGCAATATTGAAAATAGGGAAGTGTGTGTAATTTACGCCCATTATGTTTATGTCTGGTATATCCACTTGTATGAAATCTACCACGTGTCCGTAAAATAGTGGCTGCGTTCCATAAAAAACACCGTAAAATACTCTGTCGATTAAATTTCCGACTGCTCCTGCAAACACAAGGCTTATCCCAATTCTTACTGCTTTGTGTGCGAAAGTGATTTTGTATAAGTAGTAACCAAGTGCAATTGAGGCAAAAATCGAGAACAAACTCAAAAATATCTTACCCCAGCCGAATTCTATTCCGAACGCCATACCGGGATTTTCAATATATGTAAGTTGCAGAAATGTCCCCCATATCGGTATGGATTCGCCATAATACATTCCTTCGTGTTGCCAACCGAACAGAT
>JAOAGZ010000012.1:0-12690 GCA_026415495.1 Eximiradius proteiniborus | reverse complement strand
TGGTCGAATATTATCAATAAAGTTGAAACCAGGAAATATATGTTGTTGTTTTCTCTATTATCCATAAATTTTTCAATGATATATCACAAAACAACAAATATAGTAAAAATATGGTAATTTTTTGCAAATAGTGCAATTAGCAATTATATAAGAAAACTCTTTTATAATATTCCAATCTAATGTAAATTGTAGTTTATTATCATCGATTTTTCTTATTTTGCTATGAGAATTTCTATCGCTTTCAAGCCCGAACGGAATATTTTCCTGCTTCCAACAAATTATAACTATGAATTAAGCTCTATGATTTATTATATTATGTCTTTGAGTGGTCCAAAGTTTTCCAATTGGTTGCACTCGCGTGGCTTTAGTCTTGATGGTGGGAAAAGATTTAAATTCTTCAATTTTTCCAGGTTATTTTTCCACGAAAAAGAAATACAGGGGGACGTAATCAAAGCTTCGGGCAATTTTAAGCTCATATTTAGCACACCTATCGACGAAAGCGTCCTCACAAACTTTGTTTCTGGAATTATGGAAAATTCCGAAGGATTATACCTTGGCAATAAACAAGTTGGCACAAAGGTAAAGATTGTTAGAGTTAATATTCTTCCTTATCCTCGTTTTGAGCATAATACTAAATACATTATGCTTTCGCCAACAGTTGCTTCCATAAAAAACAATCAGGATAGAGTAATATATCTCGACCCGTCCGACAGCAGAACAATCGAAGTCCTGCGAAACAATATTGTGAGAAAATACGAAGCCATTTATAGAGAAAAGTGCCCTTATGCAATAGATATTGCTTTCGATGAAGATTATTTGTCGAAAAAAGGCGACGTCTCGGAGGTAATGAGATTAATCAATGTGAAAGTAGGCAAAGCAAATTCTGCAAAAATAAAAGGATTTCTTTTGCCACTTTATATTCAAAGTGATGAAACTATCCACCGACTGATTTACGATGCCGGACTCGGCGAGAAAAATTCGCTTGGCTTCGGTATGCTCGAAGTTGCAAAATAAGCAACTATCTAAATTTTGCGTTTAATAAATTATCGTGAAAAAAGTTTACCAGATTTCTTATACTATCTTTGTTCAGTTCGAATTTCCCTTTCCTATCCAGATGGGCTATGTTATTACGTATTTTTTTCAGTTCAATGAGCTTCTCTTTAAAATTGTTAATTGGTTCAACAAGCAAATCATCGTTCTTTTCTAATAATTTTGAGAGTTTTTCGTTTGCCTCAACCTTGTCTTTTATCTTCTTCTGAGTGCAAAAAGCCTCGATAACTGCTTCGTAAGCGGCAATTACTGCAAGTGAGTAATTGTGGTTTCGCTGTTGCTGGCGTGCGACTTTCAGTATTTTCTCAACGTTTGTTTTCCCATTGTTTATCTCGTCTGCAAACTCTTTGATTATTGGCTTAACGTAAAGAAATGGTTTGGGTGGTTCTTTTACAGCGTCAATCTTTTGGGAAATTTCTTTCGAAAGCTCGATGATTTTAGTAAAAGAATTCACGCTGAACGCAGACGAAAAGTCTTCTATTAACTTACTTAATTCTTCTGTGCTTTTGTACCTTTTCAGTAGCTGAGCAATTTGCTCGGGGTCTTTGTATTTGCGTAATACTTCGGCGGCAGTTACCCATTTATTCAGCTCTGTGAATAGATTAAACTCAAAAATTGGTGCTCGTCCGTTGTGTTTCGGGTCGTTCATTAGCTCTAATGCACCATAGTAGATGCTTCCCAACTTTACTTTTCCATTCGTAATCGCATTAAAATAGAATAAGCTGAACAGAAAGAAAAATGGTTGATACCTCAATCCGTGTGTAATATCGAACGATACGGTAGAACTTTTTATATCGAGATGCAAAATTTTATTGAAAATCGACCACAGCTGTTCTACGTTTTCCCCAATTTCAATAATGTGGCAATAAGTGGGAATTTCGAAGTAATCTGTCAATCGACGGTTCAATGCTTCAATTACTTCCGGCTTTTCGCCTATGCTGCTGTCTTCCACTGATTTCCATATCAATGAGAATTCTTTGAGAAGATGTTCTTTGTCTGTTTCTTCCGGGATAGTGTGAACAAACAAAGTTTCCCACATCGACGACGAAGTCCCAAAAATATGCACTTCCTGAAATTTCTTTGGGCTAAGCTTTATGATTGCTTCGCCGACAAATGGAGATTCGACGTATTCATCGCTTTTGCTCGATGGCAGATAATATTTCGTTCGCCTATAATTGCGGCTGTCTATGCTTCGCAAAACATTCTGCCCTGTCCCAAGAATTAGAAATAGAGTGTTTTTCAAGTTAGATGCTCCATAAATATTTCAACTAATTCATCAGGAATTACTATATTCTTTATGTTACTTCTGTCTAAGTCTGTCAATACAAATTCCCTTCTTTCAGCAGAAATAGTTTTGTTCTCTCCGTTCTGAACTGTGTGGATTAATGCGAGTGTTTCAAGCTCGCATAGTTCGAACGTTCCATTCCACTTCTTTGCTTCGTCTTTGTCGCGAGAAACTATTATTCCGCTATTGCAATTCGAAAAAATTGTCAAATTTTTCCTGTCTAAACGACCGCCAACATCAACCAGCACAACTTTTTTCGATTTTGCCGTATTTTCAATGAAACGCGCCATTTTACTTGCAAATTCATCAGTAAACTCGCCTTTATAGCGGAACACCTTGCCTTGATTTTCCGGAATTTCTCCGAACCAATCGCCTTCTCCATCAGGGCAAGCGCGAATGATAAAAAAATCCTCATAAAATCTTTCGGGCTTCATTGCTCTGATTTTTTCTCTCAGTGCCTGGATAAACACGCTTTTCCCACTATGTGGCGGACCACCGACGACTGTTATTAATTTTTCTAACTTTTGCTTTTCCTTGCGTTTCTTGCTTGATTGATTTGTTTCGTGTTTAATATATTGAGTGATTTCCTCAACCGAGGCAATAGTGTCGCCCACGCTTTTCCCATTTGCAACGTGATTTTCTACAATTATCGCTCCAATCCTTGGGTCGAATGTAGCAACCCACGCAAAAGGGTGAAGTTCGTGCACCAGAAAAGCATAAAGCCATATCGGCGCTTTCCCGTTGATAATCACTCCCAGATCGGTACGCAATTCTTGTGGCAACTTGACGCTTTTGAGCAAAGCAGGTTCTATCACTCCGTCTTCGGAAATCTTAATATCCAATATTTGATAGTTTTTTTCAGTACTGACAACATTAAACTTGATTTTACCACAATTGTTCAATTTTTATCCATCCTAAATGTTCATAATAATTATTTATTTCAGACACTTTGCGAGAAGTGGGGAATTTATGCAAATCTACCTTTTTTGGCTTTGCATTTTTCCCAGGTGTTTGACCTATTCTAAATAAATCAAAAATTTCCTCGTATATTTTCTTAATTTCACCATTGTTCTGTGAAATTTCATCAAGTATGTTAAACAAAACAGTTTTGCTGTGGAAACCGCCACCCCATCCGATTTTTGTGGCAATATCTTTATCGCCAATCTTTGGGAAAATTAATTTCTTTGAATTTTTAGGATATCTATCGTAAAATCCATCATCAAGTTTTTCAATTCCAACAAGATAGTTGTTCAAATAATCCATAATGTTTTCTGAAAACATCTCGACTATTAAGCTATTACTTAATTCATTCATATTTTTCTTGCTTATTCCAAACAAGTTCTCCAATTTGCTATAAAACATATCTCTTTCTTGCTTATTATCAATTGATTTCTCGACTGCTCGCAAAAATTCAATATCGAAATCTATAGTAAAATCGAACGAAACGCCTTTCTTAATCACTTCGAGTGCATTTAGCTGCCCTTGTGCAGTGCCTTTTGCAGTCAAAGTTTTTGGCAAAACCAGTTCGCAAACTTCCTCGGGCAATCGGCAATTTGTGTCGCTCACACGAACAAACTTCATCAAATCGTATTTTGCATCATATTTTTTTGTTGTGTAGTTGAATATTTCATTAATTTCATCTTCGAAAAAATTTTTTGCGTCCTTTTTCTTTTTATTATCTTGACTTTTACATTCTCTCAATTCTGATTTTAATTTATCAAGGATTTCGATTTTTTCCGAAGCAAATTCTTTGTCTGTGAATACTTTATAAAAATACTCATTCAATATTGCTGTCCGAATTATACCTTTAATAGTTGTGCCGGGGATATAAATTTTATTATCTGCTGTTTTAATGTGTGAATTGACAAGCTTTGAAACGTTTGGTTCGTTTGTAGGCATTTTGTATCTAATAAATTTACCTTCTTTTATCTTCTGGCGAATTGTATGTTCTAAGTCCTTTCTATTGAGATGATTGGAGATAAAATCGAAAATATTGAGCTTGTATGTTCCCTTCTTTTTCAAATTGGAACTTGATTGATTATTGAGTTTTTCATCTTTTGTTTCGACCCATTCCGATATTTTATTTATTGATTGCGGCACTTCCTTGATTACGTAGCTCAATATTTCGTCAGTTTTTAGCCGATAAAAGTAATTTCCTTGAATTAAATACTCGAAGCTATCTATTTGTTCTCCACTGGAAATTGCAATTGGAGTAAGTGTTGTAATTCTAAACTTATTGCTTTCTGTGTTCATTTTATTATCCCCGAATTTTTATTTTAATTGGGAAGGACAGACCATTGAATTTTATTGAAATATTATCTGCTGTCGCAACTTCTTTTATGCTTCCGTAGTGTTTCTTACCGTTTATGATTGGGAAGACCGAACCCGCAGCAAAGTAGCTTACTGGTTTCTTGCGGAATACATTCCACGAATAATTGTTGCTGAATATTTTTCCTTCTTTCGTTTCGAGCTCGTAGAACAATAATTTTGTGTGTTCCTGATAATACTTTATCTCGTCAGCAGTCGGGTAATAGCACGAAAGATTAATAAATGCATTAGCATCTGATGGTTCTTCCAGTACAATTTCGTCGACTTCGTAACTAAATTGCCCTCGACCAGTGGAGGCATCGCGCCCAAGCCCGTAATGATTTAAAAAATTGAACACGGGCTCTACAAGCGAGAAATCACCTTCAAATAGGAAATACAGCCCACCATTATCTATAAATAAATCATCTGTATGATAAAAATGTTCTTCCTCTGATGAATTTGTCAGCCGATTTATTTGAACGTGCGGAACGGAAACTTCCCTAATTTGCGGTTGAGCGAGCTTCTCCTTCGAGTTTACAAATATCTCGAAAATATCTTGAATGGTAATTTCTCCCTTAATCAATCTGCTGAAAGTTTCCAAATCCAAATATCTCAACGACTTAAACTCTTTTGTTTTGCTGTATTCTTTTATTGTTTCAATTTCTTTTTCATCAGTTGGCAACTTCGGTTTTGGAAAATAAATTCGCTTGCGGCTGTCTATCTTGTTGAATACAAAGCAATTAGAGAAAAGAAATGGGGGCGAACCCGCTTCGAAGCTCTCGACAACCGAGCGAGTGAATTCTTCGCCTTTCAAATATCTCATCACCGTGAGAGTTATGCCGAAAAGAAAGTCGGCATCATATATTCTTGAGAAAGACGTTTTTGGATATAAATATACTATCTTCATTTTACAAATTTTTGAATTTGTTCATAATTCCCGCTAATTTCTCATCAGTAAAATCAGATAAACGCAAATATTTATCTTTATCAAATGTTACATCGATATCTTTAAGCGAATTCTTAAATCGCTCATCTGGTTTCAGATAATCTGCTCTTGTCAGAACGTATGGTTCTTCGAGTTTGAAACTTATTTTGCCATAACCGCGCGATCCACTTCCGCCAAGTGTGTTGTGTTCGAGTAGTTTCATCGATAATAATAAATCTTTGAAGAAATCAATATCTTGTTTTTCGCAATTGTCCAGCTTATAGACGCCAAAAATCATCTCAAAATTGAAGCACGAACCTTTTACAACACGTTCGAGAAATCTTGGATTGGCAGCGGAAGTGATTTTATTAATCGTGTTCTCCGGCTTGTATTCCGTATACATCAATTCTGAATCAAGGTTTTTCCACATCATTACTGTTTCCTGGTCGGGGTGAGCATCGCGGACAATCAATCGAGTTGGTCCAATTGCTTCTTCTTTGGGCGCTACTTCGGCGGGCACACCAAATATTCGCTGCAATGATGAATTGCTATCGAAATTTTCCTTCTCAGGAGGGTCTATGTCCGCTTTACCAAGATGATACGCAAGCAGCGTCCTCATCTTTCCTTTAAGCGATGAACCTGGAATATAAGGATACTGCGTAAATGGGTCGCGAATTACGGGCGAATCGACACCGCCAATTTCAAGTTTATCTTTCGAACCGCCTATGTGCAGTCCCGTTAGGCATTCTATTTTGCCTCGAAGAATAATATTTCCTAAAAATTCTATTTTCATAACTACTCCTTATTAATCTTTTCCACCATAATATTTATGATATGCTACTATTGCCTCTACAAATTCGAAAAAGTTTTCATACGCTTTTTCTTTGTTATTTGATTTATACACTTTGTCTATCACTTCAAACATTAACTCTTTGAAGTCTTCAACTTCCCGGTTTCTCCCTTTTGCATAAGCCAACTTTGGTTTGATAAGAATTAAACTTGCGTCGAGTTCCTGGAATTCCATTTTGGTAATTTTCCTCTGTTTGAACTCGTTTCTCAAAGTATTGAAATGAGAGAAAAAGTTACGAATTTGGTTCGTTTTAATTTTTTGCGAAAAATCGTGTCCTTTCATATCCGCAACTTCATTAATTCTTTCAGCAGGAACCAGAGCGAAATCCTTTTCAGTGAAGACTTCGTTATGATTTCCTTTTTTGCTGTCGTTAAAGTTATTTCCCATTTTTACCTCTATTTTTGAATACTACATAATTTCCAATAATCGGGAATGTGCTATACCAGCGTTGCCTTTCGAGCTTTTCGCTTTTCAAAAATTGTCGCAGAAGTGTATTTTTGATTTCTCTAATTTCTTTGTCATCTTTATTGTCTTTTGAATTAATCGCGTGTTCCGACAATTCGCGGCGTGCGAATAGATAATGAAGTTTTGCAGTAAGATTGTATATTTTTTCTGTGTTCAGCTCGCCTTTTTTGTCGAAAGTCTGCCTCACATTCGATAGCAGGCGATAAACAAAACTCGACGTTATCCCTTTCGAAGATGACTTGTTTTTGTCTATTGCCTCGTTCAGGCTTTTGGCGAACTTAATTTTGTCTTCCAGTTCTTTCCAATAGACAACCGTTTCGAACACCGAAATTTTATCTTTTTTGCCTTTTTCAGTGTCTTCCCTGTGTATTGCAGTTCTCTTTGCTCTTGATTCTTCTGCACCCGAAATCAATGCGGATTTAGCAATAGGGTATGTGGGCTTTGTAATGGCAATTCCTGCCGATAGAGTAATATTTGGATTTTTTGTTGTGTATTCAGCGAAGTTTTCTTTCACTTTTTTTGCAAATTCAATGATATTTACCCACGAACCGACTGCAAAAAGGTCGTCCCCGCCCGAATATGTAATGTATATATCGTGCTCTTTCGCAAGCAAATCCACATCACGAGTGAAGAACATATCCATCTGCCGCGAAAGCGTAGCAAGCCGCGATATAGAATATCTCTTTTTCTCCTCTTTATTCTCCATTTCTTGTTTTTGCGTCCATTTTAGCCCCTTCTTGAAAATATACCCAAGATTGTCCACATCCATACGCAGAACCCCAAGCAACGGGTAGTTCTTTGACTTCAACTCGGATATTTCGCTAAACTCCAACAACTCGTAATTATTTTTCTGATTTCTTGGCGCATTTCTTGCAATAAACTTAAAAGACAAAGCTATCGGAATATCGCAGAATTCCCTTGTAATATCGGCATTTTGTGCTATTTCAGTGTCCTTAATTGAATAAATTGTTGCAAATTCAGGTTTTTGATTATATATACTTTTGATAAACTCTTTACAATGCTCTTTGCTGTCCGCCAGATACCAGTAAGTGCAAAAATGAGGCAATTTAACCACGCGTCTGCTGAATTTTTCCTCAAAACCAATTTCCTTTGTTGATACAATTTCCACGATATACTTTGTGTGCGGTATCGCACCTCCAATTTCATCAAAACTTATTCCCTTTATTTCACTCAGCTGTTCTTCGACTGTTTCGGGGAAGATACGTTCAAGAATACTCAAAGATTTTCTTGATTTTTTCTGCCTCAACTCACTGCCCAATTTTCTCTGAACTTCATCGAACTCAACAAAAATTTCGTTTATTGACGCTTCCACCCAGGCAAGAACAACTTGCAAAGAACTTCGAAATACTTCGTATAGCGACAGATTTATTCTTTTTTCCAGTTCTTCTAATTTCTTCCGATTTTCAGTATTTGCAGGAATTAATATCTCAAATCCGCCACCGCTATTATATACAATGTTCCCATCGTATAGATTGAATTCTCTAATAATATAGTTGCCAATTGTATCAGCAAGTAATTTCACAAAGAAAGACCTACCCCGCAGCTTTTTAGAAGCTTTGTCGGTGTCCTTTATCTCGGAATAAATGAAATTCTGTATTCCCGAAATGTCGCCTTTAAGCAATATCACTTTATCAATGCTTTCCTCTGCTTGCGACATACATACCGATGCAGCTGCAACCATTCGGCTATGGTCGAATAGCGAAATATCGGGGTTTGTCAGATAACTTGCTGAACTCACAGTAGAAGTGTATTTCCACAATAGCGAAAATAATGTGCTAAGCATAGCTTGCTTGTGGTCTGTGCAGCCATTCTTGTATATTGTCTCTAATTCTTCTGTAAATTCTTCCCAACTTTCTTTATGCAAAGCAATCATTTCCTCTTCATCTGGTTGCCAGCTCTTTTCGGTAACATTCCTTTTGTGCACAGGTCTTGTTATCTCAATTAGGCGTTTTAGCGGCTTGGGCTCTAAATAATACACTTCGCTGGGGGCATCGCCAATACCAATATCAATATACTTGAAAATAGACATCAGAGGACGTCGAGTTTCTTTGCTCTCTTGTTTTATGCGTTCGCTTGCAGCAGCGTGGTCAGCTTCGCGAACAAAAGTATTGCCTCTTACAAGAGCTTTTAGTATTTCATTACCTTTTGGTTTGAAGCATTCAAACTTGGTTGTCAGATATTCGCTTGCGAACATTTCGCCAAGCATTTCGTGGTCGACGCCTCTTTGGGTTTTTTTAGCTCGAAAGGCGAACTTCCCTATATCGTGAAGCAGTCCGCCAAGATAAGTAATATCAGTTTGGTTCATAAATTATTTCACTATTTTTATTCTATTTTTACTTAATTTAATCCCGTATTTTTTGTCGGCGTAGCTTCCAAGAGTGCTAATAATATAGAAATCGCTCATTAATTCATTATCTAACGCTTGTGTGATTTGGTTTTTGATAACCGAAATTGATTTTTGCAAGTTCTCGAAATTTAATTTCCCTTTCTCGAACAATCCCGACTGTGCTCTCTGCAAATGTCCTTGCGATGGTGTGTATTTGCAGTATATTTCCCATATTTCAGATAAATTCTTATCGGAAAACGATTTGCCACCACGTAGAAATTTTCCCGCCTTCTTTGCAAAAAAGAAATATACTGCAAAAGGCAACGGCTGCATTTGCACCACTTTGTTACCTATTGATATTCGCCTTGTGTTCGGATAAATTTCGAGTATTGGCAATTCGATACGGCTATCGAGTTCTTCCTGTGCGGTTTGTATTAAGTCGTTGACCTCTAAATTGCCACTTTTACCCGGATTAAACTTCAATTTTATAAAAGGCTTTTCGAAAAAAACAATCTCATTTGCTTCTTCATCGCTTTCGGGATAAAATTTCTTGCTTGCGGCAAATTTTTCGCTTGCAACAACGTGATACATCTTATCTGCGTCGCCACCGAACACCGATAGGGCAATTGCCAAATCAACGCTCATCGTTTTTCTGCCACCGGAAATTAAGCAGTGCAATGTGTTGCCTCGAAGCTTCTCGGATTTTACTACGTCGAATATTAACTTTGTCAAAGAACTGCTCGATTTTTTGTTGTATAATTCGTCATCTGCTGATAAATACTCAACACTCCATTCTTTTTTCAAATTGTAATAACCCTGGAATTCCTTTAATTTCAACGAAAGCGTTTTCTCTATGCTTCCCCGGCAATCGTTCGTTGTTATGATAATTATTCTTTGAATTTCCTGTCGCTGCTTGAACTCTAAAAAATATAACGCCTCCGTCAATATTTGCGGACTTTTGCCCGCCAAACATATTAATACGTTATCTACATTCATCTTTCGCTATTGTACTAAAAATTAATTAACAAAACAAAAATTTTTTTTATTTACTCAAAAATTCTAATATAGCACTTTCGAAATTACCTGTTGAATTGCAATTTATTGTTGTTGCCTTTGTTATATACCACAATTTTGTATTAAAATCCATCTCGTATAAATTATGCAATGCGTTATAGTTAGCTACCACTCTCACTTTTGTTTGGTTCTCATTAATCTTCGTTAGCAAAATATTCCAATTGCAACTAACTTCCTCGATTTTACCTTGCCAACCAAAACCGCTTCCCAGGCACACCACAATCGCATAATTTTCCAGAACTGCCATCTTTCATTGTTTTTGACCTGATTACGTTACTTGTTTTGTCCATTTGTTCTATCGGTATATCTGCTTCTACAAAGAAAGTTATCAGCATTTCCCAAACTTTGTCGTAACTTTTATTGACTACTCTTTCCTTTTCAAATTTGTATGTTTGTGGTGGCTTATAAGGTGTTGCACACCCACTTAAAAATAATACAACAAGAACTACAATTAATGAAATAAGTAAATTAGTTTTCATTTTGAACCTCAAAAAATTGTTGAATGAAGATTTTACTCAAACATAATTTCTTTTTCAGCCGTTTGCAAGAACAAGAATGTTATGAGAAGGTTCTCGGAATGTTCTTTTCTTTGATAGTTTCTATTAACATTATGAAATTGTGAATGGGAATTATTAAAAAACTTGGTTATCTTATGAAAAAAATCTATTACATCGTTAGCAAAGGGAGTTTGTATTTAGATAACGGAAATCTATATTTCGAACCATTCTACGAAGATTGCGATATCCCCAAAAAATTCAAACACGATAATGATGATGAAGAAATCCAGATTGTAAAGCAACGTCAATCAATACCTATAGAGACAACCTCTTCGATTTGTTGTTTTACTCTTGTTCAATTCGATTCAACTATCCTTAATTATATCGCTAAATACAATATTCCGATTATTAGTTTTGATAGTTATATCCCAACGGGCTACTTTTACAGTAATTTTTCCAAGCCTGATGGCAATCTTACAGTTTTGCAAGCAGCTCACTTTGCTAATAATTCTAAAAGACTATCCATTGCTCGAAAGTTTGTTCTTGGAGCTATTGCAAATAAAATTGTCAATCTTTCATATTATTACAATCGAGGTGCTATTTCTAATATTGATTTAAACAAATTTACTTTAATCATTAGCCAGGCGAACAAATGCAGTGATGTAAACCAACTTTTGCTTGCCGAAGCTCAAGCTCAGAAGCTCTACTTCTCATTTTTCAACCAGATTATCAAAAACGACAATTTTCATTTCGAAAAACGCGTCTATTTCCCACCTCCAGATCCTGTTAATGCTCTGATTTCATTTCTCAATGCTTTGCTTTATTCCACCTTGCTTACCGAAATGGCTTCTACTCCAATTTATCCTTTCATTTCATATTTGCATTCCCCTGGAAATAATAAAATGTCTCTCATTTGGGACTTTTCCGAGATTTTTAAACCCGTTGTTTGCGACAGGCTTCTCTTCAAAATGCTTAATACAAACATTATTAAACCAGATATGTTCGATCAATCTGCTGATAAATGCCTGCTTAATAAAATTGGCCGCCACAAAGTTGTTTCCGAATACGATAAAAAAATTAAAACAACAATCTTTAATAGAGAAAATCAAAAACAACAGTCTTATAGAACTATCATTAGAGAAGAGTTCTATAAATTCATCAGATTCTTGCAAAATAAATCAGACTATAAGCCTTTCAGAATGAACTGGTGATAATTTTTTTTCAGGAGTTTATCAATGTTTGTAATTCTATCGTATGACGTACATCGTAAAAGAGTGCATAAAGTTCATAAAGTTGTAAAAAAATATTTGCACTGGGTTCACAATTCTGTTTTTGAAGGAGAAATTTCACTTTCTCAAATGCAAAAATTAATTAGCCAGCTCGACGATATAGTTAAGCATAATTATGATTCTGTCGTGTTTTACATTTATCCAAATGATAAATATGTAGTAAAAAAATACATTGGAATTGATAAAAGCTGGCTCTCGTCTAACATTTTGTAATTAAATGACTTACAAAAAACAGGGTAAAAATTTAGTCGTCGAGCTCAGAGAAAAATACAACTTACGAGGACAGCAATTCGATGATATTTTCTCTTTATTTTTGTAATTCATTGGAATATAGCGATTTAGGTCTTGTCGTCGAGGATTTTGGGTGAAAAATGTGTAAGTCTATGGAAATAAAAAAAGTTTGTAAAAAGAAAAAAAGTGTTAAATTGCCGACGACAAAAAATAGAACTTTCTGATTTTTTGTGACTGAAAAGTGTTGTGCAGTCGAAAGCGTTCTTTGAAAATTTGTCCTCTCTGAATTGTACTATATTAGTATCGCGACGTAACCTGAATTCTTTGTGCGATCAAGTTCTCGCAGCTCTGAATTGTACTATATTAGTAT
>JAOAGZ010000129.1 GCA_026415495.1 Eximiradius proteiniborus | reverse complement strand
CATTGGTAGTATCTCCTAATTCTACATTTGCAATGAAGTTTCTATCTATTTCGTAATTAGAGACGGGATGATCTGATAAATAAAAACCTAAAACTTTTCTTTCATTTGCTAATTCAATCTCTAATCCCCACGAAGGAACTTCTGGCATTTTAGGCTCTTGTATTAAAATATCATCTGATGCTGATAAATCGAATAAACTATCGGTAGATTTTTCAAGTGTTTTTTTGTAATTTTTACCATATTCAATAGCAGCTTCTATTGCCATAAAGTTTTGAGAGCGAGAAAATCCCGTAAAATCGAATGCACCAGCTAGAACTAATGATTCTAAAGCTTTTTTATTTAAAATTCTATTATCAACATTAGCGCAGAAATCGAAAATATTTTTGAAATCTCTGTTTAAATTTTTCTTTGCATTATAAATTTCTTCAACTGCACCTTCGCCTACGCCTTTAATTGCAGCCATACCAAAAATAATTTCACCATTTTCAACATCAAAATAGACAGAAGGTTTATTAATATTAGGTGGTCTGACGTTAATTTTCATTTTACGGCATTCATCAAGAAGTATAGCAATTTTAGAAACGTCATTTAATTCGTTTGTCATATTAGCAGCTAAAAATTCAGCAGGATAATTAGCTTTTAAATAAGCTGTATAGTAAGCCACAACACTATAAGCTACAGCGTGGCTTTTATTAAAACCATAAGATGCAAAAGCTTCGATATCATTAAAA
>JAOAGZ010000128.1 GCA_026415495.1 Eximiradius proteiniborus | reverse complement strand
AATTTTGCCAATCTACAACAGCGTTGGCGTTGATGACGGCGAACGGTATCCTATCAAACTTACGAAAATTTTGCCAATCTACAACTACTGTATTGCTAAAGGATACTGTTTATATCCTATCAAACTTACGAAAATTTTGCCAATCTACAACGCTTAAAGAAGTGCAACTATAAAACATATTCCTATCAAACTTACGAAAATTTTGCCAATCTACAACGCAAAAAAAACGCATACACACAGCGAATTTCCTATCAAACTTACGAAAATTTTGCCAATCTACAACTTGTGTTAAAATGATGCTTATTGTGTTAATGGAAAATAGTAAATTAGAAAAATTAAAGTGTTAAAGTGGTGAAAATAAAAGTGTTAATAAAAAATATGATGAAATATGAAAAAATTATGTCACAAAATTATGTCACTGTTTGATGCATATGTTACAGCAATACTCTACAATATTTACGGATAACCATTAGGTCTTATTAGCTAAAAATCCATTTTAATGTGAAATTTTCGTAAAATGAAAAAATACATAGCTCAGTCAAAAGTACGTTAGTAAATAAGAAATTTTTTATGTATAATGAATAGGTTCCTAATTCCAGGAGATGAGTATAAATTTCACAAATTTGTAAAATGTATGATTAACCGATAAATGATAAATAAACAATGTCTTTTATATGTGCATATTAATGGTATATATTTTCATGTTAATTAAATATTATTAATAATTTAATGTTAAGTACTCTGTTTATCTAAAAT
>JAOAGZ010000127.1 GCA_026415495.1 Eximiradius proteiniborus | reverse complement strand
GATGCATACAAAGTAGTTGATGTGGTTACTGGCGAAGTATTTGGCGAAATCAATCGCTTCAACAATGCTGTAACTATTAACCGTGCTACATACAATGCATTCAAACTTGTAAAAGTTGATGCAGCTTCGGACGCTAATTTGATGGTAAGTCCAAACCCAGTTTCATCAACAGCAACTGTGAACTTTGCAATTCCAATGAATGCAAATGTTACTATTTCGCTGTTCGATGCACTCGGAAACGAAGTAGCTACATTGCTAAACAGCAGCCTAAACGCTGGCAATCATTCATATACTTTTGATGCTTCTCGCTTTGCAACTGGTAACTATATCGTTAAAATTGTTGCTGGCGACCGTACAGAAGTTGCTAAAATCAACATTGTAAGATAATTTCTTAATTATCTTTTTCAAGACAAATGGGCATCTACAACAAATGATGCCCATTTGTTTTAGTTTATAAGAAGGAAGGTAGATATGAAAGTAAAAATGTTCATTATTGCAATAATTGCGATTTTTATATATTCGGAAGCAGTCTCGGAAGAGTTTGATGTGAGAGTTCGGCTTACAATTAATAATACGTTTGCAATTGATAGTCTTCTTGAATTTGGAGCAGTTTCTTCTGCTACCGATGGCTTAGATGCTTCTCTTGGTGAAGTCGAGATACCGCCATTCCCGCCACCAGCATTCGATATTTTTGCTATATTCAACTTAGATACAACAAACATTGATGGACTATTTAGCTATAAAGATTTTAGAAGCGTGCC
>JAOAGZ010000126.1 GCA_026415495.1 Eximiradius proteiniborus | reverse complement strand
GCATCAATGTAAATTGCATGTCCTCCAGGAGGTTCAATTATTGGGACACCAGCAGCAACTAATTTTTCACCAAGATATTCAACTGAACGAATTCGATATCTTAAATAATCTTCCTCAAGAACTTCTTCAAGACCTTGAGCAATTGCTTCGAGGTCTCTTCCTGCTAAACCACCGTAAGTTGGAAATCCTTCAGTGACAATTAAAACATTTCTACATTTCATCGCCAATTCATCATCATTCATTGCGAGAAATCCACCAATGTTTACAAGAGCATCTTTTTTTGCACTCATCGTGCATCCATCGGCATAAGAAAACATTTCTTGTGCAATTTCAAAAACGGTTTTGTTCTCGTAACCCTTTTCTCTCTTCTTAATGAAATAAGCATTTTCTGCAAAGCGACAAGCATCTAAGAAAAGTTTCAAACCATATTTATCACAAACTTTTCTTGTTTCACGAATATTTTCCATCGAAACGGGCTGACCACCACCAGAATTATTTGTGACAGTTAACATTACAAGAGGAATATTTTCTGGTCCAACTTGTTGAATAAATTTTTCAAGTGCATCAATATCCATATTACCTTTAAAATCAGCTCTAATCTCTGGATGCAATCCAATTTCATTTAATAAATCTACAGCTTCAGAACCTGCAAACTCAATATTTGCTCGAGTTGTATCGAAGTGAGTATTGCTTGGAAAATACTTTCCTGGACCACCAAGAATAGAAAATAAGATTTTTTCTGCGGCTCTTCCTTGACTGTCTCTTATACAC
>JAOAGZ010000125.1 GCA_026415495.1 Eximiradius proteiniborus | reverse complement strand
AATATCCACTTAATACCAACAAAAGAATGAAATTCCTTTATCTTGGTGGCACAATTTATAGAAAAGGATTTGATATACTATTGTCGGCATATATGCAGACTTTTTCCGCAAGTGATGACGTTTGCTTGGTTGTGAAAGATATGGGAGGCGATAGTTTCTACCGAGGTCAAACTGCTAAAGATATGATTTTAAGAGCAAAACAGAATCCAAATGCACCCGAGATTATCTACATTGATGATTCGATGAGTGAGGAAGAAATTGCGTCTCTTTATCGTGCCTGCGATGTTTTTGTTAGCCCATATCGTGGTGAAGGTTTTTCACTTCCTACTCTTGAAGCTATGGCTTGCGGTTTGCCGGTTGTGGTTACCAAAGGAGGAGCAACCGATGATTTTACTGATGAAAAATGTGCCTGGTACTTATCTGCTGAAAAAATAAATATCGGGAAAACGCTTGACGGTAAATTGTTTACAAATGAAGCGTATTTGCTTGAACCTGACCGAGACCATCTATGTGCAACTTTAAAATATATTTTTGCTAATCCAACAGAAGTATATTCTGCTGGATTAATTGCCTCTGCAAAGGCGAGAAAATTCTGGACTTGGCGTAATTCCACTATTAGACTTCTATCAAGAATAGATTATTTGCAGGGAACAAATTTAGCTCAGGTTGCTGAGAAAAAATTGCCAGTTTTTGCTGATGACTATATTATTTTAGGCCTTGCAGAAAATGAATTCATTTCTGGTAATTACGAAAACGCTATTGGGCTATTCACTTC
>JAOAGZ010000124.1 GCA_026415495.1 Eximiradius proteiniborus | reverse complement strand
ATATAATTTGCGTTCCAGATTAATTTATCGACAAGCTCTGGTTGCTCTTCCAAAATATCAAGAGCAGCAAGGGTTGCAGCACAAGATGCTGGTGTTGGGCTGGCACTAAAAATAATAGCAGGAGAATTGTGCTTCAAGTAGTTGATAACACGCTCTGGCCCACCAACAAATCCGCCAAGAGAAGCGAAAGTTTTCGAGAATGTTCCCATTACAAGGTTTTGCTTAAACTCCATCCCGAAGTAGCTGTGAGTGCCACGTCCGCCTGTGCCAATCACACCGGTTGAATGAGCGTCATCGACAAGGACACGGGCACCATATTTTTCAGCAATTGCTGCTAATTCAGGAAGATTGACAATTTCACCAGTAACCGAAAACACACCATCAGTAACGATAAACTTGCCGGCGTTCTCGGGAATTGATTGCAGGACTTTCTCCAAATCTTCCATATCGTTGTGTTTGTATCTTTTGAATTCGGCAAAAGCACCTTTTGCCATCATTGCACCACTTACAATACAAGCGTGATTTTCTTTGTCTGAGATAATCACATCGCCTTTTTGGGCAATTGTAGAGATAATACCGAGAGCGGTTTGAAAGCCCGTGCTGAAGAGAAGAACAGCTTCTGTTCCAAGAAATTTAGCCAGTCTTGCTTCAAGTTCGTTATGCAAATCGAGTGTTCCAGTCAAGTATCGCGAGCCGGAGCAGCCGGTTCCGTATTTATTGATTGCGTTGTGAGCAGCTTCCTTTACTTTTGGGTGTGCAGTAAGACCTAAATAATTG
>JAOAGZ010000123.1 GCA_026415495.1 Eximiradius proteiniborus | reverse complement strand
ATTATTGGAGGTTTTGGAGTTAATGGGAAAAGTTTGGTTAGAGTATTGAAAGAAACAGGGATTAAATACATCGTAATTGAATTAAACCCTGATACAGTTAAAAAGGAAAAAATGAAAGGTGAAAAAATTGTTTACGGAGATATTATTAGAGAAGATATTTTGAAATCTGTTGGCATACAAAATGCAAAAGTAATTGTATTTGCTATTTCTGATCCTGTTGTTACAAGGGTTGGGATTAAAAATGTAAAAAAATTAAATCCAAATATTTATACTTTAGTAAGAACAAAATACTTAAACGAAGTTGATGAACTAATAAAACTTGGAGCCGATGAAGTTATTCCGGAAGAATTTGAAACTGCTCTTCAAATCTTTAGAAAGGTTTTACAGAAATATCATATCCCTCTAAATGTAATAATGCAGCAAGTAACTTTATTACGTCAAGAATCTTATAGGCTAATGCGAAAGGATGAAATGGATGTTTCCGTATTGTCTCATTTAGATGAATTTTTAGCACAAGGGCTTACAGAAACTTTTTACATTTCAGAAAACAATCCTAACATTAATAAATCATTGAGTGAGATAAATCTTCGTGCAAGAACTAATGCTACAATTATTGCAATCATCAGGGAAGGTAAAATGATACCAAATCCTTCTCCGAATGAAAAAATCAAACTTGCCGATACCTTAATTATTATAGGCACACATCAATCAGTAGACCAAGCTATTGAAATTTTGAGCGGTGGTATTTTAGAGTAAATAATAATCTGCTCTTTTAATT
>JAOAGZ010000122.1 GCA_026415495.1 Eximiradius proteiniborus | reverse complement strand
AGCTTTTACTTCATCAGCACGAGTAAAGGCAAAACATTTTTCAAAAACGTCCACAGTATGTCCTTTATGTTAGTTAACTATTTTCACAAAACATACAAAGATATGAAAAAATGAAAACTTAAAAAAGAATTAACTTACTTAACATAATATTAATTTATCAACTAAAAAGCAATTATCATTTTTCATAATTTAATGTAAAATAACAGAATAAAACAGTTTCTTTGTTAAATTCAATACAATGAAATACAAAACTGCCCCGCGAACTGGGGCAACATAGATTTATAATTTTTTGAGCAATTCCCTATGAAAATACACAGATAATATTGCTAATTAACTGAAGTTAGCCCATTTGCATAGATACATTTCAGCAGGATGAACAAGATATTTATGTTTAGGAAGAACGCGGATAGTAAATCCTTGCATACCGGTATCCGGGCAAATATAGCTACCGCTGAAATAATGAACGTCTTTTTCTGTTTTCACATAAAGTAGTTCTTCGGAAACGGCGTTTTGGAACTCACCGTGGTGGTCAATAGAACCAAAATAAACCTGAACGGAAACATCATCAGGTTGGATTTCACCAAGTTTAACTTTAACTGAAATGGGTACTTTTCGCCCAACGTAATAGTCACGTTTTTGCTCGAAATCAACTTGAAGAATATCAACATTCTGCCAATGCATACGGATGCGATCTTTCCACACCTGAAAAATTTTCGCTTCTGCAGCGCCATTTTCTGCGAGAGTGCGGTATTTTTCAGAAGCAGGAAGGTAAAATTGGTCTGTGTAGTCGCGAACCATTCTATGAGTGGAGAAGCGTCCTGCAATAGTAG
>JAOAGZ010000121.1 GCA_026415495.1 Eximiradius proteiniborus | reverse complement strand
GAATGATACGGTTCTTGCTGAGGAGTTAGAGAAACGTCCTTCCCGAAATTGAATAAGTCAGGTGAATACTTATTTTTTAATTTATCTTGTAGAGCTATTAATCCTTTTATAACTGCTTCCGGACGTGGGGGACAACCAGAAACATATATATCAACAGGTAAAAATTGATCAATACCTTGCACAACTGAATATGAACGAAACATACCGCCAGTCGAAGCACATACTCCCATAGACATAACCCATTTTGGATCTGGCATTTGGTCGTAGATTTTACGTACTACCCACGCCATCTTATAAGTAACAGTTCCAGCTACAATAAGAAAGTCAGATTGACGTGGTGTCATACGAAATACTTCCGATCCAAATCGAGCGACATCAAAACGAGAAGAAGCAAAAGCCATCATTTCAATTGCGCAACAAGAAATTCCAAGTGGCATTGGCCACAATGAATTCTTTTGTGCCCACTTTATCACTTCCCCAACAGTTGTAGTTAGAAATCCATCACGTCCCAATATATTTTCTAATCCCATTCGAAGCCTCCTTTTTTAACTTCATAAAAATATCCTGCAAGAAGAACTACAATGAAAATCATCATTGCAATAAAAGCTCCTAAACCTAATTCACTCAATTGTACTGCCCAAGGATACATAAACACAACTTCCACATCAAATACAATAAAACTGACTGCAACCATATAAAATTTTACAGAAAAACGCTCTCTTGCAGTTCCGTATGGCAACATACCGCTTTCGTAGGTTGTCCCTTTTCCATAAGTTGTGCGTCTCGCTCCTAACCATTCAGAAAATAACATAAAAGCTAACGCGACAATAAACCCGAACACAAT
>JAOAGZ010000120.1 GCA_026415495.1 Eximiradius proteiniborus | reverse complement strand
ATTAAAAAAGCAATTAAGTTTTTAGTCGCGATACTAATATAGTACAATTCAGAGTAAACTTCTTATATACCTTACCAATTTTCTTATAGTCGCGATACTAATATAGTACAATTCAGAGTACTTAGGAGTTGCGAAACCAACAATTAACACCTGTCGCGATACTAATATAGTACAATTCAGAGTGTATGGAAAAGTTTACAAAGGCAAAGCCTTTGTGTCGCGATACTAATATAGTACAATTCAGAGTGATTTACGTGATCAATCGGGACAGGAGAATGCAGTCGCGATACTAATATAGTACAATTCAGAGCAAAGAAACAAAAAGTTCCTTTTTAACAATAAAGTCGCGATACTAATATAGTACAATTCAGAGACACAAAGCGTTTGAAGTGCTTACAAATTTGAAAAGTCGCGATACTAATATAGTACAATTCAGAGTTCGAAATCCAGGATTGCAAGCCTTACGGGCTTGCGTCGCGATACTAATATAGTACAATTCAGAGATTTCCGCCTTATCAAAAGGCGGTTCTTTGCCTGGTCGCGATACTAATATAGTACAATTCAGAGAGATACTGTAAATCTTGATAATGCACGTTTAGCCGTCGCGATACTAATATAGTACAATTCAGAGATAAATACGCTGATGAATTATATAATAAATCCGTTGGTCGCGATACTAATATAGTACAATTCAGAGATAAAAACGGTGAAGCATTGTGGCCGGAACGCTATCCGTCGCGATACTAATATAGTACAATTCAGAGCCTTATGGGCTTGCATCCAAGCTCAGTATACTAGTCGCGATACTAATATAGTACAATTCAGAGTAACACTTACCAAACAATCCTTTGGTAATTGTTGTCGCGATACTAATATAGTACAATTC
>JAOAGZ010000011.1:38696-43714 GCA_026415495.1 Eximiradius proteiniborus | reverse complement strand
ATTGGACTATAATATTACTCAATGTCTAACAATGAATCATCAAAAGGGATTTCTTCAGGAATTAGAATACGCCCACAGTTTTCGCAATGATAAATCGTATCTAAATTATTTCTCATTTCAACTACTTTTTGAGGTGGAACAGAGCTATAGCAGCCCAAACAAGAACCTTTTTTGCATTGAACAGCGGCATCATAATGGTAATTTAGAATTCTATTATACTCTTCATAGTAATTAGCGGGGAGCATAGAAACAATAATTTTTCTTTTATTTTGAAGAAGTTTGACTTCGTCAGACTGCTGTTCAGAAATAGCTTCGAATTCTTTTTTCATTTTATCGTATTCGGAGAGAGCAGCTTCGTATTGAGCTTTTTGGTCTTCTAAAATTCGCATAATATTTTCTTCTTTGACACCTTCGGTTCGCATTTTGGCAGCTAATTTTTCGTGCTCTTGTTTTAAGTGTTCGATTTCTTTGGTTATTGCATCAAATTCTTTGTTGTTGCGGCTCATAAACTGCTGTTTTGCTAAATTTTCTTCTTTTTCTTTAAGTTCGACCAATGTAATCTTAGCGTTAGATACAAAATCGCGAATTTCTTTTAATATATCTTCTGTTTCTTGAACAATTGTTTTAAATTCGTTAACTTTTTTCTTTTTTTCTTCTACCCTATCGGGCAAATCGCCGAACTCTTCCTGAAGAAATCTAAGTTCGTTATCGATGTATGCTAATCCTGCAATTAATTGAATTTTTGAAATCATTGTTTATTCCAATTTATTTTGACATTTATTAAATACTCATTTTGAAGAGCTTTCCAATTATTTTCGGGATAATAAGAAACCGGATTAGTGTTCACAGATGAAACACTAATTTTAACAGAACTATCAATAGAATTTTTTATTAATTGTGCAATACCGAGAGAAACGAATTGTTCCATTTCATAATGTCCCGGATCGATAAGAAGCATTAGGCCTTTGACTGAATGAAAAGAATGGTAAGTAACATCGGCAGTAATGAAAGCGTCTAAATTTGCATCCAGAGCTTCTTTCAGAAAAGATGAGCCACTGCCACCGACAATTCCGATTTTGGTAATATTAGTGTTTTTTCTTCCTGAAGTATATTTAACTGGAGCAAATAATTTTTCGGAAACAAGTTTGACAAATTCCCACTCGTTCATTGGTTGCTGAGCCTCGCAAATCACCCCGATACCTGAATTCGAAGAATTTGGCGACGGGAGAAGAAACGAAACGACACGCAAACCAAGTAAATCTGCGATTATTTTGCTTGTTCCTTCTGAATGTGCGTCAAAGGTTGTATGAACAGAAATAAAAGCAATATCGTGTTTTATTAGTTTAGAGACAAGTCTGCCAACACGCTCAATATCGACAATTTCAGTTAAGGGACGATAAATCAAAGGATGAAAAGAAATAATACAATCTACTGAAAGATCAATTGCCTCAGCAATAACTTCATCCGATAATTCCATTGTAACAAGAATGTGGGAAACCTCGCTACGCCCGCTTTGGACTTGCAGACCAATTCGGTCTCCTTCAATTGAAGTTGATTTAGGTAATAATTTTTCGATAGTAGATAGTATATTGTTGATTTTCATCAATAAAATTATAATATTATCAATCGTTTAACATTCAAATTTACAAATAAATCTTAATTAATACAATTTAAACTATTAATTAAACGTTATAAATTTAATAAATACACACTTTTAGATAGAATATGAAAAGAATGTTTTTAATTATATTGACATTATTACTTTTATCAACTGAAATTTATAGCCAAAATGAAATAGCTCAATATAAATCAAATTATGATACAACATTTATTTTTACTCCGGGAAGAAAGTTACAAACAATGAGTGAACAAATGGGCTTGCTAAATAATGCCGGAGGTATAGAATTAATGTTTTCAAACTCGGGATTTGGATTAGGCGGCTTTTATCAATATTTTATGGATGATATTACAAAAGTTGGGGTAAGATTTTTCATTTCTGGGGCAAGAAACACAGACGAACTTGAATTTTATGATTATTTCACAGGGAATTCATTTATTCCTAATAAGGTTAATAGATTATATCTGATGCCTCTAACTGTAAATATAACCAGGAATTTATTTTCAGAAGTTTTGCATAAATCGTTCAGACCATACGTTTCTGCTGGGGTTGGTCCAGCATTTATATTATCAACTCCGTACAACCGTGAGTTTTTCAATGCGTTTAACTATGCAAAATGGTACACTCGATTTGGAGGGAATGTTGGGATAGGTGCTGCTTTTGGGTTAGAATCGAGTTCATATTTAAGTGTGAATATAGATTATTACTATATTCCATTTGGAGGCAAGGGTCTTGAAAGCATCAAAGACAAACCTATTAAAACTTTCGGTGGGTTATTTTTGTCTTTATCTATTGGTTCTTTATTTTGATTTTTTATTTTTAATTTCAGACGTATATACTTATATTTGTAAATAGAGTTATGTAAATTCTCATACCTACGGCGGAGTTATTGGCGATTTTTTACAAAATAATTGATTAAATTATTTTTAAATTTGGACTTTAAATTTATTTGTTGTGGCGTTAGGTATGAGATATTTCAGAAAATCATTGCTTCTTTTGATATTACTATTTTCAGTAAGTGATCTATATTCAACTTTCACCAAAATTTCTTCTTCTATTGATGAACTAATCATTGAATATCGACCTGAACTAATAGAATTTCAAGAAACTTCTATCAATGGCGAAGTTTTCTGCAAACCAATAATTAACAACTCATATAATATCAATAAAGAAATTGGTTCTCCACAGCATTTTGTGGAAAATGTGCTTATTACTGTCCCATCACAATTCGGATATGCTATTAAGGATGTTCAGGTGTTCGGAGTGAAGACTTATCAGAAGAAAATGTTACCGGTTGAAAATCAGTTTAGCAGAGACGGTGCTTTGTATAATTCTGAATTGATTTCGAATAATAGGCAATTTGAATGGGTTTGGACTGAATATTTAGGAATATCGAGGAGAAGAAATGTTGCAAATGTTATTTTCACTGCAGCTCGATATAACCCAGAAAATTCAGTTATAGAAATTCCAGAAAAAATAATTGTAAAGATTGCTTTTAATTATTCACAGATAACAAAAAACATAGAGCAAGATAGTTTTTCGCCCAAAATCACAATTAACCAAGATGAAACACGCGCTTTTGTTCTTGCATACTCAAAGGAAAGCATTCAAAGCCAGCAACTTACTGATTTAAATCAAGTTAGCAATGGAAAATGGCTCAGGCTGACTATTAATGAAGAGGGATTATATAAAATTGATGCTGCTCAACTTTCTTCGCGTGGAGTTAAAATTGAAAAAGAACTCATAAATACCATAAAAATATTTGGACACGGTGGCGATAACCTTAGCGAAAAAGTATCCGATGGATTAAACAACGATATGAGCGAAATTCCTATTATTGTAAAAACAAATTCAAATGGCGAACTTGAATCTATTATTTTTTACGGTAATGGTGCTAAAGGGTTTAAATATATAAATGGAAATTTCTCGCATTATAGAAACGATTTTTCGTTCAACAACTATTATTTATTTACTTATGGAGGAAGAGAAGGCAAGCGGCTATCGATTGCTCCAAATCCAGAAGGACAAATCAATTATAATCCAGATTATTATTACCACAGAATATTTTATAACGAAGAAACAACAAATCCATATCCGGATGGCTCAGGTCGAACTTATTTAGGGCGTAGTTACTTTTCTGCACCATTTATGGATATATTATATAATTTGAGAAGAGATGAAAACATTATATATAAAATAGCAGTAGCACATCGTTCTACAAAATCCGGTGCTGCCGGGCGATTTATTTACAAACAATCTGGCACTCAGATTTTTTCAACACTTCTTAATGATACTTACGGAGATTACGTTCATATTAATCGTTCAATCCAACAATTTTCTTCGCCAGCAAGCTTAGTAGGAATAGATAATAGAAGTGTATTGTCAATTGAGTATTCAAATAGTAATTCATCGGCAGTTCCATATTTTGATTTTTATGAAATACATTATCCGCGAAGTTTCGTTCCTATAGACAACGAAATTTCTTTCTTTTCAGATCCTTCAAAATCAGGATTAACGGAATATCAGATTAATGGTTTTACTTCGGGTAATATTATTGGAATTGATGCAAGCGACCCTAACAATCTGTTGCTACTTGACAATCTCGCAAAAACAGGTGGGATGTTCATTTTCAGAAAAGAAGAAAAAAACAGTAAGCCATCGAAATATTTTATTAGTTCGAAATTCAAAACGGTTACAAACATAGAATCAATTTCTCTTGAAAACTTACGAGGAACAATCCGAGATGTCGATGTTCTTGTTATTACACACTCTCAGTTTATTGAAAGTGCAAATGAATATGCAAATTATCGAAGAACCCGAAATAACTTGAAAGTAGCAGTGGTCAAAGTAGATGATATATACAAAGAATTCTCTTCCTGCATTCCAGATGTAACTGCAATAAGAGATTTTATTGCGTTTGTTTATCATAATTCATCAATCAAGCCATCATTTGTTGTATTGTGGGGAGACGCACATTATGACTACAGGAACATACAGGTAAAATCTCCGTTATATATTCCAATGTATATGAACAAAGAATCTGATTTCTTTGTAACAGAAACAAGTACTATGGCAACAGATGATTATATAGCTTGTGTAGACGGTGATGACTGGTTGTGCGATGTAGCTTTCGGGAGAGTTCCAGTCGACAACATAGATAATGCCAAAGCTTACTTAAAAAAGATAATACACTATGAAACAAGCTCATCGCTTGATAATTGGCGAACTAATATACTACTAGTTGCCGATGACTCTTATACAACCAAAGGACAAGATGGAGATATACACACCCGCCAGTCGGAAGAACTATCGTCGAAGCTACCAGCAGAACTTATTCAGAAAAAAGTATATTTAGCAGCATATCCGACGGAAAGTATAGCCGGCGGAAAACGTCGTAAGC
>JAOAGZ010000011.1:24184-38686 GCA_026415495.1 Eximiradius proteiniborus | reverse complement strand
CTATAGCAAATACCACCGGGGCATTAATTTTTAATTGGATAGGACACGGTAATCCGCGTGTGCTTGCTCATGAAGAATTTTTCGAGCGAGAAACTACCATACCTCAACTTTCTAACTACGACAAGTTATTTTTTGTAACTGCAGCAACATGTGATTTCGGTCGATTTGATTTAGTTGGACCGAGAAGTGGAGCAGAGGAACTAATATTTAGTAAAACCGGTGGAGCTATATCAGTATTCACAGCAACCCGTGTTGTTGGAGCATATGCAAATCATGCATTAAATCAAAAATATTATCAATCATTATTTAACAGAAAAAATGATGGAAGCTTTCCAACAATTGGTGAAGCGGCATTTGTGGCAAAACAAACTTTTTTTGATGAAAATTCACGAAGGTTTCTAATTCTTGGTGACCCTTTAGTAAAATTAAACTTTCCTGAACTACAAATTGTCGTAGATAGTATAAATGGCATAAGCACAACTGAGCAAAGCAGTTTTACAATAAAAGCATTGAGCAAAGTGGAAATAGTTGCCAGAATTACTGATGAATTCAGAAACAACACTATTAATGATTTTCAAGGAACTGCAACATTTACACTATTAGATGGAGATGATAGCCGAAGCATAACAGACGAGTTTGGAATTAATTACAAATTTACTACTCAGGGCGCTACACTTTCGCGGGCTGCTTATAAAGTTACTAATGGAATAATGAAAATAAGTTTTGTTGTGCCCAAAGATATTAGTTTCAACGAAAATAATTCCAGAATGTTTATCTATGCTTTTGCAAACGACCGTCGGACAGCAACAGGTTCTTACTCATCAATAAAAGTTTACGGAATAGAAGAAAGTACTCAAAATGATGGGAAAGGACCAAATGTTCAAATATACCTTGACAATTACAATTTTCGCTCAGGTGATGTGGTACGGCGAGAACCATTATTAATTGTTGAATTAAGAGACGAAACAGGCATTAATTCAACTGGTTTAGGAATTGGTCATAATATTGAAGGTTGGATTGATGATAATCCGGTCCCAATTAATTTAACCCCCTATTTTAATACTTCAATTGAGAATTATAATTCAGGAATTATTAAGTATTATCTGGCTGGGCTTGAACCTGGGCTACACAAAATACGAGTTCGTGCCTGGGATGTATTCAACAATCCGGGAGAGGCAGAAACATATTTTCGTATTCCGGAAGAGGGAGAAATCCAAATATTTGACGTATTGCTATATCCTAATCCATTCACAGAAGAAACCAAAATTGCTATAAAGCATAATTTTACTCCACCATTTAATATTTCTTTAAGAATTTATAATAGTATGGGACAAGTAATAAGGGAGATCGAACAATCATGGACATCTCAGTATGATACATTGATTAACTGGGACGGACGAGACGACCAAGGTAAATTGATTTCTATCGGTAGTTATTACTATTATTTAAGATTATCGAATTTGTCCGGGAAGATTGAAAAGAGCGGAATATTGGGGATAAAATTAAAATAATGGTATTATATTTGATTAATATTTAATAATTTATAGAAAAAAACGTTTAAATAAACATAATCGGAGGAATTTAATGAAAAAGACGAGAAAAGTAGCAATTACAACGCTTGTATTGGTTTTAGGTGTTTTTATCAGTTCTCAAATCGCATACAGTCAGGCAGGCGGATCTGCTGTACCGTTCTTACTGATATCACCTGATGCAAGAGCAAGCGGTATGGGAGAAACAGGCGTTGCAATTGCTGATGATATAAATGCAATTTACTGGAATCCGGGAGGGCTTGCTTTTTTTGACTATTTCCAAAATGAAAGCGGAGATAAACCTTTCACACAGACAGCCCTATCGTTTTCTCCCTGGTTGCCTCAATTTAATGCAGATTTGTTTTACAGCTATGGAACAATTGGGCGATTTTTCGAAGAATTAGACGGAACAGTTGCTTTCAATTTTATTTTTATGAACTTGGGAGAATTCACCCGAACAGCAGAGGATGGCAGAGTACTTGGTAAATTCACTTCTAATGAATTTTCACTTGGGCTTTCGTATGGAACTCCAATCACAAATGATTTAGGTATTGGTTTTCAACTGCGCTATATTCGTTCTAATTTAGCACCTGTTGGACAAGGTCAAAGAGAAGCCGGTGCCGGAAACTCGGTAGGATTTGATCTTGGTTTGCTCTACAAGCCTTCGGGTTATGAACTGCTCGGAGTGCGTAATCCATTATCTTTTGGATTTAATCTTCAAAATGTTGGTCCGAAAATCACATATATCAACGAATCAGACCCGTTACCTACAAACCTGAAGATAGGAGCAGCCTGGAAGCTTGTTAAAGATGAGTTCAATGATTTGAAAATCGCTTTTGATTTCCAAAAGTTGCTTGTAAAACGTGATAGTTTGAGTGCTGACCCGCTACCGCTATCACTTGTAACCGCGTGGAAAAATCCGGGTGTTGAATTTTCTGTCGGTGCAGAATATTGGTATGAAAACTTATTTGCGTTTCGTGCCGGATATTTCACTGAGCCATCACGACTTGGTAATCGTAAGTTTTGGAATTTTGGAGCAGGTGTAAGGTATGATATTTTCAAGATTGATTTCAGTTTTATTAATACAATCGAAGAAAATCACCCACTTGCAAATACTATGCGATTTTCAATGCTCATTGATTTGAAATAGTATCAGAATAAATAGTTTATTTATAAATTAAACCCCGGGCTATATCCGGGGTTCATTTTTAGACTGATTAAAAGAATTTTCATAACGACAAAAAATATTGTTATTTTTGTTTTTTGAAAAATTTAGTTATAATTAAATATACACAAGAATGAGTAATTTAGCTATAATAGCGATATTAGTATTATTTTCAGCTTTTTTTTCAGGACTCACGATAGGATTTTTCAGCATAAACTTAACAGACTTAGAAAACAAAGCAAAAATCGGAAACAAGAGAGCAAAAAGAATCCTTCCGCTGAGAAAACGTTCAAATTTGCTTTTAAGCACTTTGCTATTAGGAAACGTTGCGACAAATGCTGTATTGGCAATCTTTTTAAACTCAATAGCTTCGGGAGTTGTTGCAGGAGCGATTGCAACTGGTCTTATATTTATAATAGGTGAAATGGTTCCGCAGGCAATTGCTGCACGTTATGGATTTTTATTTACATCAACTTTTTTCTGGTTAGTGTGGATTTTTATTATATTATTCTACCCTGTTGCTGCTCCAATGGCTTTCATTTTAGATAAAATTTTGGGAGCAGAAAGACCAACAGTATATTCAAGAGAAGAATTTCAGGAAATAATCAAGCATCACGAGGATTCTCCATTTTCTGATATAGACGAAGACGAAGAAAAATTTCTGATTGGTGCATTGTCTTTTTCTCATAAGTCAGTTAGTGATATAATGACACCAAGAACGGTTATTTTTGCCCTTGAAGCAAATAGAATAATTGATGATAATCTGCTAAAAGAGATAAAAGAGAAAGGATTTAGCCGGATTCCTGTTTTTGAAAACACGAAGGACAATATTATTGGAATACTATATTCGAAAGAACTAATTGGTTACAAAGTAGATGAGAATAAAACAGTAGGTGAAATTTGCGATAAGCGCTCTTTGATACACATCGAGAAAAATATGAAGCTTGACGAATTATTTAATTTGTTTATCAAAGAAAGGCGTCATATTGCTTTCGTATTTGGAGAATTCGGGGAATTGAAGGGACTGGTTACATTAGAAGATGTGATTGAAGAGATATTACGCACAGAAATTGTAGATGAAGCGGATAAAACTGTTGATATGAGAAAACTTGCATTGCTTAAACGGCGAATTTCAAATAAATAGATGTTGAACTAATAGAGAGAAAAAATGTTTCCAAGTGTAAATGAACAAATGGATGTTATTCGAGATGGAGCAATTGAGGTGCTTCCGGAAGATGAACTTGTTCGTAAAATAGAGAATTCAATAAAAAATAATAAACCTTTAAATATTAAATTAGGAGCAGACCCAAGCCGTCCTGATTTGCATATAGGACACGCAGTAGTATTGCACAAATTGCGTCAATTTCAGGATTTAGGACACAAAGCAATACTTATCATTGGTGATTTCACAGCAATGATAGGCGATCCCACCGGAAAATCAAAAACTCGTCCCCAATTAACACTGGAAGAAACACGAATTAACGGACAAAGTTACCTTGAACAAGCAACAATAATCCTGAAAAGAGAGAATCTGGAAGTTGTTTATAATTCAGATTGGCTTGGGAAAATGAGCTTTAGCGATGTAATACAACTTGCAGCTCGATATACAGTAGCTCAATTGCTCGAACGAGATGATTTTTCGAAGCGTTTCAAGTCGGGTATTCCAATCAGCGTTCACGAATTGCTCTATCCACTTGCTCAGGCAATGGATTCAGCACAAATTAAAGCCGATGTCGAGTTAGGCGGAACTGACCAGAAATTCAATTTAATTGTAGGGCGAGAAATACAGAAAGCTTATGGAATAGAACCACAATGTATTGTAACGATGCCACTTCTGGAAGGAACAGATGGAGTGGAAAAGATGAGCAAATCGCTCGATAATTATATTGCACTTACTGATTCGCCAAGAGAGATGTTCGGAAAAGTAATGTCTATTCCAGATACTTTAATTACTCGTTATATGAGATATGCTGCATTTTTCCCAGAAAACCAAGTGATAACGGTTGAAAAAGGACTTGCTGACGGAACAGTTCATCCAAGAAACGCAAAAGTTGAAACTGCAATGAAAATCGTTGAATTGTATCATAGCAAACAAGCTGCCGAAGCTGCTTTCGAAGAATTTGAAAGGATATTCAAAAATAAAGAACTACCCGATGAAATTGAAGAGATGCAAGTCGAGGCTGATAATGCAGAAATGGGACTAATGGATTTGCTTGTTGCTACGGGACTTGCACCATCGAAAAAAGAAGCAAAGCGATTAATAGAGCAAGGCGGAGTGCTTGTAGACCAGAATAAGATTGATGATCCTTTTCAGAAAATTCAGTTAAATAATAAAAGATTGGTGAAAGTTGGGAAGCGAAAGTTTTTATATGTAGTTGCAAAATAAACGCGTAGTGATTTATTTTTTAAAAGAGACGCAATTCGTTGCGTCTCTGTTTTTTTTTGCAAGCTTCAATGTTTTTGAAAGTTAATAATTAATCAGTTATTGTAAATTAGATGTTAGTTTCATTAATTAATTCTTTTATTTCCTGACGAAGGAGTTCAAAATCGTTTCGCGAAAACTCGAAAGTTACAATCCAATCATTCTGGTTTATCTTGGATGAAGAACGAACAAAAAACAGACGGCAATTTATTGAATTAGCATTATGAAATAAATTAAAAGCTATAAAAGCGTAGATTTTCATTTGCAATTCGTATTTATCACGTAAAACTGATAAATCGCTTTTTTGGCGAATAATATTTGTTTTCCAGTCCCAAATTTCGATTTTGTTGCTGCTTTTTTCAACAAAACAATCAATAATACCACCAATAAAATGGCTTTCGAATGGCATTACAAGATGAAACTCACGTTTTGACGATAACAACAAATCTTTGTATTCAGAGATAAAAGGAGAATTGTAAAAATTAGAAACAAGTTCAATTAAGTAATTTACTTCAGCGGTACTATTGAAATAATTCAATGAGATAGACTTTGAAATTTCGGTTAATGCATCAACATTGATACTAAAATCAGGATTAATCCATTCATTGATTTTTTCAATCAGCTCGTGGAAGGCGCTTCCCAAAGAAAGTGCTGCTTCACGAGACAAATTTTCGTCTAAGAAATGCTCATCAAAACCGAATTCTTTATTGATTACAAAATTTTCTTCACTTTCAAGTAGGTTGTCGAGTTGTGTAGGATAGAAAAATTTGTTTTTGGGAACAGATACAATTTCTTTTATTGAAAGATGATAATCACCTTTATTTGAGATTTTTGCTGAAACAGAAGGATTATTATGCACTATAAAGCAACTATTTGAGAATACATTGATAGGTATTTTTAATAAATTTGGAGTAACAGAATTATGTAACATTAATTCTGTCGAAATTTCATCAGGAAAATTTTCAGTTTCAAAATCTGAAGCACCATAATCGAGCTGAAGAGCATCAAAAAGCAATTGGGCAAAACCATTTAGTTTGGATATGCCACCTTGTATTTTATTCGTTAACGAAGAAGAAATAATTAAATGGTCTTTTGCACGAGTGGTAGCAACATAAAACAACCTGATTTCCTCGTTGCGTTCATCGGCTTTATTGTAATGATTAACAACATTTCTAATGATAAAATCAATATCTGAAGTTTCGCCATCGATAATTTTTTTCAGCTTGAAAAGAAGCCCAAAGTCTTTATCAACCATAAAACTGTTGGCAGTCTTAGTTCTATAATTTGAATTGTAAATATAGACTATTGGAAATTCTGCACCTTTAGCTCCGTGAACAGTAGTAATCCGAACAGCATTTTCGTTTGAAAAGGCGGCGGCTTCGGGTTCTTTTGAGTTGTCGGATAGATATTGAAGTTCTTCAACAAAGTCATACAAGGAACGGAAACCTCGAGCCTCAAACTTTCGGGCATAATCAATCAGTTTATCAAAGTTTGACTTTATTTGACTTCCCGAGGGAGTTTTTGCAACATAGAAATTATAACCATCGAGACTAATAATCTTGCTGATTAGACTTGAAACATTTAACCGCGTGGAGTAGAAAATAAGATTTTCCAAAATATTGTTTGCATTTTCGAATATCTTGATATTATTATAGTTGTCAAGTTGTTTTATGTGATTATAATATTCAAGGAATTGGTGATAAAGCGAGATGTTTTGGGTGCCCTTTTGCTTGTTGAAAGCGATTATTTCGAATAGATCGGCTGAAGTAAGCCCAATAAACGGAGATTTCAAGACGCACGCAAAAGCATAATCATCGTTTTTATCAGCAAAAAAATTAAGGAACTCGCGAATGTCCTGAATTTCGGGAGTTGCGAAGAAGCCAGACCCACTCGACAAAACATAAGGAATATTGTTAGCAATAAGTTCCTTAATTAATTTTCCCAAAGCATTTTTCTTCCTTGATAGAATTGCGATATCACTATACTCAGGTTTTCTGAATTCGTTAGTTTCATTATCGAAAACTTTGTAATCTAAATATCCAGCGATAACTGCTTTAATATGCTTGACAATTAATTGTTCTTCAGTCGAATTATCAACTTCGGAATTGATGTCTGGTTCGGAGGCAATAACCTCCTCAACTTTTTGTTTGAGTTGAATTTGTTGGTCATCTTTTCTGAGTGAAATCACTAATTGAATACTTTTATTAGTTTTGCTATCAATATTATTCAGTATAAAAGAAACAGAGCCAAGTGGTTTTGAAGTAGCAACATCTTGCACAAGGTTATCAATAAACTTAGAAGTTGCACGCCCGCAAATAATCGGCTCATATTTAATATTGTTCACTTCTTTTTTAAGTTCAAAAATAGTTGGTGTTGGCTCCCCTATTAGCTTGGAAAAGATTTTATTTACGAAGCCGGCAATATTTGGGGACATACGGAAAGAGGTAGTAAGCGATAGGATACCGAGCTTATTCGTATCATTAAGGATTTGTTGCGAATATTGAGTGCCATTAAGGTAGTCAATTTTTATTGGGATAGAGGATTTGTCTTTTTCTATCAAAGGATTGAGATTGTTTTTCTGAGCTAAGGTAGAAGTTGCTTTGTGAAAAACTTCAACTTCTGCACCTTGAAAACTGTAAATACTTTGTTTTGGGTCGCCAACGATAAAGAGATTATTGTCCTGACCTAAAGAGTTATCATCAAAACATAGTTTGCTTATAATATCGAACTGTTCGCTATTTGTGTCCTGAAATTCATCAACAAGAATATAGTCGTACTGGTTTCTAATTTTCTTAGCAAAATCTTGGTTGCACAGCATATTACGAACGAGGAAAATCATATCATCGAAATCTATTGCAAACATTTCCTGCTTTAAATTTTGATATTTATCAAATACTTTTGAAGCAATTTCTGTAATCAGCCTCGCGTCATTAATTTGTTGGAGCAAAAGTGAATTGTATTGCTGGTTATCTAACACTAAAATATCTTTATTAAAGAGAATTTTGTATGCTACTTCAAAGTGAGAAAAATGCTTCGGGAAATTCTTTCTGAGAAAGCTAATCAGTTGAAGTTTTCCATTTACCTTTGTTTTTTCGCGGAATATTTCAGATATCAATCTTAAATAATTGAAATCCAATATATGAGTAGAATTATAAAAAGCTTGATTAAATTTGCTGAAAATTGCTTTAATTCTTGATTGTTTTTCGCGAATATCATTAATAATTTCACTTTCGTTTATATGTTCTTGTAATTTATCAATAATCATGTCAAAATAAGAAAATAAATCAGAATAACATTTAACCAAAGCGGAATTGTAATATTTTAGAATTTCATCGTTACTTTGCTTGTAGAACTCAATCAAGGAGAACAATTTTCTTCTGAAATTAATCAATTCTCTAATTGTCGAAATAACATTTTTCTTGTTGTAACGAACCAATAAATCAATAAAATCAGAATTATTCGGGGAATTCTTAAAATCAAGGAACACATCTTGAATGGCTTCATCAAGCAAAGCCATAGCATCAAATTCGGATAGTTCAAAAAAATTCGGGGCAATACCTGCTTCGATAGGATAGTCGCGTAAAAGTGAATTGCAAAAACTATGAATAGTGGCTATATTGGCATATTGGATACGGTCGCGAAGGAATTTTAATTTGCGAATTTTTTCGAAATTGTGAGTAGTATTAGCAATTTCTTCGTTAATCAGTTCATCAATTTTTTTAGCAACACGAGATTTCATTTCAGAGGCAGCCACTTTCGTGAAAGTAATTGCCAAAATGCGCCTTACATCGTTTCGAACTGGTTCGTAGTTGAGTAAAATATCAATATATTTATTAACAAGAACGGTTGTTTTTCCGGAACCAGCATTTGCGGTAAGCGAAATATGCCTATCTCGCATCAGAGCGAGTTGTTGTTCAAAAGTCAGATTGTGCGACGACATAAATTAATTCTTTTTACGAAAGAGAGAAACATCAATATTATAGCGTCTTATTTTGTTATGCAGAGTTTCGCGACTTACACCAAGCAAAGCAGCACTTTTGCTTACGTTCCCGTTGCATTGAGCTAAAGTCGCCTCGATTTTCTTTTTATCAACTTCTGCTAAATCTTCTTTTAATGTTCTATCAGTTGCAAAAACAGGAATTTGGTATTGAACACTATTATGATTGGTGCTTAAAACCTTTTTAACATCAGAAATTTCAATTTTATCTTTTTGCGTAGTCTGGAGGATAAGTTTCAGGAAATTAACAAGTTCGCGAACATTTCCGCTCCAGTTATATTCAGTAAGGAAATCGATAGTATCATTTGAGAAAAATTTGTATTCCGAGAAATCATTATTATGTTTCTGGCAATAATGATTAATAATTTCCGGTATGTCTTCACGACGTTCTGATAGAGGTGGAATATAAATTTCGCATTCACGCAAACGGTGGTAGAGTTGTTCGCGGAAACGCCCTTCGTGCATAAGAGTAATCAGATCTTTATCAGTAGCAGAGATAAAACGAATATCGACTTCTTCATTTTGTATAGAACCAACTTTACGCACAATTTTATCTTCAATTGGGATAAGCAGGTTAGATTGCAATTCGATAAGCAAGTCGCCGATTTCATCAAGAAACAGGGTTCCTTTGTTTGCTTCCTGAAATAGCCCACGTTTTGTTTCCATAGCACCGCTAAAAGCACCTTTGACGTGTCCGTAAAGTTCACTTTGAAAAAGATCTTTTGGGATATTTGGGATATCAACTGTAACAAAAGGGAATTTGGAGCGTCGGCTAATAGTATGAAGAGCTTTAGCGACAAGCTTTTTGCCGGTTCCGGTTTGTCCGGTAATAAGAACATTCAGGTCAGTGCGACCGTAACGGATAATGCTGTCGCCGACTTGAAGAATCTGTTTGCTTTTGCCAATAATACCGCAGGAAGCAAGAAATTTTTGGACTTCGAGTTCTTCGGAAAATGCTGAAATATGGCGTGATGAACTATCGAGCACAGCTTTAATTTTATCTTTCGAAATAATACTTTTTTCGATAAAATTCGAAGCACCAAGTTTTGTAGCTCGAACGGCTGCTTCGATAGTTCCTTTGCCAGAAATCATTACAACAGGAATTTGTAAATAATTTTTGCGGATAATTTCGAGCAAATCAAGCCCATTGGTTTTTTCGCCGGGTGCAAATTCTATATCTAAAAGGATGATTCCAACAAATCTATGTTTTTCATCTAAAAAGGAAAGTGCTTGTGAGGGTGAATAAGCCACAGCAGTATCATAGCCAAAAGACTGGACAATGTCTGCCATAGTCGAAGCGAAATCGTGGTCATCATCTACTATTAGAGCAATTACTTTCATCATCTATTTTTTATTTCCCGAATACTTGGCACTAAACAATTAAGAGAATCAAAAAGTTCACGAAAATAACGCGAACCTTTATTTTGGAATTCGGGATTCCACACAGCAAGCATATTAAGATTTTGTTCAGGATTAGAGAATTCAACAAATCTTGCTTTGCTTTCGCCGGGTGAGAACAAAGTTTGAGTTTTCAAGATAGTCGATTTAGCAAGCTTTAATTTGCTGCAAAATTCATTTTGGTCTAAATCAACGATTTTATCTTTTTTTATTTCCGGATTTTTATTGCTTTTTGAAAAAATGAAGAGTTCTCCATATGCATTAATTTCATAACCAAAAAAAGCGTTATCCTTTGGGAGAAAGTCGCCCCAACGCAGCACAAGATTTTTCTCATTTTCGTTTAGGCAATGAACTAATTGCGGTTCTTTACTCTTGAACAAAGAGCAAGAAGAGAACAAAAAAAGCAACAATATTGACAGGATAAGAATTCTCATTTCGAGTAACAGCATTTGAACATAATTAACAAATATAATAAAAAGAGTATTAATAAAAAATTCAGTAATGATTAGTATTATTTTTATATCTATCGAGAAATTCTCTTACTACGGAGTCTTCGGTTTTGTCCAAGTCATCGGGTGTTCCTTCGAACTGCACCAGACCATCGTTGAGCATAACAACACGATTAGCAATTTTATAAACAGAAAACATATCGTGAGTAATGATGATAGAAGTTACTTTAAGTTTATGCGAGAGTTCAGAAATCAAGTCATCAATTTGTTCAGATGTAACTGGATCCAAACCAGTAGTAGGTTCATCATAAAAAATGTATTCAGGATTTCCAACCAAAGCACGAGCAACTCCAACACGTTTTTTCATACCACCGGAAAGATCGGATGGCAATTTATCTTTCAAAATTTTCCATTCATTAATAAATAAAGCATCGTGTTCATCAGTTTGAGGGAGCAGTCCAACTGCTTTAAGTACTCTTATTGCTTCTTTTTCGAGATAGAGAATATTTCTTTCTCCGTGTTCGTATAGCCCTAAAACAACATTTTCGAAAACAGTAAGCGAATCGAAAAGGGCAGCACTTTGGAACACAAATCCGAATTTTCGTCTTAATTTGTATAAAGATTTTTTATCTAATTGAGATACTATGTTCCCGTCAATTGCAACAGTACCTAAATCGGGTTCGAGAAGCCCAACAATGATTTTAATTAAAACACTTTTTCCACAACCAGATTTTCCGATAATACAAAGGATATCGTTGTCAGGGATATTAATATTGATACCCCGCAAAACATTTTTGGGACCGAATGATTTATGGATATTTGTAATATTAATCATACGTTAATCACATTGAAAAACAAAAAGACATCGCTAAAAAGAGCGAATGTCTTTTCAAAAATAATAAAAACAAAATTATTTAACCCTAATTTTTTGTCCAATTTGAAGTCTTGTTTCTTTAACTCCTCTGTTAAGATTTTTTATATCATTAATTGAGACATTATATTTATCAGCAATTCTTTCCAAAGTATCACCGGAACGGACAGTATGATAGACAGGTGTTTTTTTGCTATTAGAAGTATTATTTTTTGATGATTTGTTTTGCTCTGTACTATTCGATTGATGAACTTTTAGACGCGAACCAGCAATAATTATATCTCCTTTAATATCATTTTTGTTCCATTCACGCAGTTGGTCTTCTGTAATTCCATATTTACGAGCAATAGAAGCCAGATTTTCACCTTTTTCGACTGTATGGACCAATACTTTTTGCTGAGGTTGCTTAGAAGAAGGAGATTGTGCAACTGCAACCTGCTGCTCAATTTTGAGAACTTGTCCAACTTTGATTGATGGCTTCTTTAAGCGATTAAGAGAAATAATATTATCAACAGTGGTTGAATATTTTTCAGCAATTTTTGCAAGAGTTTCCCCTTTTCGAACCTTATGTTTAATAGTTTTGTTTTGTGTCGATGAATTTTGCGAATTATTACTATTTGCAGTAGTAGAGTTATTATTAATATTATTGCGAGCAACGATTAGTTTTTGCCCAACCTGAATATTTTCTATGTCGAAAGGTAAGTTATTTAAATTTCGGAGTTCAGCCGGACGTATGCCATATAGCTTTGAAATACTGTAAATAGTTTCTCCTGGTTTAACAATGTGTGTAATGATTTGCCCGATATTTGAGCTTTCAACGTTAGGATTTTGAACAACATCGGCTTTAAGAGTATCTACTTTAGTTGGATTACGAACTATATTACTGGCTTCGAAAGGTTCAGAACCAATTGGGATACGTAATGAAGAACCTTTTTTAATTTTAGCATTATAACCGCTTAAATTATTAACTGCAATAAGATTATCAAGAGAAACATTATATTTTTGGGCAATATCAGTGAGTGATTCATTTTGGCTCACAGTGTGAAAAATAAAGGCTTGCTTTTCTTCATTCGGAATAGCATCAAAATTTTTAGCAAAAGTTTGAGAGGAATTATATGGTATTTTAATATAATATATTTTCTTATCGGGTGGAGTAACGTTTTGAAGCAGTTCGGGATTAAGTTCTTTGAGTTCTTCCAGACTAATTCCGGCAGCTTTAGCAATAGCGGAAAGATTTGTTGGTTCTTTTATTTCGAAAATATCATATTTATATTCGTTTTGATAGGATATTTCTTTTTCGTCGAAGCCATACAATTCAGGATTCATCATAACTTTAGCGGTTGCAATAAAGTTTGGAACATAGATAGCAGTTTCGTTAGGAAGGAATTTCAGAATATCCCAATAAGAAGGTTTTTCAAGTTTGGATTTTTTTATAGAGCGTCTGATACAGCCAGTTCCACAATTATAGGCAGCAAGTGCAAGATGCCAATCTCCGAATTCATTATAAAGGTCGCGAAGGTGTCGCATAGCAGCATAGGTAGATTTTTCAGGGTCGCGCCGTTCATCTATCCAAAAAGATTCATTTTTATTTAGATTATAATCTTGACCGGTTGCACGCATAAACTGCCACAAACCTACGGCACTAGCGCGAGAAACAGCATTAGGATTCAGCCCTGACTCAATCATTGATAAATAGACAATTTCTTCAGGCATACCTTCTGCTTCAGCAATACGTTTCATCATCGGGAACCATTTGCCTGAACGTTCCATACATTGGCGAACGAAATGCTGCCCACGTTTGTTTTTTGTGAGGAACGTAATACTGCGGTTTACTAAATCGTGGTCTATTAGAGGAATAACGAGACTGTCTGGTTTGGTGTGTCGATTAGGGAATTTTTGGCTTGAATAAGTCGAATTAAATGGTTTTTGAACTACAGGGGCTGGAGTAGCAGGTATTTTGCCAATTTCCTGAAATAATTTATCACGAACAATGAACAAAGGAGCATTCTCATCAAGGTTGTCAATATTAGTGATGTAGTTTTCGTAATCTTCAACAATAGATTGGGATAAATCATTGAACTCGGAGTTGCTTTCGATATTTGGGTAGCTTACGAGTTTATTCAAATTATCAATCGCTTGTTGAAAATAACGGGCTGCACTAATAGTATCACCTTTTTTGATAAGAATTAATGCCTGTAAATAGAACTGACGTGATTTTTCGAGTGTTGAAGAAACGTAATCGTCGGCTTCAATTTTGACTTTTTTATTCTTGTCTAAATCGGAATACTCGTCTTTGAATTTTTGTCTTTCTTTATAAATTTTCTCTAAATGCTCGGCTCTTTTGCGGGTTATCTGAGAATAAGAATATTCGGGCTCAGGAAGGGAAAGAACAAAACAAAACAGAAAAAACAACAGTTCCCTCCACGCTCGATATTTTATAAATTTCTTTACTTTCATACCAACTCCAATCAAAAAATACTCTTCGTTTATGCTGCTTTAACTAACAACAAAAGAAAACTTACAAAAATAAGTTTCTTGATAAATAGATAATTATAAATGTAATAATTTTTTTTGACAAAAATATTAAAAAATAATTAAAAAATTATCATAATGCACTATTCGTTAGAGTAATTTTCTTGATTACTGCGTTCGCCACGTCTATCTATAGCAG
>JAOAGZ010000011.1:0-24174 GCA_026415495.1 Eximiradius proteiniborus | reverse complement strand
AAAGAATTGTGACCAAATTAATTTTTCTCTATCAGATTTAAATTGCCCAATTCTCTCTTTGTAGGTTGCATTTCCTTGAATATCAAGAGATAAAATTGTATTTTCTCTGTTTTTGAATAATCCGAAGGAATTTGTTTGGACAAGGACTGTTTTGCTATCAATTTTTGATAGTTTCACAATAACAGGAGGAGCAAATTTTTTGACGTTGAGTTTAATTCTTTGTCCTAATAATTTATTATTTATGTATCTTTCGAGGAAAATATTGCCTGAAGTGTCTTGATAATCAGGAGTAAAACTAATAACTTCATCAGAAAATTGCTGATAGCGAATGTTATCATTATCTCTAATTAATACTTTTGCTTCATAACCGGGAAGTATTGGCAAGTTTGGCTTTATTTTATAAGTAAGTCCGGGATATAACTCATTTGGTATTTCTGGATTTGCGATGGGTTCAGCCACGATAGGAAACGACATCTGATATTCTTTGTTGTCGGTTCTGCGTTTAAGTGAAAGTGTAACAACAATGTTTCCGTAATTAGGTGAGGTGCCTTTAATAACAATACTATTTGATAAGATGTTGCTAATATAGGCTGAGCCACCATTGCCTTCCGGATAGTGCTTAATACTTACTTCAATATTTTTTTGTAAATCGAGCAAAGGATTAAGCCCACCAAGTACAAACAAAGTGTTTTGCCAATCGAAAGACGCTATGGTGCGTATTCTGTCATATTGAAGTGAGAAGTTGGCATCAGAGAGTATCATTTGTGGTGGTTGCAAGTTCTGCACAATTTGTTCGGCAGGTTGTTCTTGAATAACAGGCAAACCAGTTTTTTTGTCGTAATAGTTAATAACAAGAGCAAATTGTGCTTTAGCAACAAGTTCGTTGCCAGTTTTTGTATCAGTTGCTTTTGCATTAAGGTAAACAATATATGATTTATTGATTTTATCGAATGTAGGTGGCTTCCAAACAAAATATGAAATTTTCTTTTCCAGAATATCAATTAAGCGGAAATTGACACTTTGGTTTTTAACATTAGAAACTAATTTAAGCTTACTTTTATAAACCTGATCTTCGATAATCACTTCATAGCTTATGTTTTTCACATCACCGGTAAAATAAATTGTATTTAGGCTATCGAGATGAAGCAGATATGGGATAGTATCGATAGCCATTTTGCAGAATAGAGCAGATTTTTCGAGTTTAATAGCAAAGGGTGTTTCCATTGAAATGCGATTAGCATTTTCAATGTCTCTCTCCTTTTGAGACGGGATAAGAAAAATAAGAGCCGCAAGATAAAGCACAAAGTATATTTCAATTGTTTTGCGATATTTATATCTATTGTTTTTCATTTTTGGTTATTTTGTTGGAGAGAATTTGTTCCAGTTCGTTTCTAATAGCAATCTTAATTTCTTCTTGTTTGAGTTGAGAAATTGAATCATTAAGAAATTTTATTTTATCGTTGAAATCTAACAAAGCATTATTAGTTTGTTGTAAGATATTAACAAATTGTGGATTAGGTTGAGAAATATCAAGAAAAGATTTGGCAATTGAGGATATTTGGGTTAATGATTCGTTTTGAAGAGAAATAAGTGCATTTAATTTTTCAGTGAGATTTTCTAATTGCAAGGTTGTAGCAGCAAAGTCTCTACTTATTTCGCCAACTTCGTTCAGGAGTTCCCTCTGAAAATCGAGTTCTTCTTTTTGTTCATTATTAGAAGCGATTTCTTCGTTTGGAGTGAATAGCATAATGAAGAATAAAAATAGAAGCAAAACGGCTTCGAATATGATACCGGCAAGAACTATATCGTCGCTTACGTGGTCTGAAAAACGCCTGACACCAACAAGCACAAGCAAAATAGCTGCTCCAAAATACGCAAATGAATTAATAGTCGAGAAATAAAAACGATTAACAATTTCTTCAAGCCAAATAGCAGTGCCTCGCCAGAAACCAAGACTATGGATTATTTGAATATCTTCGTTTGTGTATTTCTCTAAATCTATTTCGCGGGTAGCAAGCCGCCAGGTAGCGAGCAGAGCCGAGAACGAACTCCATTGCTTTTCATAACGAAGACTTTTGAAAATGTCTTGAAGCAGGCGACGCCCCGTAATTGCACCAAAGTTGTCAATTTTTTTCATATCATTTTTGTGTTTTTATGAGAACAACAATACTTGCCAAAAAGAAAATAATATTCGCACTCCATCCAACAAACAACGGGTTAATATTCATCGAGAAACCAATAGTTTTACTAATTTCAGTAAAAATCAGGTAAGTAAAAGCAATAACCATAGCAGCAGTTATCTGAATAGCAATTCCACCTCGTTTTTTTACAGAAGCAAAAGGAACACCAAAAAGCATTACAATTAGATTTGAGAATGGAAAGGCGAATCCTGCATAATAATCAATAAGATTTTTGCGAATATCTTTTCCACCCATTTTTAGGACTTGTATATAGTCTCGTTTTTCATCGAAATTCATTTCGTCGGGAAGCATTTGGAGTTTAATCAGCTGTTCGTGTTTGATATTAAGGTTAATATTTAGCGAATCGAGACTTTTCACAAAAACAGAATTATCCGAAAAAGTTCTAATCATCACATTTTCTAATTTCCATTTGCCATCTTCCCAGATAATTCTATCTGCTTCTATTCTTGAACGCAAACGAGGAGCAAACTCATTTGAATAATCTTCTATTGCAACCTGATAACCAGTTTGTTCGGTAGGATGATAATATTGCAACATAACGTGTTTGGTAGGAGTATCGCGAAAGAAAAGATTAAAAAGCGTTCCGCCTTGGGCTTTCGCTTTTTTCAAATAAACTCTTTCGATTTCTAATTTAGTTTTGTTGGCAACCGGAACAATCCAGCCATTAAAATATAATTGTCCGAAGCTTAAAGCAACAGCAAAAGCAACCAAAGGAAGCATAAGACGATACAGGCTCAACCCACCTGATTTCATTGCTGTTGTTTCATTGTTAGTTGAGAGCTTTCCAATAGAAAATAAGGTTGCGATTAATACAGAAATTGGTGTGAGGATTTTCAGTATTTCAGGAAAATAAGAGATGTAATATTTTATAATTACTGGATTTGGGACCTTTTTATCGATGAAGTCGTCTAAATTTTCCATCAAATTAACTACTAAAAAAATCAGGCACAAAGAAACAATAGCAAAGAAAAGTGTGCTGATAAACTGACGAAGTATATATCTATCTAAAATATTCATAATCAATTCATTTAAAATCAATATCTTACAATATTAACAAAAATATAATTAAATTAAGAGAAAAAAATGTATCCGCTAATCTTTAATGAATTTTTCAGTATAATCATCGATAGAAATAAAATATATATCTTTTGGATATTTTGAAATATTAATAACAGATTTGAGTGAGCGAATAACTCCTTTTGCAACAGTTGCACCGTAGAGATTTCTAATATTGAATTCGAGTGGAAGCATATTCTGGCAAAAATCAGGAAGCTTAATAACTATTTCTGTTCTGGCAGGATTTGGGAAAAGGTCGAAATAAATTTCGTTTTTATCATCTGGAATTATTTCTGTATCGTTTCTTGAAATATTCATATGAGTATTGAAAATACGGATAAAGTTCTCTGCGAACTCGTATGGATATGAGCAAGAATCGGTTGCGTCCCAATTAATAGACCAAGTCATCATTCCACGAACATTCGGGTATCCGTTTTTTTCAAACATAACATAAGAGCCTGTGTAATTATCTGATTTTCCTAATAAATAGTTCATTGCCATAAGGACGCTATCAGGATGCATATAGCCACTGCTTGCAGCAAGGTTGCAAGCGGGAAGCCCAACGGTAACTTTTTCTGGTGGGAAACCCTGAAAAAAACCTCCTTTTGTATTAAATCCTTTGATTAATTTTTCCGTCATAGCAACAATAAAATCAGGAGTTGCCTGATTGTAGACTTTCCAGTCTAATCCATACATACCGCCGCTATTGTAGAGCTGCACATTTACTAAATCTATTGAATCGCGCAATGCGTTTAAAATTGGCAGATATGCCCCCCAAACTCCACCATATCCGCTTTGCCCACCCTGGACGTAAGCAGTTTCCGGAGAAATGGACAAAATTGCTTTTTTCCCGAAAGCTTCCGAATATTCCCGCATTATTTCTTTAATTGCATCAATCAGCAAAACAATGCAAGAATCAACAGGCTGTGAAATTGTGCCACCAGAGATTCTTATTGAATTGCCCTCGAAGTCAATATCTATTCCATCGAATTCGTAGTCGAAAAGAAGCCGAAGAACAGATTGGACAAAAACGTCGCGTTCCATTGTGCTATCAAGCTTGATAGTAGTATTTCCGCCACCGATGGAAAGCAACACCTTTTTGCCTTGTGATTGAATTGTCCTTAGGCGTGATTTGAAATCTTCTTTTTTGATAATCAATGGATGAAAATATATGTCATAGTCTGTTCCTGCACGTGGAGTAGCAAAAGCGATATTAATCACATTATAGGCTGGATGAACTCTTTCAGGACCAATCATAGGAGCAAGTGGATTATCCCAATTGTGCCAGTAGCCAACAAGAACTTTTTCAGGCAAGTTGTCAGAATATATCTTATTTATATTAATCAGCAAAAATACAATAGTAATAAACAAAATGTAATAATTTTTCACGTTGTTTCACCTTAGTTCACAATTTCAATTAATGAATGCACGTTATACATTTTGCCGAAATCAATAATAATGCCGATTTTTAAAAACAATATATTTTTTTAAAAAAAGTCTATTAAATTTGTTTAATTGTTGAATTTGGAGAATAATATATGCGTTTCCAGTTGTTAGTTTTGTTAGTAATAACATTATTTTCTACAAATATTTTATTTTCAGAGGAAAAAATGGATAGACCAAAGTATTTAATCACAACTTATCAGAAAGGCGAAGAGCTTGGGAAAATAAAGATTGAGCTCTATAATGATGTTGCACCAAAACACGTTGCAAATTTCGATAGTCTTGTATCAATTGGTTTTTATGATGGAACTGCTTTTCATAGAGTAATTCCCGGATTTATGATACAAGGAGGCGACCCTAATTCAAAAGATAAACCACGTGAAATGTGGGGATTCGGCGACCCAAGCCAAACAACAGTTCCTGCTGAATTCAGCAAATTAAATCACAAGCGTGGAATTATTTCTGCAGCAAGAAAGCCAGATCCAAACAGTGCTACTTCCCAATTTTTTATCTGCGTTGCTGACGTACCACATTTGAACGGACAGTATTCGATTTTTGGTGAAGTCATTGAGGGTATGGAAGTTGTTGATAAGATTGTAAATATGCCAAGAGACAACAGAGATAATCCAATTGACAAAGTTGAGATGAAAATTGAAAAGATAAAATAATGAAGCGAGCAGTTTTTTTTGATAGAGATGGAATAGTTAATATCAGGATAGTTGGTGATTACGTAAAAAAAATTGAAGAATTTATCTTTATTGAGGATTTTTTTGATTTATTTTCGATTGTTAAAAGGCTCGGTTATTTGGCAATATTGGTAACAAACCAACAAGGAATAGGCAAGGGATTAATGACAAGCGATGATTTGGAACAAGTGCATAATTATATGAATGAAAAGTTGCAAGAGAAGACAAATTACAAGTTTGATGCAATTTATTACTGCCCTGATCTTGCACAATCTGGAAGCAAAAGGCGGAAACCAAATCCCGGAATGTTTATCGAAGCAATCGAACATTTTGGAATTGATGCAAAGAATTCCTGGACAATCGGAGATAGCATTACGGACATTGAGGCTGGGAAAACAGTTGGCACAAAAACAATACTCGTTGGGTTGCATCTGAAAAATAAATCAGCAGATTATATTTTCCCATCAGTAAAAGAAGTAAGGATTTTTTTTGAAAATATGCAAAATTCAAAGGAATAAATATGAACGAACGTTTTGAAAAAATTATCGAGTTTATAAAAAATATTGTTCCAGAAGCAAGTGAATATATTTTTCGGGAACAACTTAGTATTAATGTCCCGAAAGAAAAACTTGTTGATGTGGCAGAGAAATTAAAAACCGACGCAGAAATGTCTTTTGATATGTGCGTCGATGTAACAGCAATTGACTGGCTCGATAAAAAAGAAAAGCGTTTCGAAGTTGTATATTTTCTATATTCAAATAAATTCAAAAGCAGGGTCAGAATTAAAACAGAGATTGATGAGAATGATTGCACTTGTCCAACATTGACTAATGTGTGGGCTTCGGCAAATTGGTATGAAAGAGAGACTTATGATATGTATGGGATAAAATTTGTTGGGCACCCTGATTTACGACGTTTTTATATGCCGGAAGACTATGTAAATCCAGAAACTGGCGAATCGATTCATCCTTTGAGAAAAGATTTTCCGTTGATGGGAATACCTGATTCATTGCCACTTCCACCCTATCCTGAAAAATATGGTGAAAAATAATTGATTTTAATTTTTTTGAATTTATACTAAAATGTGGTTTGAAAAAACCACATTTTTATTTAGTAAAATGTTTAGCAAAGAGTATAAAATACACTACAAAATAAATTGGGGCATCGCATATCCGTTAGTGCTTGGGCAAGCGGGGCATATGATTACCTCAATTGCAGATACAATAATGGTTGGGCAATTAGGCTCGTTGCAACTTGCAGCAGCATCAGTTGCACACAATGTTTTTATTCTGGTGTTTGTTTTTGGACTGGGGATTTCCTATGCAACGACTACAATAGTTGGCAAAGCATATGGGGAACGGAACACAGAACTGCTTCAAAGCATTTTTTTTAACGGACTTTTTGCAACAATTGGTTTTGGGATACTGCTTACAACTCTGATGTATTTGATAACATACTTATTTCCATACTTGCAGCAAAAACAGGAAGTAATAGAACTTGCTGTTCCTTATTATAAAATTTTAGTTTTATCGTGGCTTCCCTATTTTATTTTTATGCATTATAAACAATTTGTGGATGGGCTGACCAAAACAAAACCCGGTATGATAATAATATTAGTATGTAACGTAGTAAATGTGATTTTGAACTATGGATTAATTTTTGGGAAACTTGGAATGCCCAAAATGGGACTAAATGGTGCAGCAGTTGCAACTGTAATTGCGAGAAGTCTGATGGCAATTTGTTTTATATTATTAATGAGATATAGCAAGTCGTTAAGTATATATCTGAAAAAAGTATCTATAAAATATTTATCGTTCGAAAGGATAAAGGAATTTTTCAAATTGGGATTGCCGATAGGTGTTCAGCACATATTGGAAGTAGGTGCATTTGTTGTGGGAGCATTGATGACTGGTTGGCTTGGAGCAAAACAATTAGCAGCATATCAAATAGTAATAAGCCTTGCCTCGCTTACTTTTCTTATGTCGAGTGGAGTATCATCAACTGCTACAATAAGGATAAGCAATTTGCTTGGTGAGAGAAAATATCATAGGTTGAGAATAGCTGGGTTTTCTGCATTTTATATGGTATTAACTTTTATGTCGATTTGCGGAGTATTGTTCATAATTGGGAGATATGCAATACCTTCGATATATATTAATGAACCTGACGTGATTAAAATTGCGGCTCAACTTATGATTATTGCAGGATTATTTCAGATAATGGATGGTACACAGGTTACTGCTCTTGGTGCTTTAAGAGGGCTGCAAGATGTTAATTATCCAACTTTAATTTCCTTGCTGTCATATTGGATAATTACACTACCATTTGCATATTTTTTAGGTATATATTTAAATTATGGAGTGAATGGAATTTGGTGGGGATATCTGATAGGGTTGTTTTTTGCAGCAGTTATCCTGACATGTAGATTTCTTTATTTGCTGAAAAGAATTAATAAACAATTGATTTTCAATTATTCGTCTTAAATAATTATGATAAAAACGGTATATATTACTTTAGGATTTATTTCGCTTGGGTTTGGGATTTTTGGCATTTTCATTCCTATTCTTCCGACAACACCATTTTTGTTATTAACGGCATATTTGTTTGCAAAAAGTTCTCCAAGATTTTATAATTGGTTAATAAACAACTCACTTTTTGGCTCTTACATAAGAAATTACAAAGAACATAATGGTATGCTATTAATACATAAAATTGTTGTGATTGTTTTACTATGGTCAGTAATTATTACCACGATAATCTATGGAGTAGAGGAATTTTGGATAAGATTAGCACTTGCAATAGTAGCAATTGCGGTAACTACACATATATTGATGATAAAAACATTAAAAAACGAGATATATGAAGAAAGTCGAGTTAAATCAGCTGAGCAAGAAACAAATTGAGCTTATTGAAGCTGCAATTCAGGTTAGAAAAAATGCTTATGCACCATATTCCAAGTTCAAAGTTGGAGCAGCTGTATTGGATGAAAATGGCAATATACATACGGGCTGCAACATTGAATCTATCGATTACACACTCACTTCGCATGCAGAGATGGTTGCGATTGATACAATGGTAAAATCCGGATGTAGAAATCTGAAAGAAATTGCGATTGTATTAAAATCAACAGCTTATTCTGTTCCTTGTGGACTATGCAGACAAAAAATGGTTGAATTTTCTAACAGTGATGTAAGCATCATCTGCGTAAATTTAGATAGCGATGAGCAAATAAAAGAGATATTCGCAACTTCGCTCAGTTTGCTACTTCCCTATGCTTTTAAAGAATTATAGAAGAAGCAGCTTAGGCTGCTTCTTCTATAAATAACGAAAGAATGTCATCTGCTTTAATATTTGCTTGTGCGCCCAGAGCTTCTTTTGCATAAGCATCTGTATTTAAGAAGCGAAGTTCAAGAAGAGCCTCTTCAAACGTTTCAATAGGGCGATTTTCAGTTTTATCAAGCGGGTGGCTTGCATCTGGTTGAACTTTATTTTCAATTAATTCCAATGCTGAAAGTAAAATGTCTTTTTGCCAATTCATACTTTCTGCAGAAATTTCAACCTTGTCTTTGATAGGATTGCTTTCAGCTTTTTTTTCAACTTTTTCAGGTTGAAAAGACTTTACATCAACAGCCGGAACGCTTGATGGGCGGATTTCTGTAATTTTCATTTGAAGCCTCTATTTAGTTACAACATATTTCAAAACAAATTTATATGAAAAACGTCAAGAATGATGCCAGAGAGTGGAAGCAAGACATAAATAATAACATATACCATTGAAATACAAAGAATTACAAAGCTTTGCTTTGCCTCTCACAATAATAGTCATTGAACACTATTAACCATTTTTATAAAAAATTGCAGAATAATATTATTATTGTAATAAACAAATTAGGAATATGTTAAAAAATAATTATGAGTAGTAAAATATGACACAAGAGAACAATTATTACAAAATGAGTATTGATGAAACATTAAAAGCATTGAATAGCGGAATCAATGGTCTCACAGAAGAAGAAGTAAAATCAAGATATGAGAAATTCGGAGCTAATGAACTCAAAGAAAAAGAAAAAGAACCGGCTTGGAAATTATTGCTTTCTCAATTTAATAATTTACTTATCTATATATTAATTCTATCGGCTATTATTTCACTATTGCTGGGCAAAACAGTAGAACCAATAGCTATTATTGTCATAGTGATATTGGCAGGAATAACCGGCTTTGTGCAAGAATATCAAGCTGGAAAGGCGATTGAATCTCTTCGCAAAATGGCATCCCCGAATGCTAAAGTGCGTCGAAACGGTAAAATAATAGAAATTCCGGCAAAAGAACTTGTTCCCGGGGATATTATTTTACTTTCTGCAGGCGATAAAGTTCCAGCAGATGCAAGATTAATTAACGCGAATTTACTTCGTGTGGAGGAGGCAGCATTAACCGGCGAATCAGTTCCAGTGAGCAAGCATATTCCACCAATCTCAGGGGACAACATTCCGCTTGGAGATAGAAAGAATATGCTGTATATGGGCACTGCAATTGTTCAAGGGCGTGCCGAAGCAGTAGTTGTTTATACAGGGATGCAAACAGAATTTGGGAAAATTGCTACATTATTGAACGAAACAACAACTGAACGAACACCATTGCAAAAGAATTTAGATAAATTAGGTAAGCAATTAGGTATTTTTTCTATTGTTCTGGCAACTTTGGTCAGCGTCCTTGATTTTTTGAGAGGGTCTCCCTTAGCGGAAGTATTTGTCTGGGGTGTGGCGCTTGCAGTTGCAATAATTCCAGAAGCATTGCCAGCAGTGGTAACAATTACGCTTGCTTTGGGCGTAAAACGTATGGTGAAACGTAGAGCGTTAATAAGAAAATTGCCAGCAGTTGAAACGCTCGGTTCAACGAATATAATTTGTTCGGACAAAACCGGAACCTTAACACAAGATGAGATGACCATTAAAAAAGTGTATGTCTATGATAGATTGCTTGATGTTACAGGTTCTGGATATGCACCCGAAGGCAAAATGCTGGAGAATGGAGTCGAGATTAATCCGCAAAAAGATAAGCAAATATCAGAAGCAATAATAAATGGGCTCTTGTGCAATGATGCTAGTTTGTCGTTTGTAGAAAATGAATGGCAAATAGTTGGAGACCCAACCGAAGGTTCAATAATAGTGCTCGCAAAAAAATTAGGATTTGAACCGGATACTATTAAAAGTATGCACCCGAGAGTATCCGAAATACCATTTTCGTCAGAAACGAAAAAGATGACAACAGTCAATCAATTTGGGGACAAAAAAATTGCAATTTCGAAAGGTGCACCTGAAATTATTCTTGCACAATGCGATTATTATTACGATGGAGAAGAGAAAAAGCAATTGACCGAAGAGGTAAGGAATAGAATCTTGCAAGTTTATCGGGAAATGGCAGAAAATGCGTTGCGTGCAATTGCTGTTGCAAAGAAAGAGATAATAAATGAGGGAGATGAGGAAGAGACACAACAAATCTTTTTAGGAATATTTGGAATGATTGATCCACCACGAGAAGAAGTTAAGGACGCCATTAAACTTTGCGAAACAGCCGGAATTAAACCAATTATGATAACAGGAGATCATAAAATCACGGCTGTTGCAATTGCAAAAGAGCTTGGAATAATGAAGAATGGAATTGCAATTGCTGGTCCCGAATTAGAAAACATGAAAGATGGTGAACTGGAAAAAGTAATTGACAATGTTGAGGTTTTTGCGAGAATATCTCCTGCTCATAAACAGAAAATTGTAGATGCATTGATAAAAAAAGGTAACATTGTAGCGATGACTGGAGATGGAGTAAACGACGCACCGTCTTTGAAACGGGCTGATATAGGAGTTGCAATGGGAATTACCGGAACAGAGGTAAGCAAAGAGGCTGCTGATATGATATTGACGGACGACAATTTCGCATCGATTGTAGCAGCAGTAGAAGAAGGAAGAAGTATATTTGAAAATATTCGCAAGTATCTTGTTTACTTGTTGAGTGGGAATATGGGAACTGTATTTGGATTGGTTGCAGCATTGCTGGCTGGGTTTGCCGCTCCACTTACAGCTGTGCAAATACTCTTCATTAATTTTGTTATGGATGGAATATTAGCGATTACATTAGGTGTAGAGCCACCAGAGAAAGGTATTATGCAACGTAAGCCAAGACCAAAAACAGAAGGAATCCTGAATAAAGCATCTGTTGCCTATATAGCTTTTTTAGGTGTGTGGATTGGTGTGATTTGTCTTGTTGCTTATATGTCGTATATTTATATTTATGTGAATTTAGCATTTTTCCAAAATATATTCAGTCTGGTTGGTTTGCATCCTGTTAACGTTGAAATAGTTAATCCTGAAGCTTATGCGATGACAATGTTCTTTGCAACATTAATCTTTGCAAGAATATTCAACGTTTTTGCAACACGTTCCCTAAATGAATCATTTATTAGATATGGAATAAAGAAGAATAATACATTGCTTGTTGGAGTGGGGGTTACTATTTTACTAAGCGTGCTTACAATCAACTGGCAGCCAATGAATAAGGTGTTTTCGACTGTTCCGTTGACAATTCAGGATTGGGCAATAGCTGTTATTTTAGGCTTTTCTGTTCTTTTAATTGCTGAAATATTCAAATTTGCACACAACAAATTGCAAGGAAAGAACTAAGACATGATTTTTTGAGATAGAGCATTTCTTTTGAGAGTGAGTTCTGCTTGACGCTTTAAAAGTCTATCCAAGATCTCACTCTCAGCATTAGCTATACGTGCTTTTATTTCATCGATTTCATTGTTGATAATCCGAAGTTCTAATTTGATAAGAGCATCGGATATTATTTTTCTGACATCAATATTTTCTACTGTTTCATCAATTTCTTTCCAACGTTCGCTGGGAGCTTCTTCCATCATCAAAGAAATAAGGGAATTTTTGACATTTGAAGGATAGTTTTCATTTTCGATGATACTTTGTAAGATGTATAATTCGTTGGAATATTCGTGGATAATTGAGTAAACTGTTTTTGCAGAAGCTGAAATAAAGGTTGCTTCTGTAATACCCATTTCATCAATAATTTTGAAATACTTTGGCAATTTCATCGCCAATTTAATAATCATTTTTTCTTCGGGTAGAATTTCATCAATATTGAAATGGATAGAATTTCCCTGATCAACGGAATTTTGTGGTTTTTCTGGAGTATCTGTTTCTATATTTTGCAAGCTGGATTTAACATTTTTATTTCGTTCTGAATAAAGAAGTCGAACTTGATTTTCTGTAAGATCAAGCAGTCTTGCAAGTTCGGTGATAAGAAAATCGTGCTGAAAAGTATCCTGAATTTTGCTGATTAGAGAAAGCATTTCACGAGCAAAATTTGCTTTAGCCAAAGCAGTGGGTTCGCCTTTTGATAGGAATAACTCTACAGCATATTTTAGAAATGTTTTGCTATCGCGAAGTCTTGCTTCGAAAAGCGATTTTCCGTGGTGGTTAATCAAACTGTCCGGGTCTTCGCCATCGGGGAGCGAAACTACTTTTAGGTCGAAACCTTTTGATAATCCAAGCTCAATTGCCCGATAAGTGGCTTTTTGTCCTGCTTCGTCGGCATCAAATACAAGAAAAAGATTTTTACTGTATCTGCCGAGTAAATCAAGTTGTTGTGAAGTAAGGGCAGTTCCTGAGGAAGCAACAACGTTTTTGACACCTGCCTGATGGAGCGAAATGACATCAACATAACCTTCAACAATAATAGCTTTGTCCAGATTACGAATTTCATTTCTGGCTTCAAAGATACCGTAAAGGATTTTGCTTTTGTCATAAATTTTGGTTTGAGGAGAATTGACATATTTAGCAATATCATCTCGTCCAGAAATATCGCGTCCTCCAAAACCAACGACACGACCAAGAAAATCGCGGATAGTGAAAATAACTCGCCCAGCAAAACGGTCGTAGAGAGAACCATCGCTGCGACGTCCTGCTATTCCTGCATCAACTATTACTTTTTCATCAAACCCAAGTTTTTTGAGTTCAAATATTATTTGTTCATAATTGATTGAATAGCCTAAGAGGAACTCTTTTATTGTATTTTGCGTAAAATTACGTTTGTAGAAGTAATCTAAAGCAACAGAACAATCCTTTTTAAATAAATTAGAGTGGTAAATATTCGCTGCAGATTGGAGAACATTGAAAAGAATTTCTATTTCGTCGCTTGATTTTTTCCCAGATTCAGCTTTTAAATTAACGTTATATTTTTTTGCTAAAAATTCAACAGCTTCGGTATAGGTCACTCCTAAATAATCAGAAATAAATTTAAAAGCATCACCTGAACGCTTGCAACCGAAGCAATGATATAATCCTAATTCTGGAGAAATTGAAAAAGAAGGCGTTTTTTTATCATCGTGAAATGGGCAGAAAGCAACATAGCGTTTGCCAACACGTTTAAGTCGCAGATATTCACCAATAACGTCTAAGATATCGGTTTTAAGTCTCAGTTCTGCAATTGTTTCTTTTGAATATCCCATATTAATTTGAGAATACTTTTACGACTGAACTATCGGTGCAAACTTGCAGTAATTCTGAAATAGTATGCTTATAGACAGGATGAACCAATTCAGCAGCAATTTCAGCTGCCGGAATCAACACAAAACGTCGTTCCTGCATACGGGGATGAGGGATTTGAAGATGTTCGCTTTCGATAATGTTATTGCCATAGATTAATATGTCTATATCAATTTCGCGTTCAGTCCATTTCTTTCGAACCTTACGACCGAGAAGGTACTCAACTGATTTACAAAGCTGAATTAATCGGTTAAGTTCGAGAGTTGTTTCGGCAGCAACTACGGCATTAAGGAACCAAGGCTGATCTTTATAACCAACGGGCTCGGTTTCATAAATTGAGGAAGTTTTAATGATGCGTATTTCCTGATGTTCGGAAAGCAAACGAATAGCTTTTTCTATGGTGTCTTTCCTATTCCCAAGATTAGCACCGATTGAAAGTAATATGAAATTGGTATTATTTTTCATCAGTTATTTTCTTTCAATAGTGTGTTCTGCTTCTACGTAGTCAGTATAATTTTTAATAGGAACAGAAATTTTACGAACTTTAATAGTAGCCTTTTGAAGATATTCAAACTTTTCCATAAGCAGGTTTAGTATTTCGCTTGCAAGAGTTTCAATTAAATTGTAGCTTTCTTCGGAGATAATATCAGAAATAATATCGACTGCTTCTTCGTAATTGACAGCAAATTTCACGTCGTCGTGAATAATTGCGTTGGTGGCATCATAGTATAAATCTAAATCAACTTCGTATTTACCACCAACATCTTTTTCTGATTTTTTGACACCGTGATAAGCGTAGAACTTAATTCCACGCAAGCTCAATTTAGTAAGATGAGTTACTTTCATATCTAAGCAACCATATATTAAAGAAAATTGCAAATTAACAGTTTTTTGCTATCTTTGCAAATTATTAAAGATTAATAAAAGTTTATGAAAATTCTTGTAATAAATTGGCAGTGCATAAAGAATCCTTATGGTGGCGGAGCAGAAGTTCATTTTCACGAGATTTTTTCGAGGATTGCCAGCAAAGGGCACACAGTAGTATTACTTGCCTGCAAATTCGAAGGGGCAAGCGAATACGAAGTAATCGATGGAATTGAAATATATCGCAAAGGAAGCAGAAGCTTATTTAATTTTTATGTTCCAAAACACGTAAAGCAACTTGATAAAAAATATAATTTTGATATTATTATTGATGATATTAATAAAATACCATTTTACACACCTTTATACGTCAGGAAACCAATTCTTGCAATAAGCCACCATTTTTTCGGGCGTAGTATATTCAGAGAAGCATCCGTGCCGGCTGGGTTATATGTTGTTGTAGGTGAATATTGTATGAGATTTGTTTATAAACATACACCATTTAGCGTTGTTTCGCAAAGCACATTAGATGAATTTACAAAGATGGGATACGATAAACGATACTTTACGATTATCTATAACGCAATTGACCACAATCGTTTTCCTTTTTCAATCGGTGAAAAAGAAAAAGAACCGACTGTATCGTATTTTGGGCGACTGAAGAAGTATAAAAGTGTTGATCATTTACTGCAAGCATTTGCAATTGTAAAAAAGAAACATCCACAGGCGAAACTTCACATTTTAGGTCGCGGGGATTTTAGAGACGAACTTGAAAATTTGGCAAAACAGTTGGGAATAGATAAGGATACGATATTTTTTGGGTTTGTTTCGGAAGAAGAAAAGGTAAGGTTGCTATCGCGGGCGTGGTGTGTTGTAAATACCTCTATGAAAGAAGGATGGGGAATCACAAATTTAGAGGCGAATGCAGCAGGAACACCAGTAATCTCTGCAAACTCACCTGGATTACGTGATTCAGTTTCAGTCGGGAAATCAGGTTTGCTTTATGAATATGGAAACATTGAAGAACTTGCTGAAAAAATTGAGAAGATATTTTCTGATGCAGAATTGAGGAAAACATTATCCGCAGGAGCAATTGATTGGGCAAAGCAGTTCAGTTGGGATAAATCTGCAGATGAAATGATAGTATTAATTGAAAAAGTGATAAGAGGTGAGTTTAATTTTTAGCCATTTTCTGATATTTTTTCGGGCTAATTCCATATTTTTTTGAGAATTCACGAGAAAGATGCGCGGGACTGCTATATCCAAGTTCGTATGAAATATCAGTTACATTATTTCCATTTTCAAGCATTTGTTTGGCAATTTCCAATCTTTTATTACGAAGGTAGTCGAAAACAGTAAGACCAAACTCTTGTTTAAAAGCTTTGTTGAGCCGGGTGTGAGTAATATCGGCAATTCTGCATAATTCTGCAAGTGGAGGCACATCTGCAATATTTTCGAGAATTATTTTTTCAACAAACCGGGCTTTTTCCAAATCAGCATCTGAAATATGCGAAGAAGCGACCTGAAATTTTTCGCTGATTTGGTTAATCAACAGCGTCATTAATTCAAGTGATTTCGCTTCGAGGAGCATTTTGCGAGGAACAGTAGAGTAATTATCAGTTATCTGCGTGCAAGCGATTTTCATCGAAGGATTGATTTTGCTGGTAATAACAAAAGGGTTTCCAGATTTTGAGAAAATCAACTCTTTCAGATTTTCTGGAAAGTATTCAATTTCATTTTCGATAAATTTCTTGAAATAATCAACAGAAGTGTGTAGAGAGAGAACTAATATTTTATCCTTGCCGTTAAGAAACAATTTTCCTTTTGAATTAGGAAGGTAAAAAATAGCACAAGTGCCAGCAGAAATTTCAAGAAAATTGCAGAAATTATTAGCTGAAAATATTTCAACTGACATACTGCCGGATAGACAGAAAGCAAATTCGAGAGGAGCTTGTTCAATTGAAAAATCGACGCTGATGTTTTTTTTAGGCTTATATTCGGTAATAATAAGTTTAAGACCGTCTCGCAATTCAATTTCTTCTTTGAAAGCTTTTTTTATTTTATTCGAAAGAGAAAAAAGCGGCAATTTCAGAGAGCGTTTGCCAAGTTTGATACTTACAGAAAAATTATAATCGTCCATTTTAACTACGTTTTTTGTTGAAATAATAATAAAGAGGAATTCCAATTAAACAGAGAAAAATACCGAACAACGAATTTATAAGCTGAGTTCTGCCTTCGATAAACATTTGAATATCATTGTATAAAGTAAAAATCACATAAATAATAGAAAAGCATATAAAGAGCAGCGGGACAAGCGGGTATCCCCAAACCCGATAAGGACGTTCTGCATCGGGGAGCTTACGACGCAGTACAAAAACTCCGGCTGCACCAGCAGCATAAAAAATCCAGCTAACAAAAATCAGCATATCAGTAAGAATATCGAATGTGCCACTGAGCACCAGCACAGAAGCCCAAACGGCTTGCAAAATGAGCGAATTCGACGGAGTATGCCATTTGGGATGAACCTTTGCAATAGATTTGAAAAATAAATTATCGCTTGCCATAGCAAAATGAACACGAGCACTTGCTAATATTGTTCCGTTAGCGGTTCCGAAAGTTGAAATCATAACAGCGGCAGAGACAAAAGCCCCACCAATTGCTCCCATAGAAATAGTTGCAGCATCGGCAGCAACAAGCGATGAGTGAGCCATTTGTTCAATCGGCATAACATAAATAAAAGCAAGGTTAATCAGAACATAAACGGTGATGATTATCAGAGTGCCAACACCGAGAGCAAGTGGTATATTGCGGTTCGGGTTGCGAACTTCACCAGCGATGTATGTTATATTATTCCAGCCATCATAAGCCCAAAATGCTCCGGCAAGAGCAACCATAAATCCTGAGAAAAAGCTAATTTCACCGGATAAATATGCTGTCGAAGGTTTACTGAAATTTTCGAAACTTCCGCCGCTGAAAGAGAAACAGAAAATAACAAGCAGTAAAATTGCTGTAACTTTCATAAAAGTAAAGGTTGCAGAAACAGCGCCACTGAATTTAACGCCGTAATAATTAACAGTAGTTAGCCCGGTAATTACAAAAATAGTAAGCAATTTGACGCCGATATTTTCAAGAGGATAGATGTATCCAATAGCAGGAAGAAAGATACGGTAAGTTTGTTCAATTTCTGTGCTAAACCGCGGTAAATGTATAAAAAACTGTGAATATTCAGAAAACACATAGGTAATTGAGGCAATAGAACCAGTTTGAATTACTGCAAAAATAGCCCAGCCGTAGAGATACGCAACTAAATCGCCATACATACGTTGGAAAAACACGTATTGTCCGCCAGTGGCAGTAATCATACTTGCTATTTCTGCATTTGTCAAAGCACCGAAGAGAGTAAGAAGCCCTGCAATTACCCAAATAGCAATCAGCCACTCCGGTGAACCAAGATGAGCAGCCATAAATGCAGGTTTTTTAAAAATTCCGGAACCGATGACAGCACCGACAACAATAGCAAGCGTAGTGATAAAACCAAGTTGTGGAATTAATTTAGGTAACTTTTCGCTCAAAATAGCTCCGTTCGAATATTGAAACTTTGCAAATATAATTAAAAATATAAGTGCAAGTATTGGAAAATTCTCAGAAATAGTTTTCAGAAATGATAAAACAAATTGAATTCAGGAAGTGCAAAAAAAGAGCAGCCAAATAAATTGGCTGCTCAGGTAAAAATGTTTTATCAAATTATCGTTCTACGCAACAATCGGCAGAGATAATAAATTTCTCAGAGAACTTAGCGAGTTGAATAAAGAGATTTAAGCGGCGGATAGCATCATATTCTTTTTCGTTATCTTTTACAACAGGGTCGAATTTTTTCCCTTCAGCAATAATGATAATTTTGGCGTTGCGTAGTGCTTCATTCATTTTTTCCGGAGTTTCGAATTTTTGAGTTGGGAAGAAAACAAGCCCTTGATTTAGATATTTTTTAAATCTTTCATCTTTTCGTAGTAATGCCATAAGCTCTGTGAAACCGTAATATGCACGAAGTTTAGAAAGATTATCGTTGTCGGAATTGAGATTATCCCCGTTTTTGATAACCACTTTATCTAAAATAATCTGTGAATTATCATTAATTTTACCCTGAATGTAGCTTACTGTTTCGCCAAAATAATTGCAAAGTCCGGCATCACGAATATCACTATAAGCTTCAAGCTTAATTATTAATTTAGTTTGAGGTGATAATTTTGATATTTCTTCGAGTGCAGGGATGAAATGGTCTGTGATTTCAGTTTTCATTCCAAGAAGATTTCTATCAACTGCCTGAGCATATTTACGATATTCGTTCAGACGTGTTTCACGATTAATACCTGTCCAGACACCGTAGCGAGTATTTCGCGGATGAAGCTCAATACAAGTTGCATTTTCAAGAGGATTGCCTCGCTGCATAGTAAGAAGATGGCGCGGAAGGTTAGCAGAAGTGTTTACTTCCCAAAATGCAGTCTGGAAATATGGAACATTTTTGTAATAATCATCAAGAATATCAACAAATCTAACTGAACACTTAGGCTTAGCAAAATATTCCGGCTCAAGAAGAATAACATCGTCTATAACCGTATCTCGTTCAAAATGCAGGTCGATAGGTTTTAGCATTGTCTTTTCAGAACGGGCAAGTGGACCGATAACGATTTTATTATTAGTATCGATTTGAGGAATTGTATCGTATTCAATTAATTTAAGAGTTTTTTTCTGAGTACGACCACCTTCATAAACCAGCCGTTTATTGATAACTTGCTTTGTAATTTCGACAAGAGTAGAACGAGTTTGAGTAATTACTTCAGTTTTAGTAACTGGTTTGACTTCACTTTTTTGAATAACTTGTGGTTCGGCAGGTGCAACATTTCGAGGCGGACACCTTACATAGCGGATATTGGTAACAGTTTCTTTCTTCTGCACCTGATTATCAGTATTATCAGACTGAGGAACAAATTCCTTTTCGACACGAATTGAATCCACAATGGAAATTGGGACTAACTCAGTAACGTAGGTTGTATCGTAAACGAACTTTGGAGTAGGATTAATAATTGTATCGTATTCAATAATCTTCTCTTTTGAAAGAATCTTAGGAACAGTGTAGAAAAGCTCGTTATACTTATAATATTTTAATATAGTTGGTTGAAGTGGGTCGCCGCAATCAATAGTATTATGGTTGGAACCACCCCAAACCTCGTATTTATGTCCATTTATAAGAGTGAAAGAAGCTTCATTTGCATTTTTTTCCTGTGATGTGCCAGTTGTCAAATCAACAAGTTTAATAATTGGAAGCAGAACCTTGTCGGAAGGATTTTGTTTGTTGACAACTTTAACGTTAATTGTTGCAACTGGTGGTGGAGGTGGTGGAGGTTCTTTGCATTCAAGTGAGTAAGTAAACATATAAATGTCAAATTTACCCTTGTTTGCAACAATAGTATCACTATTAGGTTTTAAAGATTTTGGAGTAATATTTCTGTTTGAAGAAATAAACAATTCTTTTTGAGTTTCATTAAAGTATGGGAATGCAACAAGCGGAGAAAATTCATCAGCATTAGTATTGATAAATTGATGATCAAAGTCGAATTGGCTACCTTTTGTTAATTGACGGGCTGTACCAATTGGTCTTATAGTTTTGGATTTGAAATCAATTTCAATATCTGCTTCGTAAATATCATAATCTTTATCTCGATTTGAAGCAAAAAGAAGTTTAGGAGAAATTTTAGAACAAGCTACAAATGGAGTAATTTCATTATATTCATCAGTATTAATCAGGCTGGGCGCGTCGAATTTTTGTGGTGAGGACCAAACTCCATCTATACGGAAAGCGTAGAATAAGTCAGAATTTCCTTTTTTGATGATTTGCTTATCAAGAGAAGTAACAACGGAATAAGGATTGTCTCTGTCCGAAGCCCAGATAAGCACTAAATTACAAAGAGAATCCATACCAACCCAAGGATGCGAATCCCAGAAAGCTGAATTAATTGGTTCGGGCAAAGAGCGAAAAACGTAGCGTCCGTGTTCTTGTTGAAAGAAATAAATGTCAGTTCCACCAACATATCCAACGAAAGGAAGTTCCATAATACGGGTGTAATTTGCATCAGGACCGTGAGCAAGAGAGACAAAACCGCTCGTGTTAGTAAGAAAAGAAACGCTTTCAAGTTGTTTTGTAAGATAGTCTATAACTCTTTTGTTTTTTGTTGCAAAATCATCTCCTAACAAATCGCGGAAAAATGACTTAGATGGTTTTATTCTTGTAGTAGAAGGTTCAATATATAGATTAGAACTTTCTTTGCGATATGCACTTAAACAGTTTGTTTCGAGGACACGTTGATATGGTGCGATTTCGTCAAACGTAGAATTGATAGAATCGGATGGACTTGATTGCCGCACTAAATCGAGATTGCCTTTTGGCAAAATATAGTATTTGGGCGAACTACAAGAAAAAGCAATAAAAGCTAAGAATAACCAAATAAATATATTGTTCTTCATAAATTTTCTCTCCTATTTATCCAAAGGATAAAACATAATAGTAACGCGTTTTCTGTTAGGTGGGACATTAGTTTGGCGAATTTCACTAACAAAGAACACAAAGCGTTTTCCATTTTTTGCGATGTAAGTATAAACATTTCCAGGTACGACAGTCAAATCCACAGCTATACGAGAAGCGGCTTGTGAACGGAGGTCGTTAATAATATTTGCAGGTGGTGTAGGAACGTTAGGGGCACCAACTGTTCCAACTATTCTCCCGTTTTGGTCAATTACAACAATATTTGCAGAATTGAAGCGAACAAGAGAAGCACCGGGCTGGTTCTGCCCAAAACGATTAGATGCATTGTAGCTGGCGAAGGACTGAACTATTGTTGGCAAAATACTATTAACATAATTGCAAAAAGCCTGTGCATCTTCATTTAGATAATTTCGGTCTATTTGGTCGATACTTCCAAAAATTCTTAAAGTAGCTGTTTGAGAAGTAGCATTGACATCACGAACAAGAATATCACCGGGGAGTTCGCTATTGATTGGATAATTGTCCACAATACCAGCATAGTAGATTTGATTATCTATTACAAATGGAAGAGAAACAATCGGAATTTGCACTTTATTGACAAAACGATTATCATTAGGGAAGCTACCAGAAGAGTTAGTATTAATTGGGAATTCGTAAGTGCCAATATTATAATCTGGGTCTAAAATAGTTTGTTCCTGACCAGTATTTGGGTCAGTAATGATTGTGAAATTAGAATTAAATTGCTCGATAGTAACAATTCTTGTTTGGCAAATTGTAACAGGATCAGCATTTTCGAGAGGGCAATCGTTACACGCCGCAAGAAGAATACTAAAAATTAAAGCCACAAACAAAATTAATTTATTTTTCATAATAATTCCCTTTATATTGTTATTCCAATTCTGAAAATTAAAGAGTTAATGCGTTTGCGAGTAGGTGAAACAAATGACAAATTGTTAGTTTTGTCTGCATAAGAAATTGAACGAAAGCCCAAGTCAGTAGAAAAGTCGATTTTTCGAGAAATCGGGACTTCAAATCCGATACCGAATCCAATATTCAGAGGTAGAGAAATATCTAAATCGGGTGCTTTGGCATCGACTTTCTTTTTGCAATCATTATTGAAGCTTAGTTGCATTAATTCGACAGAAAATTTATCGACACTAAGACCAAACAACCCATAAACGAAAGGCACAAAGCAAGGTCTTTTTTCATATTCTTCGACAATTTGCCGATTTTTTACTTCAACAAGATAACTTGGATTAATTTTCTGGATAATTATTAATGAATCACCTTCTTCTGGACACTCGCAACTTTTGGGAACAACTATTGTATCGTAGGTGAACATTTCGGGAGTTTCTTTAACTGAAGTATCGGAAATATTAATACTTCTGGTAAATCGGTCTCTTAAAAGTTCATATCTGCCATAGAGATTGATAGAAAATCTACGTGAAAGGGAACTATCGAATTGATTGAATGTGCGAACACCTGTTGAGGCGATAAGCCCTATCCCCCATCTGCGGGAGCTGCCAAATCGGAGGCCGAAAGCAATATCGGCAGTCCAATCATCGCGACCAATTTTCTTTGAAAAGGCATTAAAATCATTGTAGATAGAATAACCTGGCTTAATTTCGAGGAAATATTTCTGAAGTTCTCTATCGGGGCATTCAATACATAGCAGGCAAGGAACTTCAAGATCTAAATCAAAATCAACAGTGAGAGGTTTGCAATTGCAAGGTGTTGAGCAAGTATCTCTATATAGAGTATCAACAGGTACTTCTCTAAGCATTCTTGGCAGAAGAGGGTCGTTGTAATTTTCGAAATAATTAATGTTTCCGTATTGATTTTGAGGAAGTTTTACTTTTTGTCCAATTAAATCAATATCTTCAAGAGGGATTCGTTCTTTGAAGTTTCTTTTTTTGACAGAAGAATCAACAAAAACTACAAAACTTTTATAGACCCAGTTATTCATTGGGCAGGAATCAGGATAGCCAATAACTTCGATTTTTTTAACTTCTCCGCGAAGAGTAGAACCGGAACGGAAATTTTTAGTTTTCGGATGGGCAATGTATTTATAAGCAGAATCCTGTTTAATTCTAACAGCGTCGTCCCAGGAAACCTTAGCAGAGCAAGAGAAAAGCATTAGAAAAGCAATGCTTACAATAGGCATAATAAGTAAATTATTTTTCATAGGCTTACACTCAAAGATAATCCACAATTAATAGATTTAAGGTTATCACGTTTATCGGCTCTGTAAATAAAATTTGGAGCTGAATATAGAGCTTCAGCATCAATCATCCAACATTTTTTAAAAAGTTTGAAATTATAGGCAATGCCAAGTCCCAATCCACCACCTAACCCGAGCTTCGAAAGATTATCTGTGCCTGAAATGGAACTCAGATTAATTTGCCCTTCAATGTAAGGAAGGAGCTTGTTGTCGAAGCAATCACGAACAAACGGTGAATACTTTACTACAGGTGAAATAAGCGTCTCTTTTTTGTAATAACTAACCTGGTTTTTCTTTTTAAGGTTAAAATGGTCAATTCTCAATCCATACCATAAGCGGCAGTAATTTTTGTTCATCACCTCAAGCTTCAAACCTACTGAATTTTTGTTTTTATCTTTAAACTTATCAGTAGGAAGAAGGTAATTAATGCCAGCAGAATAGTATATGCTGCTTATGGCATTGATTGGTAGAAAAAAGACCCCAATAACTAAAACAACAAGGTATTTTCTCACAAATCCTCCTATTGTTATCAAAAGAAATACTTGTTTTTATATCTCATTTTTATTTCAAATATTTACAAATAAACGTCAAGATAATAGTTCGTGCTTATACC
>JAOAGZ010000119.1 GCA_026415495.1 Eximiradius proteiniborus | reverse complement strand
AAGCTATTATGGAAGCAGCAGCTGCTGCCTATGGCGAAGCAGTAAACTTTTAGCTCAACAAAAAGAGGCTGTTTTATTCAAAACAGCCTCTTTTTTATGTGTTCCAAATATATTTATAAATGACTAACCTAAAATGCTTCATTGTTTTTATTTGTTTAAATCAAATTCGCTAACTCTTCTTTTAGTCTATCAATTCCCACTAATTTTCTTTCTCCTGTTGCTCTAATTTTTATTTCTATTTCGTTGTTTTCTAAATTTTTTGGTCCAACAATTATCTGTAATGGTAATCCAATTAAATCAGCATCATTAAATTTCACTCCAGGAGTTTCCTCACGGTCATCGTAAAGAACTTCGTAACCCGCCTTACCTAATTCGTTATAAAGTTCTTCAGATTTAGCTTTGACTTCAGGGAATTTTTGCTGGTTCACAGCAATCAAATGTATATCAAAGGGTGAAAGAGGTTGTTTCCAGACTATTCCTTTTTCGTCGTGATTTTGTTCGATAAAGCAAGCCATAATCCGTTCCACACCTATACCATAGCTTCCCATTATTATCGATTGCTCTTTACCGTTTTTATCCAAAAATTTTGCTTCCAACGCTTCTGAATACTTCGTCCCAAGTTTGAAAATATGACCAAGTTCAATTGCTTTTACAACTTTTATTGGTGCACCCGATATCGGAGAAGGTTCACCTTCTCGAATCGTTCTTAAATCATAAAATTCAGTTATATAGGGGCAATCACGCTTAAAATCTATATTTTTATAATGGTAACCATCTTCATTTGCACCACTAACCAATCCATTAGCATCTTTTAGCAATTTGTCTGCAATAATTCTTATGTTGCTCTTTAAATTAATTGGTCCTATTGAACCGTGATCAGCACCAGTATAACGAATTAATT
>JAOAGZ010000118.1 GCA_026415495.1 Eximiradius proteiniborus | reverse complement strand
GAGAGCGGCTATTATTCTTTCAAAGATGTGGCGATGGTGCCATCATACGATATTCCTTCAAGTTATATAGATGATTATGCTCGCCAATTCAGATTTTCCAATGGGACTACTGGCGATGACCATGGAATACATATAGTTGGAATAAAAGAAACAGCAAAAGATGTATGGTTTTTAATAAAAGATTCTGGGAGTGGGGCAAGAAATGGAGAGAACAAAGGATATTATTTTTATCATAATGATTATGTAAAATTGAAGATGGTCAATTGTATGATGCACAAAGATGCGGCAAAGAAATTAATAGAGAGATTTGAAAAAAATCAGACGCAAAAATGATAATCAATATTGATAGTTCAGCAGGATTTTGCTGGGGAGTTGTCCAGACAATAGATAAAGTGGAAACCGCTTTGGGCGAATGCCAAGGCAAGCAGGTATATGTGCTTGGGCAAATCATACACAACCCCAAAGAATCGGAGCGGCTTGAAGGCATTGGACTTAAAACGATTGAACATACAGACTTCGAAAGAATAGATAGGGATAATTCAGTTGTTGTGATACGAGCTCATGGAGAACCGCCAAGCACTTATGAAAAAGCTGCGTCGCTAAGAATTGATTTAATCGATGCGACTTGTCCACTTGTTCGAGCATTGCAAAGATCGGTCAAGAAGTATTATAATGAAGGCTGGCAAATAATAATATTCGGGAAGCGGGACCATGCAGAAGTGATTGGTTTGCGGGGAGTGTGCAATGATGAGTGTCTTGTTGTAAAGAATTTCGACGAAGTGAAAGCCAATCTTGATTTATCGAAAAAAACAGTATTATTTTCTCAGACAACAATGGACAAACCAACTTTCTGCAAGTTATCGGAAGAAATTTATGAGCTTTTCAGAGCAAAATATGGTGATGAAGCCAATAATTATTTTGTTTCAAAAAATACCATCTGTAAATTTGTTTCGAAGAGAGAGCAAAAATTAATAGAATTTGCACAAGAGCACGAATTTGTGATTTTCGTTGCTGGGAAGAACTCATC
>JAOAGZ010000117.1 GCA_026415495.1 Eximiradius proteiniborus | reverse complement strand
TGCCACGTAGTAGCCTCCACAACTCACAAAACTCTTCGTGGTCCTCGTGGCGGTCTGATTATGATGGGCAAAGATTTTGAAAATCCTTTCGGTATTGTTGCTCCAAAGTCTGGTCGCACTAAAATGATGAGCGAAATTATTGATTCTTGGGTTATGCCTGGTGTCCAGGGTGGACCGCTTATGCACGTAATTGCTGCAAAAGCAGTTGCTTTTGGTGAATGTCTATCACAAGAATTCGATCTATATATTCAGCAAGTTCTCAAAAATGCTAAAGTATTTGCCGAAGAATTGATGAGACGTGGCTACAATTTAGTTAGCGGAGGAACTGATAACCACCTTATGCTTGTTGATTTACGTAATAAGGGGCTGACTGGCAAACAAGCTCAACTTGCCCTGGATGAAGCCGGAATTACTTGCAATAAAAATTCTGTGCCGTTTGATGATAAATCACCTCTTATTACTTCAGGTATTCGTCTTGGAACTCCAGCGCTTACTACTCGCGGATTTAAAGAAGATGATTTTAAATATGTTGCTGAATTAATCGACAAAGTCCTTTCTAATATCGACGATGAAAAACTTCATAAACAAGTTGCTGAAGAAGTTCGCCAATTCACTTCGAAATTCCCTCTTCACCAGAAAATCGTAAAATAATATTAACAATAGTTATCAAGAGGCTGCTCTTACGACAAGGTAGCCTCTTGTTTTTTATTTTTTTACATATTTCTTATCGAATTTTATATTATTTGAATCCCCAAAATTATACAGACTGTTACAGATTTCTTATTATATATAGTTAAATATGTCTTTTAATTATTGATAGAAGAGATTAATGAGTGTTATTTTAATATATTTATTAACAATTATTATTTCTGTTTAGAAGTACATTAATATAAAAAAACAAAAAATGATATTTTTTTAATTGTTTTTTCATTTTTCTAAAATATACAATATATAATAATTTTCGGGGGTTAGTTTTATACAAAGATTGTTGAATTTAATTTTTCACACATTTTTTTACAATTAATTAAAATAAGTATCGTTATATTGTTTTCGAAATTTACAAAATTATAAAAATTATGTTAAACAAATAGAGGATTATTA
>JAOAGZ010000116.1 GCA_026415495.1 Eximiradius proteiniborus | reverse complement strand
CAATAAATCCAGTCATCAATGCTGAAATTGCAATTCCAAGAAATGCTCGCCCAACTAGAATAAAATATATGTCGTTGAGATAATAACCTGTTGTTCCAGCAATTCCATAAAGAATAGCTGCAATAATTAATATTGGCTTTCTCCCAAATTTTTCAAAAAGATAACCAGAAACAGGTGAAAAAATAGCAATGAATAGTGGGGGAAGAGATAAAATTAATTTTGTAAGAAATTCGATATTGTCAATATTCGAAAAATTTCGGGTAATATAAGGCAAGACAGGAGTTACAATTGCTCCTGCCATAACAGACAGAGTGCTTCCAAATAATATAACAGCATTGCGAATAGTTGTTTTCATATTAAAAGATTAACTCAATTTCTTCAACATCCGGACGATTGCCTGCAATTAGTTTTTCGTAAATACCTAAAATATGGTCAATATAGTCATCAAAATTATGAGCTAAGTTACAATTAGAACGCCAAATATTTATTAATTCAGGATTTTCAACTACTTCCCATAATATTTTAGTAAGTTCAGATGGTGAATTATGTGAATAGAGCTTTCCATTTATTTCGTGCTTTACAAAATCTGGAAATCCTCCTAATCGGGACGCAATTACAGGTAGTTTCATTGCAAGTGCTTCGGTTATAACAAGTGGAGCGCAATCTTCCCATACGCTTGGCAACACAATTGCATCGAGTTGTTCAGCAATTGATGGAAGTTCATCAGTTTGATATTGTCCCATAAACTTAATTCTATTATTAACATCAAGGCGTTCAAGTAAACGAAGATATTCTGGTGGTACAAACCCATATATCAAAAATTCAGCTTTTTCTTTAGGTATAGATTGTGCTGCCTGAACCAGCACGTGAGCACCTTTATGAGGCATTACTCCGCCTATATAACCAAATCGAAGAGGATACTCTGGTTGTCGGTTTTTGAATGTCTTTATAGTTAATTTTTGGGCTTGTTCTGGCACTTGATGGACAATTGTAATCTTATCAGGATTTATCCCGAAATCTACAAATAGTTCTTTCACTCGTCGAGATACTGCAAGAGTGTATGTAATATGCTCATTGACTAATTTTTTAGCCGCTTCTATTCGGTTTATGAATGAGTTATGTAATTCAGGATGATTTTTCGCAAGTTCCGAATTTTGGAAAAAATCAGTGTTTTGCCACAAAGATAAATCAGAACGGTATAGATAGAGC
>JAOAGZ010000115.1 GCA_026415495.1 Eximiradius proteiniborus | reverse complement strand
TATGGAGAAATGCATAGATATTTGCCAGCGCTTGCCCATTGGGAAGGCTTTCGAGTGGCTGAGCTTCCTGTGGTTCATCACGCAAGGCGATATGGAAAATCAAAATTTGGTTTGTCCCGATTTATAAATGGTTTTCTCGATTTACTTACTTTTGTGTTTATCACAAGATTTATGAAGCGACCTATGCACTTTTTCGGTTTGTTTGGAACAATTTTCACATTGATAGGCTTTGCTATTAACGCATATCTTACAGTTGAATGGTTTCTTGGGAACACATATTTGAGCAACCGCCCGCTCGCAAACTTTGGAATTGCTCTGATAATTGTTGGTGTGCAGTTCTTTTCGATCGGGCTGGTTGGCGAAATGATAGTAAAGCAGAACTTCGAAAAAACAAAAAATTACTCGATAAAAGAAAAATTGTAGTAAACGAGCCGTCTTTTTTGTTATTATGAATAATATTTATACACAAAAAAGCATTAATATGAAAAAATTACTATTAGTTGCACTCTCGATATTTCTTATTGGTTCTGCAGTAAAAGCCGATATGTTCGACGCGTACTCTATTGGAGCAGGAATATCAACATTTTCTATTTTGGGCGACAATCCAGCCAAATTGCCGATTATTCAGAATGATACTACAAAGAAATTTGTTTATGGCGGCAGCTTTGATGCCGTTCAACCGGGCTTTGCGGCACGTCTTACAATGTATAAGGGCGAAAGAATACGTGTTCCTGTCGATATTGATTTTACTATATATTCATCAGGAGAACGTTATCCTGTGAGTGGCTTGCTTACAATATTTTACTGGCACGAGGTGCATAATTTATCGGTTGGTTCCGGGTTCTATTATGTGCTTACGCATTTAGATTGGGCAAAAACAGATATATATGCCGGGGCAGACCTCCGCGGCAATATTATCACTCGTTCAGAGCTCACCTATCGCGACAGCTGGCGTAACGATCAAAAACGTGATACTTCCTACGTTGTTAATAGAAAATCCGGTGCATTCCGCATTGGCAGCTTTGCCCGACTCGGAATAGAAGGGCAACTTAAATCTAAACTTAAAATTGATGCATCAATTGGAGTAGGTGTTTTGAATCTATTCCCAAGAGACAGTAAACGCGGGGAATTGCTTACCCCGCTTCAATATTATGAAAAGAAAGAGCAAATTGTTCCTGTTCTCAATTTTATGCTTTTGTTGAAATACTCATTATA
>JAOAGZ010000114.1 GCA_026415495.1 Eximiradius proteiniborus | reverse complement strand
TTATTATGGATTAGACAAATTTTTTGAGGAATTATCTTTTGTTCAAATTCGCCAGAAATGGCAACAGAAAGGTAATATTAACATTAATTATGACAAAACAAATAATTCCCAATTGGATGATATTGATAAAATTCAAATTAATTATCAAACAGTTTCAAAATCAAATATTAGAGAAATCATTAGATATCTTGGTAGCTTTGAAATTATTGCATTTGATATTGAAACTGATTCTCTTGATAGACAAAACTGCGAAATAGTTGGCATTTCATTTGCAGTTAAGGAAGGCGAAGCATTCTATATTCCGATTTCCCAACGAAAAGATAACAATACATTCAGCAATACAACTAGTCTATTTGATTTTTCTAATAGTCAAAATTCAAATAATCAAGATAATAATGAAAGTGGAATTCCTTTTGAAACAGTTATTAATGAAATAAAGAAAATACTAGAAAATCCAAAAATTGCAAAATGTGGTCAAAATGCAAAATTTGATACATTTATTTTAAAAAGGTTCGGAATTAATGTTCACCCAATATCATTTGATACTATGGTCGCAGATTATTTGCTAAATCCAGAGGCACGGCACAATCTTGATGCATTGAGCGAGCGTTGGCTAAATTATAAACCTATCCCAATTTCTGATCTAATTGGAGAAAACAAAAAGCAGCAAATTTCTATGCGAGATGTTCCCATTGATATTGTTTCGCAATATGCTTGTGAAGATGCTGATTTGGTAATCAAGTTGAAGAATGTGTTAGAAAAAGAGCTTGAAAAAGCAAATATGACCAAATTAGCAAATGAAATTGAGTTCCCATTAATATCAGTTCTTACAGATATGGAATATGATGGAGTGAAAGTTGATAGGAATGTTTTACAATCAATTTCAATAGAACTTAATGAAGAAATATTACAGCTTAAAAAGATAATTTTTGATTATGCAGGTGAAGAATTCAATATAGATTCTCCAAAGCAGTTAGGAGAAATATTATTCGATAAATTACAGATAAAAGCATTGAAGAAAACAAAAACAGGATATAGCACAGATGCTTCAGTACTAGCAGAATTGGCAGCTAAATATCCAATTGCAGCAGCAATATTGGAATATAGGCAGCTTGTGAAGTTAAAATCAACGTATGTCGATGCATTGCCGGGACTAATAAATCCACAGACAGGTAAAATTCATACAAGTTTTAATCAAACAGTTGCTTCGACAGGCAGGTTGTCTTCGACTGATCC
>JAOAGZ010000113.1 GCA_026415495.1 Eximiradius proteiniborus | reverse complement strand
GAGCACGAATTTGTGATTTTCGTTGCTGGGAAGAACTCATCAAATGGGAAAATATTGTTTGAAATAGCAAAAAAAGCGAATCAAAATACAATTTTTATTGAGGACATAAAAGAACTAGCAATAGATGAACTTTTGAAATATAATTCCATTGGAATCACTGGAGCGACAAGTACGCCGCAATGGTATATGGAAAAATTAAAAAGAATATTAGAAAATAAATTTAATAATAAAGGATAATTTTATGATACCACAAACAAAAGAAGAATTTGCGAAATATATTGATAGTACTCTATTGCGAGCAGATGCGACAGAACACGAAATTGCTATGCTTTGCCAAGATGCTATTAAATATAATTTTGCAGCGGTGTGCGTCAATCCGTGCAATATTGAGGTTTGCAAAAAATTGCTACAAAACAGCGTGATTAAAATTGCAACGGTTATTGGATTTCCACTTGGAGCAAACATTTCGAATGTGAAGTTCTATGAAGCGGGAATGGCATTGCTTGCAGGTGCCACAGAGCTTGATATGGTCATAAATATTGCGAAATTGAAAGACAGAAATTATAGCTACGTTGAGAAAGAAGTTTCTGAAATTGTTAGGCTCAGCAACGAAGCAAAAGCTATAGTGAAGGTGATTGTTGAAACTGCACTATTAACAGAAACAGAAAAAATTGAAGTTTGCAAGATAGTATCAAATTCTGGTGCGGATTTTATTAAAACATCAACTGGTTTTGCCAAAACGGGTGCTACAGTTGAAGATGTTGAACTAATGAGGAAATATTGCAGCCCAAGCATAAAAATAAAAGCATCGGGAGGAATAAAAACGGTTGATTTTGCTTTGAAATTGATAGATGCTGGTGCCGAAAGGATCGGGACAAGTTCAGGTGTTGAATTAATTGATAACTTTGCTTAGTTGATTTGCAAAATTGTAACCATTGTGTTAATTTATCGTTAAAATTATTAAGATATTCCTTTGGGAGTTTATATGAAAAAGTCGCTGATAATTCTTGTTTTTCTATTAATTTTTGCACCCACTTTTGCTCAAGAACAGAAAGTGCCAAAAGGATATGAGTTCTACAAGGAAAAATATGAAGAAGATTTTCAAAACAGTTTTGAGGAAATATGGAATGCGGTAATTTATTCGCTCGAAGAGATTGGCTGCAATTTGATGAATAAAAATACAAGGATGAACGACGAAGGGCTTTATCGCGGAGTAGCTCAGTCTGATTTTTGCGTTTTTGCTCAAGGCGATACAACTTTTAATGTGTTGAAGAAATACAGTTTAGATATGCCTTTTATTCGTGCTGGGAAATGGGACAACGGGCGTATGCAATA
>JAOAGZ010000112.1 GCA_026415495.1 Eximiradius proteiniborus | reverse complement strand
GGATAATCTAGTTGCATTTGCATACCCCATCTAACTTTTGTACTTTTTTCGTTTATTTTCTCAAAATTCATCATGTCGTTTGCCTCGCTTTTCCAAGGTTTGATGAAAATGATTTTTGATTTTATTAACTTGTTTGGTATTAATTCGATGCGTTCCAAGTAGCCTGATCCCAAAGAATCTCCCTCCCATTCAATTTTAGAGCCAATATCCAAATTATTATTTGTTACAGAAAGCACCAATTCCTTTTCCATGTCGGTCCAAGGATTCCAATCTTTAAAATTATTTAAATCCAACAAATAATAATAAACACTGTCTATTGGTTGATTTATTACTATCTCTCTTTCGGAATATGCTCGATTTGGAAGGAAAAAAGGAATTGCGAACAACAAGAAAATAAAAATACCTATTACAATTAGTATAAATCTGAAAATTTTCATAAATTCTCCTTTAAATATAGAAACTTTAAGTAAAATATGAATAAATTTTTTTTCATCAAAATAAAAAGTTAGTATGACCGATTTCAACTATTTATGGAATAACCTGAAAAATAATGTGGGGAAAAAGTATAAATATAATTACTTTATTCCCGAGCTTTGGATTGAGAAAGATAGCACTCGAAAAATCAAGGTTGATCCTTATGATTTTTTTTCTGAGCGTTTAGATAGAATATTAGAACTATCGAAAGAGAAATCAACCGATTGTGATATTGTATATAACCTATTTGTACGATATGCAACTTCATTCGATCATTTGGATAATAATGATTTACTCAATGTTCCGATTGATTCTTTCCGCCAAACAGGAACATTTCTCAAAAGCATTGCCATTCTTCCATATTTAAAAAGCTTAGGTGTTGGTACTATTTATTTGCTGCCAGTTACTTCTATTGGGAAGTATAACAAAAAAGGGAATTTAGGAAGTCCTTATTCGATTAATAATCCATACAAATTGGACGAATATTTAGCCGAGCCACTCCTTGAAATGACAGTAGAACAGCAGTTTAAAGCTTTTATTGAAGCTGCAAAGTTACTCGGAATAAAAGTAGTAGTGGAATTTGTTTTCCGAACTGCATCGATTGATAGCGAACTCTCTTTGCATCATCCTGAATGGTTCTATTGGATATATGACACAGAGAAAGAATTTCGTCCACCGAAATTTGACGACGAAACATTAAAAATGATTAGGCAAAAGATTGAGCTTGGGGAATTCGATAATCTTCCACTTCCAAGTTCAAATTATCTAAACAAGTTTGCAAAAACCCCAAAAAGAGTTATATGTTCAAAAAATGGCAAAATCATTGGGTATACAGAAGATGAAAAACAGCTGACAATTCCAAGTGCTTTTGCAGATTGGCCTCCTGATGATAATCAACCATTATGGACAGATGTAACTTATCTGAA
>JAOAGZ010000111.1 GCA_026415495.1 Eximiradius proteiniborus | reverse complement strand
TTTAATCTTGAATCAGTAATTAGCTTGCGAAGTGTTCATTTTTTCAAAGTGATAAATCTTGACAAAGACCATCACGCATGTGCATTGGCATCGCAATTGAATGCAGACTATATCGATGGGTTCACTCTTGTCGAAGGAAAACCTATGCCTGCAAATCAACGCGCTATGCATAAGTATTTAACAGGATTATTTGACGATGTAAATAAAGCAAACACAAAAAATTATCTTCAAGAAATATTTGAAATATGCGGATATGAATTTTCTGGTGAAGAATACGAATTGGAATTAAAAAATAATAAGCAATGGGATATTCCAAATCGCGGGAAAGGAGTGATTGGACTGAATACTGGCTGTGGTGCACGGTGGGTGTCACGACTATGGAAGCAGGAATATTGGATAGAGCTTGCTAAAAAGCTAAAAGCTGAGGGTTATGTGCCAATTCTTTTGGGCGGCGAGCAAGAACACGAGCAAAATACAACAATTTCGCGAGAAAGCGGGGTTCAATATTTCGGATATTTTGACTTAAATACATTCATTTCGCTTGTTAATCAGTGCGATTTGGTGGTAACGGCTGTAACAATGGGACTTCATATTGCAATAGGGTTGCAGAAAAAAGTTGTTCTAATGAACAACATATTCAACAAACACGAATTTGAGCTATACGGGCGAGGCGAAATAGTCGAGCCGGATAAAGAATGCAAATGCTTTTTTAGTCCAAAGTGCATAAATGAAGAGTATTTCTGCCTGGAACACCTTCGCCCCGAGAAAATCATGAATGCCGTAAAAAAATTGATGAATTGAAAAAAAATGCTAAAGTTCAAAAAAAAGCTGACGATAATTTAATTGAAAAGAAAATGCAAATCTGAAAAATATTTAAGGATTAAAGTTTTTCAGAAAATTGCCGAAAAATAGTACAGGAAGATAGGACTTAAATAAATATTGATGGCAGGATGCCCGAAAAAAATAATTTACATGGAGGTTTATTATGCCATCAGCAATTAGCGGTGAAAGCCGTATCCGCACCAATATCCCGGCAGAAAATGCCTATAATGCACTAACAGCATCAAGCAATAACATCGCATTACGTCAATTGCGTCTTTCCACAGGAAAGAGAATCAACTCAGCAGCTGACGACGTTTCGGGCTATATTACATCACGTGCGTTGCAAGCTCGCAACGGTGCATTGAAAGCAGCGCTAAACTCTGCCGGCGATGCAAAGAATGTAACTTCTATTGCACAGGATGCATTAGATCAGATTTACTCATTAATGGCCCAAATCAAGGATGCTACTGCTACTGCTTCATCTGGAGCTTTGGGAACAGATGAAAAGGTAGCTCTTGCAAAAGGTGCATACCGCCTTGCTCAGCAAATTCAGTTTATTACAGATTCGACTGTGTTCGGTGGCAAGCAACTACTTCAAGGCAACTTCACGGGCGAATGG
>JAOAGZ010000110.1 GCA_026415495.1 Eximiradius proteiniborus | reverse complement strand
GATGCATACAAAGTAGTTGATGTAGTTACTGGCGAAGTATTTGGCGAAATCAACCGCTTCAACAATGCTGTAACTATCAACCGCGCTACATACAATGCATTCAAGCTTGTAAAAGTTGATGCAGCTTCGGACGCTAATCTGATGGTAAGTCCAAACCCAGTTTCATCGACAGCAACTGTGAACTTTGCAATTCCGATGAATGCAAATGTTACAATTTCGTTGTTCGATGCACTCGGTAACGAAGTAGCTACATTGCTAAACAGCAGCTTGAACGCTGGCAATCATTCATATACTTTTGATGCTTCCCGCTTCGCAACTGGTAACTATATCGTTAAAATCGTTGCTGGCGACCGCACAGAAGTTGCTAAAATCAACATTGTAAGATAATTTCTTAATTATCTTTTTCACGACAAATGGGCATCTAAAACAAATGATGCCCATTTGTTTTAGTTTATAAGAAGGAAGGTAGATATGAGAATAAAAATATTCACTATTGCAATAATTGCGATTTTTATGTATTCCGAGGCAATCTCGGAAGAATTTGATGTGAGAGTGCGGCTTACTATTGATAATACATTTGCAAGCGATAGTCTGCTTGAATTTGGTGCAGTTTCTTCTGCTACTGATGGGTTAGATGCTCATCTCGGAGAAATCGAAATTCCACCATTCCCGCCTCCCGCATTTGATATTTTTGCTATATTCAACTTAGACACAACAAACATTGATGGACTATTTAGCTATAAAGATTTTAGAAGTGTGCCAGCCGACGAAAATGAATTTCATCATCGTTATAAAATTGAATTAAATAAACGCGTTCCGTCTGTTGCAACTATTTCGTGGGGGAAATTGCCAGATTACGTCAAATCTGCAAGAATTTATGATGAATTGAATCTGCTTTTTTCTGCAGATATGAAAACTACAAATTCTGTTGTTATTAACAACGAAAATCTTCCGAAAATACCGATTTATATTGATGTAGTTTATACGAAAGTTCCAACCTCAGTGACGCAAGACAACGAAAATTTTGCAGTCTATCCAAATCCGTCTAATGGATGGATATCGCTAAGCAATAGCGAAAAAATCAGTAAAATTGAAATTTACAATGAATTATCAGAAATTGTGTTTAATACCAATTCGCTTTCGAGCGAAAAAATTAATCTTGTAAATTTACAGAATGGTGTTTATTTTATTAAAATTATCGACATAAATAATAATTTTTATTTTAATAAATTATTAATTAACAGATAGATTATGGAAAAAAGAAATAACGAAAACAGAAAAGAAAACCAGAAAAAAGAAAAAGCAAATCAAAAAGACGTACAAAATGCAAAGCGACATCAAAATCAGCAAAATCAGCAGAACCAACAGAACCAACACAAGAACAGCAAGAGCGAATTATTAATTTCTGTTGTAATTCCACTTTACAACGAAGAGGAATCCATTCCCGAACTTGCATTGCAATTAGAGAAAGAGCTTCAGGAACTAACGCACGGACGCTATGAAGTGATATTTGTAGATGATGGTTCTACTGACGGTTCGCTCGACTACATAAAGCAGATACATCGCAG
>JAOAGZ010000010.1 GCA_026415495.1 Eximiradius proteiniborus | reverse complement strand
GCTTTGAGCAGTATATGTTCCTTGTGGGAATTGATATGTACCGGCTTGCGGAGCAATATTAACAAAATAAATTGTTAACTTACTTCCATCAATTTCGCGTTTATAGTAAACGCGCCCGTGGTCGTCCGGACGATTGTCTCTGACGCTCCATTGCGAAAGATGCATTGGTCCCCAGAACGGAGCAATATATGCACCACGGTTTGTAGTAGTAGATAAATTCTGCAACTGGTTGCCACCGTTGGCACGAATACCAGCTGTAGCAGTTGTAATTTGGTTGTTTAGAACAGACACTCTATATCCGAAATCATCTGGTTCAGGGTCGGTCAATCCATTTCCTACTCTGGTTGTGCGGACAAACCAGTCCATACTCATTGGGTCGTAGGCAGTAGTAGCACCAGGAGGAATTGTTCTTTGCCCAGCAGAGTTATAATAATAACGGCGGTTAGTAAGAGCGATTACACCATTAGTAGAAACATAGAATGAGTCGTAACGAATACCGTTAAAATAGAAACCGAAACCAATTGGGATCGGACCAGCAATTGCATTATCAGTTGAATCCACAACAATAGGATTATTGTTTGCATCACGATGACGGAAGAAATTCACCTGAGCAGGATTACGGAAGAATCTCAAACCTTCTTCCTTGTTTGTCTGCCAGTATGTAGAGTCTACCAGTCTTGGTCCGGGAAGAATTCTTCTCCACGTAGTTGGTTGAAAAGTAGTATCAACAAAACCGTCCTGAGGTCCCCACTGGATAGAACGGTCGTCGCTATCGACGAAGTAATAACCGGTCGATACTGCGCGGTTTACTCCCTGCCTGTCAATATTAGTTTCGTTGAACTGAATAGGGTACGTAGTCCCCGCACTATTTGGCGCAGGACCGGCAGGAATATTCAGCCCGCTTTTGCGAAGGATTTCATCGCTCTTATCATTGTTTGCAAGCACATCATTGGCAAGCAGTCCAATAAAAAGTGCGATAATAAGAATAAATTTCTTCATTGTAAACTCCAAATGTGTATTTAAAAACAATCAATTTATTGAATTAACACTCATAACAATCTATAATTAACGTTTAAATCTCCAACCTTTATCTTCGAATTCGAATAGCCAGCCAGCAATTTTGCCTTCTTCGAAAGTTTCGAAATGATTCCAGTAATCCAAAGTATAGGAATATCTCGAACCAGTTTCGTCCTCTGGCACCTGACGAGCGTGAGCCATAATTTTTTCGCAACGTTCCTGCCAATCGCGGAAGCTCTTCGGACGAAGATCTACCCATCCTTCGTAGCACCACTGTTCAATATTCTCCGGTGTCATATCGAGCTGAGTTTCACCGCGGCGAACCGGGATTTTCACATCTTTTCCACGCAGGTATTTCTTACCATCTGGCAAGAGAACAACCAGTCCGATAGAAAGCATTTCGGCGAGTAGTTTCTCATCGTTTTTCACAAGTTCGAGTGCTTTTTGAGAAAGCTCTTCGGGTGAGAATTTGGAAATATCTTTCATTGCCCCTACAATTTTTCTCAAAATAAATCCTTCATAGAGAAGTTTGGAAAGTCTTGGTGGTCCAAGTAATTCGAAAGCAACAGAATCAACACCGTATTCTTTTTCTAATTTCTTAATTTTTTCGAGTGCAATATTTCTTAACATACCACCACGATATGTTGGACCTAATGTGCAGGCATCAAGCCCTTGGATAACATCACGACCAGTATTGCCACCACGAATTTCGAAAACTAAATATTCTGCGATTTCTTCGGGTGTAACAATTTCCATTTGCCCGAGTGCACTAATTGCTTCAAATTCGCCTTTGGAGAAAATGCCGTTTTCGCCGGTGTCGATAAATACTGATTTATACACATCGCCAGTATCAACAACACCAGTAGCATCATCAAACACAAATTTACCTTCGGCAGGACGAGCATCATCAAAATTCATCTTTACAAGCGGAATTGCACGACCGCGGCGTTTTACTTCTCCGTAAGCAATTTTTTTCCAGGCGATCGCAGCGGTTGGCTTTATTTCTTTGACAATTGGTCCATTTGGAGTGCGGGCAAGCAAGAAAAGCAACAAAGTCTGAGCACCGGCAACAGCTGTTTTCGAAAGCAATACGCGCGACGGACGTTCTTCGCTGTGTGTGTAAGGAATATTCACACCCATACCGCCTGTTCCGCTTGTGCCAACTTTAAAATACATCTTTGCTTTGCCATCGAGCAAGCCGCGATAAAGAATCTGGATATGTCTGATTAGTTGAGGAACATAGGCGCTTGCAATCACTCTTTCGATAAGAGCTCTGTCTAATTCGCCTTTGTCAATTTTCTTAATAGCATTTATTGCAGTATTATAAATATCAAGATAAGCAATTGCTGTTGCAGTATTTATACAATCTATTACTAAATCTGGTTTTGTTTCGACTATTAGATTATACAAGGAAGAATGGGTAAGAATTTTCTCGTCCAAATCAAAAAATATATCCTTCAAAAATTCGCTTCGCATATCGTCATTAGCAATAACATCGCCCCAATTCATATCTTTCCACTCTGTGCGAGCAAAAATATTGCCCCATTTAGGAACAAACATATTTGGATCGGCAGATGGGAATTCGCGTCTAAGTTGAGCAACTGCATCTTCTGCTTCCCACTGATTTAAAGACAAAATAACTAATTGAGCAGGTTCGTGTTCCATTAATTTGCGGCATATTGCGGAACCTACAAGCCCCCAGCCACCTAACACCAATACTTTTGAGCCTTTTATTTCCATAACTAGTCCAATTTTGTTAATAAATTATTTGGTTAATTAGTTCTATTCATTATATTAATTTAATAAAAATAGAAACCTATCCCAAATAAAATTAACAAATTTTTATATTTTGCTTAATATTTTTTCTAATGCATAGAATATTTAAAAATCATTTAATGTTGATACCTAAAAAATTAAACAATATTTACCCATTATATTATTAACACTCCAATAATTTAATAATTACAATTATTTTTTTATTTTTCTTTCAATCTTAACAAAAAATTATCCTTTAATTGTTAATTTTGTTAAAAAACAGAAAGAAATATGATATATATATTTATTGCAGCCGTTGTAGTCTATCTTGCCCGAACATTGTTTATGTTCGTAGGAGCAGGCAAAATCAGAAGGAAGAGCATAGGACAAGGTGAATTTGAGCCAAGCGTATGCGTGCTTGTTCCAGCCCGAAATGAAGAAGAAACAATTGAGCAATGTCTAATTTCGCTTGCCTCGAGCAATTACCCGAAGGAAAAATTTGAAATTATTGCCATCGACGACCGTTCAAGCGACAATACACTATCGATTATGCAGAAAGTTGCTGCAAAATTTGATAATATCAAAGTATTGAGCATAAAAGACGAACAACAAAAGCAAAATTTACGTGGCAAAGCCGGAGCCTTGCATTTCGGTGCAGAAGTTGCAAAAGGTGAAATTTTGCTTATGACAGACGCCGATTGCATAGTGCATCCTGAATGGATCAGAACTATAGCTAAGAACTATGAAGACGAGCATATTGGCTTGGTTGCTTCATTTACTTTGGTCGATGGAAAACGCTTGTTTGATATTATCCAGTCTGTCGAATGGATTTATATGAACACGATGGCTTCGGCAGGAGTTGCGTTAAATATACCACTTGGATGTTACGGCAATAACCTTTCCGTCAGAAGAAAAGTATATGAAGAAATTGGTGGCTACAAGAAAATTCCTTTTTCGGTAACAGAAGACCTATCATTGCTGAAAACTGTTCATAATTGCGGACATTCACTTCACTATGTAACTGACATCAACGGGACAGTAACTACAAGACCTTGCAAAACTTTCACAGAATACATCAGTCAGCATCGCCGCTGGGCAATGGGTGGACTAACTCTGGGGTGGAAGGCTGTTGTTTTCGTCCTATCGAGTTTGCTTATGTGGATTGGCATTGTAGCGTCATTATTCACAGCAAATTACATATTTGCAATATTACTATTATTGTTAAGATTTATGGGTGATTTCTCGATAATTTTTCCGAGTGCGATTAAGCTCAAACAAAACAAATTGCTTAAATATATAATTCCGTCAATTCTGTTTTTCTTAATAATAGAGCTAATAATTCCTTTCACATTATTTTCCAAAAAAGTTCACTGGAAAGGACAAATTTTCAAAGGATAGAGTTCAATTATTGGAATTCACCTAAATAATTAATGATTTGCAAGAAAGAAACAAGCTTTATCTAAAATATATAAAAGTTTTTTCGTCATATTTTTTATTGTTTTTCAAATAATTAATATTTGGAGTATTTAATGCCGCATATATATATAGATGGGAAACGCATAGAAACGCAAAGCGGTAAAACAATAATTGAAGCAGCATACGATAACGGATTATATGTGCCACATTTCTGCTGGCACCCGGAACTATCAGTTGCAGGAAACTGCCGTATGTGTCTGGTCGAAGTGGGTTTGCCCAAAAGGCTGCCAAACGGAGAATTTGAAACAGATAGCAACGGCAATATCATCGTTTCTTATATGCCGAAGCTTCAAATTGCTTGTGCTACTCAGGTTGCAGATGGAATGCACGTTCGCATCAATCACAATAAAGTAATCAAAGCACAAGAAGCAGTAATGGAATTTTTACTCATAAATCATCCGCTCGATTGCCCTATTTGCGATGAAGCCGGGCAATGCAAATTGCAGGAATATGCTTTTAATCACTCACGAGGCGAAAGTCGGTTCGAAGAAACAAAGAACCATAAAGACAAACGCGTCTCGTGGGGACCTAATGTGCTTTTCGATGCTGAACGGTGCATTTCGTGTTCGAGATGTATTCGTTTTGCAAAAGAAATTGCCAAACAAGATGTGCTTTCGTTCGTTCAACGCGGAGACCACGTAACAATAAAAGTGCAGGACGGGGCAAAATTCGACAATAATTATTCAATGAATGTGATTGATATATGTCCGGTTGGAGCACTCACCAGCCCCGACTTCCGCTTTAAATCCCGTGTGTGGGATATGAGCTTTAACGACTCAATTTGTATGGGTTGCTCGCGTGGATGCAATATTCAGATTGGTGTGCGGAACAACGAGATTCTGCGAATTGAGCCAAAGACAAATATGTATGTGAATAAATACTGGATGTGCGACTACGGTCGTTTGTCGTACTACAAAAAAATCAATGAAAATAGAGTAGTGAGCCCAACAGTAAAGAAAAATGGCACTCAAACAGAAGTATCCTGGGACGAAGCAATTTCCACTGCTGCGTCAATATTGCGTAAATATAAGCCTTCCGAAATGATGTTTATCGGTTCGGGACGCTCTTCGACTGAGAACAATTATGCGCTTGCCCGATTTGCTAAAAATGTAGCAAAATCTGTTAATTTAGATTTTTATGAAAGAATAGAGCAATCTTTTGCGGATGATTTTTTAAGAACAAATGATTTAAATCCGAATTCTGCCGGATGTCGCAGTGTTGGTGTATCGCCGGCATCAGATAAGTTTTCTCTGAAAAAATTATCGGAAAATATTACAAACGGCTCGATTAAGCTTGTTTATATTATGGACGATGACTTTGATTTAGAGGACAAATATATCCAGGCATTGCAAAAAGCAGAAGCAATAATTATTCATTCCACCAACCATTCGAAGCTGACTGAAATCGCAGATGTTGTGTTTGCATCTTCTTATTTTGCTGAAAGCGAAGGAACATTTATCAATATAGACAACCGGGTTCAGTATTTCGAACCAGCACTTGTAACAACGGAAAATCTTCATCGTATGGGGATGAAAATGAGCAGATTGGACAAATTCGGTGCTGCCAACGACCGCTGGACTCAAAAAGAACTGCGAAACTGCCGGCCTGCATGGAAAGTGTTGAGTTTATTAGCGTCGCATTTTTCAGTCAATTTCAACTACAACAAATCAGAAGATGTTTTTAACGATATAGCACACAATGTCGGTTCATTCAATGGTATGAGCTACCGGTTACTCAAAAGGCATCAAGGAATAATACTTGGAAAATCAAGCAATCCTGACCCTGTGCTTCATAATTATGAATCACATTATATGAAACCAAATTGATTTATGAATTAATTTCTGGATAATTATGGAAAATATAGGTTGGATTTTGTTAGAAGCTTCGATAAAGGCATTTGTAATATTAAATATTGTTTTGCTTGGAGCTGCTGCATCAGTATATTTAGAACGCAAAGTCTCTGCAGCAATACAAGATAGAATTGGTCCGAATCGGGTGGGACCCTTCGGGTTATTGCAACCATTTGCGGATGTATTTAAGCTCTTTTTCAAAGAAGACATTGTTCCACGAGCCGCAGATAAATTTTTTCACGCGCTTGCCCCTGTTATTTCGCTTGGGGTAGCGATTGCCGTTTATGCAGTTATTCCATTTGCCCATTACGTAGAAATCGATGGTGTCAAGTATTATTTAGGAATAGCACCTGATGTAAATATTGGCTTTTTGTTCATACTTGCAATGACTTCTGTTGGAGTGTATGGAATTACGCTTGCAGGCTGGTCGAGCAACAACAAATATTCATTAATGGGCGGATTGCGTTCATCGGCTCAGATGATTTCATACGAGCTTTCGATGGGGCTGTCGCTAATTGGAGTAGTTCTCATCAGCAGTTCATTTTCGCTTAACGATATTGTTTTGCAGCAGGCAGGATGGAAATGGAATGTATTTCTGCAACCATTAGGTTTTATCATTTTCCTTGTTTCAGCTTTTGCCGAAACAAACCGTGCTCCGTTTGATTTGCCCGAAGCCGAGCCTGAACTTGTAGGTGGATACAACACTGAATATTCAGGAATGAAGTTCGGAATGTTTTTCCTTGCTGAATATGCAAATATGGCAACTTCTTCTGCATTCATCACATTGCTGTATTTTGGCGGCTGGCAACTTCCTTTCCCTGCCGAATGGTTAGGATTGCAGGAAGGTTCGGTTGGGCTTGCATTAGCACAATTTTTAACATTTATGATAAAAGTGGGTATATTTGTATTGTTCTTTATCTGGGTGCGTTGGTCAATTCCACGTTTTCGTTACGACCAGTTGATGAATTTAGGCTGGAAAGTTCTGCTTCCATTATCTATACTAAACGTAATTTTGACTTCAATCGGCGTACTTATTTTCAAATAAGGAGTTATCAAAATGAATATAAACTCAGAAAACATAGAAAAAAACAGGATGAATTTCTGGGAGAAGATTTATCTGCCGGAAATTGCCCGAGGGCTGGGGCTTACTCTGAAACGTATGTTCCGACCGAAGATGACACGCCAATACCCCGAAGAGAGATGGGAGCCGTTGGGTTCGTATCGTGGGCGACCTGTTCTGGTCGAAGAAGACGGCAAAGAAAGATGCGTTGCTTGCGGGCTTTGCTCGCGGGTGTGTCCTGCTTTGGCTATCGAAGTGCAAGCCGCAGAAACACCAGACGACAAAGAGCGTTTCCCGGCAAAATTTGAAATTAATATGCTTCGTTGTATTTACTGTGGCTTTTGCGAAGAAGTGTGCCCGGAAGAAGCAATTGTTATGAGCAAAGATTATGAACTTGTGTTCGCAAGCCAGGAATCAGCAATAATGGACAAGGAACAACTGCTTGTTCCAGTTGCTCAATTACAGGATAGATTAGAATTTTTACGTAGATACAGATAATTTTGAATTATCAATTTTTAGAAAAGCCCGGAAATGCAATTGTTTCGCGGGCTTTTTTTATTGCCCACTCCGAACAATATCGTGCAAGCGGATAAGTCCCCGAGCAGTTTTCCGTTTTCGACAACTGGAAGCACATTGATTTGACTTTGGCAAGATATAATTGAAAATTATATTTTAATAAGGGCTGATACTTTCTTTATAGTCTCTATAAGAACAGCCGCAGGTGCCTTTGCAATGAATTCAGCATTTCTAACTTTCCAATCAAGACTTTTAATCTGGTCGGAGATAATAACGCCAGTAACAGGAAGATTTTCTGGCAAAATCACTTCGAAAGGATAAACTTTGATTTGATTTGTAATTGGACAGAACAAAGCAAGACCAGTCTTAGAATTATAAATTTGAGGTGAGATAACAATTGCAGGTCGTCTGCCTTTTTGTTCGTGTCCGCTTTGAGGATTGAAATCAAGCCACACAATATCGCCGTTCCGGACAATATTGATTATCGTTTGCGGCTATGCGACGTTTTAATGGCGTATAGCCGCTGTTAGCGGTAGTGGCTTACCATATTTTTTCAAGTCGTTTTATTTCTGCTTTTATCTCCTCAATTACTTCCTTATTTTTTATTTCTTTTCGTTCTCCTACTTTTTCTGAGAATAAATAAAACACCTTACCACCAAAAACTTCTGTAAATTTCTGATGAGATTCAAACTGTAAATTATATTCCTTAAATATTTCAGGTAATTGAATACCGGCATTGACGGGTTTTATCTGTAAGCCTATGTATTTTTCATTGATTTTTATATAGAAATCAACATTAAACAATCTATCCCACTCGTCAGGAGCTGGTTCTATTTTAACTCCTAATATTTTTTGTAATTGACCATATATAGTTTAAATTTCTGTAATATATCCTTCATAGGTACGGTCAATTACTAATTGCATCATATAATCAATACAATCTTGCTCGGTAATTTCAGCTACTTCTGCTTGAATTACTTCAGTTATTTTGATATAAAGTTTTTTACCAAGTTCAATAATATGTTCCTTTGGTTTTACATTTTTGAAATAATATTCTCTCCATTCATCAATATTTTTAGGAGCACATTTTCTTATGGATTCTGAAGTCGGGCCAACATTTCTTTTGAAATTGAGTTGGAAACGATTCATCGCTGAATTTAATATCCATTCTTTAGCCATTGTTTTGTCCTAAATATTTTAAAAATTTTTGTTTGTATTTGTATTCCAATGAAGTATCTACTTTTACTAAACCGCTTTTAATCAAGTGTGCGTTAATAAAAGTTTTATTTTCAAGATACAAATAGCAAAGAATATTGCTTTCATTATCATATTTTATATTATCATATTTTATGAATACGCGTTTCCCTTTTGTTTTTTCAATTAAAAAAGAAACTGCCTTACCGTTACTTAATAGGTCTTGTTTTATTCCCAAAAGTTTTATTATTAAATCATTACTCAATCGGAGTTTTTCTGGGCTAATAATTTCCTTTACTGTGAATAATTCTTCTCTTTTAACAGAACTGTTTTTATCAATTTTCGAACCAAATTGTAGTTTTTTTATATCTATTTTTTTGTCAAGAGAGTGAGGGTCTCTAAAGATATAGGGCAACTTTTGGATTTCGTTTTCAAAATTACAATTAAGTTGTCTTTGTTCTATAAATTCATATTTTGTGCCGAGTATATCTGGTTGATCAGCCTCTAATTTGTCTTTAATAATTGGAATAAATTCAGGATTGATTTCATAACCTATAGAATTTCTATTAAGCTTTTTGGAAGCAAGTAAGGTTGTACCACTACCAGCAAAGGGATCAAGAACTGTTTCTCCAACAAAAGAAAACATCTTAATTAACCTGCGTGGTAATTCTTCAGGAAACATTGCTATGTGATTAGTTTGTCTTTCGCCAGGGAAATTCCAATGGCCTGCAAAAAATGTATTCCATTCTTCTGCGGACATTTTAGAAAGTTCCTTTTGTTCTTTCGTTGGTTTAGGACTATCGCCTAATTTTTTAAAAATGAGAATGAATTCGTAATCTAATTTTAAAATGCCATTTCTAGGGTAAGGATAGGAACCCATTTGAACTCCACCACCTGTTGTATTTGAAGTCGTAACTTTTTGCCAGATAATAGCACCCATATAATCAAATCCTATTGTTTCACAGAATTTGATTATTTCTTCACGAATAGGAATAACTTTATAGCGGCCATAATAAACTGAACGGGCAAATTGGTCACCAATATTTACGCACAGTCTACATCCATTACAAAGAACTCGATAGCATTCTTTCCACACCAAATTTAAGTTATTGATGTAGTTTTCATAATTTTCATGAAATCCAATTTGCTTTTCTGAACCATAATCTTTTAATTGCCAGTAAGGTGGCGAAGTAATTATTAAATGTACTGAATTGTCTGGCACTTCAACCATTTGTCTACTATCACCAAGAATTACTTTATGATGTGTGCTCATTTTTTGAATTCCTCTTAGCAAAAACACAAAAATCTTTTCAAATTCTGTTAATTCGGTATTTTTATGCCATTACCGCTAACTACCATTTTTCTTTACCTTGTTTGTAGCCTGTCTCTGCTTCATCGTGAAGATTTTCTTCTGAAATCAAACTGATTAAATTATCCAATTCGATAACATCTGTATCTACCGGAATAAGTTCGATTTTATTTTTTTTGATAACAAGGTTAATTCTGGAGCCATCCTGAATATTTATTTGATTAGCAATAGACTGAGGGATCCTAATTCCCAGACTATCACCCCATTTTATTACATGTAATTCCATTTTCTTATATGTATAAACAATGTATATACAAATATACATTATCAACAAAATAAACAAAAAAATATTGAAAATAATTATTATTTAGATTTTATTGCCCGCTCCGAACAATATCGTGCAAGCGGATAAGTCCGAGCAGCTTTCCGTTTTCGACAACGGGAAGCACATTGATTTGACTTTGGCGGTTTTCCATCAAAGCAAGAGCGTTCAGCAGAAGTGAGTTTTCATCAATAACAATCGGGTTGGGTGTCATTACTTCGCTAACAACAATATCTTTCAGGTTGTCAAATCTATTGAGCAATCGACGGACATCGCCGTCTGTAATAATTCCGAGCAGATTTTGCTGGCTATCGCAAATACAAACGCAACCGAGAGGTTTGCGGGACATTTCAATCAAAGCTTCTTTGAAAGTTGAGTTTATTTGAATTATTGGGAGAGAGTCGCCTGTATGCATTACATCTTTTACACGCAAAGTAACGGAACGACCAATTTGCCCGAGAGGGTGCAAGCGGGAAAAGTCTTCAATAGTAACACCTTTCACCTTCATAGTAGCAACAGCCAAAGCATCGCCGAGCAGCAGAGCGGCTGTTGTGCTTGAAGTTGGAGCTAAATTGAACGGACAGGCTTCGCGTGAAACCTGTCCATTAAGCACAGCGTCTGAATGTCTTGCCAGATAGGAATTTAAATTGCCTGTAATGGAAATTATATAAGCCGAAGATATTTTCAGGTATGGAATGAGGCGGATAAGTTCTTCTGTATTGCCACTTTTGGAAAGAAGAATAGCTACATCGCCTTTTTGCACAGCACCAATATCACCGTGCAAAGCTTCGACCGGATGAAGAAACATTGCCGAAACGCCAAAACTGGAAAAAGTTGCAGCAATTTTCTTTGCTATGATACCACTTTTGCCAACACCTGAGCAAACAATTTTGTTAGCTTTTGAGATATATTCGACGGCACGAATAAAATCATCGTCAAGATTACGGCACACATTTTGCAATTCAGCAATTTCGTTATCAAACACTTCACGGGCAATGGCAAGAACATCCAATTTATTCATTTAGATTAATCCTTTCTTGTGTTTTTCGGTAAGTTTTTCAATCATATCTTTAGTCATTGAATAAATATCGAAGCTTGGTTGCCAACCCCATTCGCGACGAGCGCAGCTATCATCGATCGAGTAGGGCCAGGAATCTGCTATAGCTTGACGGAAATCTGGTTTATAAGTAATTTCGAAATCAGGGATAAATTTACGAATTTCGTCTGCCAGTTGTCCGGGAGTAAAGCTAAAAGCGGCAACATTGAAATCGCTGTGATGAACTAAATTGTTGAAATCAGCTTCGGCAAGATTTATAGTAGCTTTGATGCAATCTGGCATATACATCATCGGAAGCATAGTGTCTTCTTTCAAAAAGCAAGTGTATTTTTTATTTTTAACAGCTTCGTAGAAAATTTCCACAGCATAGTCGGTAGTTCCGCCACCGGGCAAAGTTTCGTGAGAAATAATACCGGGATAACGAAGCCCGCGGCAATCGAGCCCATAGCGATAGACGTAGTAGTCGCAGAGACGTTCGCCAGCAACTTTTGTAACGCCGTACATCGAAGTTGGGCGAAGAACGCTATCTTGCGGAACATTTTCTTTCGGAATGCCAGTTCCCCATACTGCCATTGAGCTAGGAACGATAATTCGAGCTAATTCGAATTTAACACCAAGGTCGAGCACATTCATAGTGCCGTTCATATTAACGTTCCAGCAGAGCTGAGGGTCTTTTTCGCCAACACCCGAGAGAATTGCAGCCATATGGAAAATAGTGTCAATATCATATTTGATAATAACTTGACGGATATTGTCGGCTTTTGTAACATCGACTACTTCGTATGGACCGCTTTCGGCAATGTGTTTCGGAGGATTTGGACGAATGTCTGAAGCAACAACATTATTATTGCCGTAGCGACGGCGAAGTTCCATCACAAGTTCGCTACCGATTTGCCCTAAAGCCCCAGTAACTAAAATTTTCTTAATTTCTTTTTTCATAACTAAATAACAATAAAGTAAATAAAAACAACTTGCAAATTTCGTAAAAAAAGCAAAAAAAGCGAAGAGATATTTTTCTTTTAGAATTCAATTAATTTTTCAGCTATCCGCTTCATCTGCATTGCCATTTCTACATTATGAACGCGGATTATTTCTATTTGATGTTGCCATAGCAAAGCGTGTATTAAGATGGTTGCAAAATCTCTTTCCTTTGGTTCAGTTATTTGGAGAAATTCACCTATAAAGCGTTTTCTTGATATGCCCAACAATAGCGGCACACCAAGACGACGAAAATAATCAATATTTCTCAGCAATTCCCAATTTTGCTCGAATGTTTTGCCAAAGCCAATTCCAACGTCTGCATAAATTTCCTGAACACCTTTGCTTCGGGCAAAGTCTATTTGTCGTTCGAGAAATTTATAGACATCGTCAAGCAAATTATCGTAATGTATGTTTTGCTGCATAGTTTTCGGTGGAGCAGGCAGATGCATAATGCAAAGCGACTTGTTGTGCCTGGCGGCAAGTTCTGCAAGCCGAGGTTCGAAGGTAAGCCCACTAATATCGTTTATCATATCTGCACCGTTTGCAATAGCCTGCTCGGCAACTTCAAACTTGGTTGTGTCGATAGAAATACAGGCTTGCGGATAACACTCTTTAATCGCCTGAATTAAAGGAATAGTCCGCTGAATTTCAATTCCGGCCGGAACCGGGTCGGAGCCGGGACGCGTGCTTTCGCCACCAATATCGAGAATATCAACTCCAAGGTCGAGCCAACGTCCAACTTTTTCCAATACAACCGACAGATTTTCGTTATCTCCACCATCGGAAAAACTATCGGGAGTTGCGTTTATTATTCCCATTATTTTCATTTTTCAAGCAATAATATGAAACATTACATTTTAGATACATTCAATGTAATCAATAAAATCAATTTGAGCAAATCACACAAAAAAGATGCTCAAACTTCTGTTTCAGTGTTAATTGAGTTAATCAAGAATTATCAGAGCAAATATCCTTCTTATCGTTTTACATTAGTTTGCGATGGTCGGATTGACGAACCTATAAATCTTGTAGGGAAAATTCAACTTGTTAATTCAGGCAATCAGAGTGCAGACATAATAATCAAGCAAATAATTGATAAAGAACCCGTCAGAACTAACCTTGTTGTTGTAAGCTCAGATCTTGAAGTGTATGCATATGCAAAGGCTCAGATGTGTTCGGTGCTGACTGCGGAAAATTTTCTGAAATTCGTAGAACATTCACCACAGCAGAACAGAAAATCACGCGAAACTATCAAAGAAAAACCTTATGCTCCGAGCAAACGTGAAATCGAAGAATATAAAAAACTATTCGGAGTTGAAAATGAGTAAGTTCACTTATGGAATTGTAGGATTAGGAAAAGTTGGTTATGCAATTTGCCGGAAACTAATTCAGAGTGGACAACTCAAATGGGTCGTTACAAGAAAACAGGCAAAAGAAATTGATTTTCCGGGCAACGTTCAAATATATTCAGCAATTGAACAGACAAAAGAACCTGTGTCGGTTGTTGCAATTGCTACAAGCGACGGAGTATTCGAAAAAATAGTAAATGACATTTGCGGAATTTCCACAGAAAGAAAGATATGCGAAATAGCGTTTCATTTGAGCGGTGCAACGTCGCGAGAAGTGCTTCGTCCATTATCCGAATTTGGAATAAAGACATTATCGCTTCATCCAATGCAGACATTTGGAGAGTATCGCGAGAATATTTTCGATGGGATTTTCTGGGGTTGCGACTGCACAGCGGACGATTTTGAAATTGCACGCCGGATTATTTCTGACATTGGAGGAGTGGCACACCTGCTCGATGAAAAAATATTGCGGAACAAGCCTCTTTATCACGCTATCGGTGTTTCGGTGTCGAACTTTTTGCAAGGAGTTGTCGAATTTGCGCGCTTGCAGTGCGAAAATCTTTCGCTTTCGCCATCGGAGGTGCTTCTGCCAATACTTCGAACCTCTTTCGAGAATGCTTTTTCGGCAATTGAACAAGGCAAACAGGTGCCAATCACAGGACCGGTAGCTCGTGCAGACGCCGAACGAATAAAAATACATCTCGAAAATTTGAAAAATCACAGTCAGTATGCCGATGAATACAGACAACTGACGCTATTTTTAGCGTCAATTCTGCACAAGCAAGACAAAATCAGCGAGGAAGCATACAACAAAATGTTGGAAATATTGAAAGAAATACAATAACTGCTGAAAAATATTCTCGCAGCTACAAAGCAGAATAACGTTTTTCGAATACTTCGCGCACTTTCAGGGCAGTTTCCTGACGTGAGCCGCTCGCATCAATCACAACAAAACGATCAGGCTCCTGACGGGCAATATAGTTGTATCCTTCGATAACTTTCAGAAAGAATTCATCGCCTGCTTTTTCAATTCTGTCGAATTCCTGACGCGATGTTCTGCGTTTCGATTCTTCGAGAGAAATGGACAAATAAACAGTAAGGTTCGGAGTGAGCCCATCGGTTGCGAACAGATTGAGCTTTTGCACAAAATCAAGTGGCAAACCTCGACCGAACGCCTGATAAGCAGTAGTGGAATCAAAAAATCTATCGCAAATTACAATTTTCCCCCGACGCAGTTCTGGCTTAATGATATTATCAACAAGATTGGCACGGGCTGCTTCGAAAAGCATCAGTTCGGAGCGAGCCCCGACTTTATTTTTTGAAGAAAGCAGAATTTTACGCAGTTGTTCAGAAAAATCGCTTCCACCGGGTTCGCGCACAGTAACAACAGACAATCCCTTGCTTTCAATATATTCTTTGAGCAACTTTATCTGGGTTGTTTTTCCGCAACCATCTATTCCTTCGAATGTAATAAGCATATAGAAACCTATTTTTTCCCTTCTAAAATGACAACAAATTCACCTTTAAGGTTACTTTTATTTTGAATTATTTCTTTGACTTCCGCAATAGAGCCGCGAATATACTCTTCGTAAATTTTTGTAAGTTCACGAGCAAGGCAAATTTTCCTTTCTGGCGCTGCTATTTCGCATAATTCACCGAGCAATTTGTGAATTCTGTACGGCGATTCATACATTACAGCCGTAATATCCAATTCAGCAATTTTTTGAAGAAACGTTTTTCTTCCCTTTTTATGGGGCGGAAAACCAAAAAAAGCAAATTTATCCGCGGCAATTCCACTTGCAACAACAGCTGTTAGAAATGCAGAGGCACCCGGAAGCGATACGATTTCAATATTGTTTGCAATAGCTTCCTGCACAACAGCCCAGCCTGGGTCGGAAATAACCGGAGTGCCAGCTTCGCTGATAAGAGCCACGCTTTTTCCACTTTTGATTTTGTCGATTAATTCGCTTGCGCGAGCACGTTCATTATGTTCGAAGTAGCTAACGAGCAATTTAGGCTCAATATTAAGCAATTTCAATAATTTCGAGGCTGTTCGGGTATCTTCGCAGGCAATAATGTCGCATTGTTTGAGTATTCGCACAGCCCGAAAAGTAATATCTTCGAGGTTTCCGATTGGAGTAGGAACAATATATAAAGCCGGTGCAAGCGAATTATCCATTTTTTCGTTCCCGCAATTTTTTAAAAAAGTCTTTAAGCATTAGCGAACATTCTTTTTCGCATACGCCGCCAAGCACTTCAAGCCTGTGGTTAAGTCTTTCGTCCGAAGTAATATTATAGAGACTTGTAGCTGCACCAGTTTTTGGGTCGAACGCACCGAAAACAAGCCGACGCAAACGAGCAAGGACAATCGCACCGCTACACATCGGACAAGGTTCGAGCGTAACGTAAATATCACAATCGAGCAGATGCTTGTAGCCCACTTTTTTTATAGCACGTTCTATTGCAATAATTTCTGCGTGGGAAGTAGCATTATTCTTTTTTTCCACTTGATTGTATCCACGGGCAATGATTTTCCCTTCCCTGACAATTACTGCACCAACGGGAACATCTTCCGATGATGAGCATTTTCTTGCCTGTTTAATTGCTTCTTTGATATAGTATTCATCGGACTTCATAACTAAAAGCGGTATCCAATCATTACGTTGAAAACACCATTTCCAAGAGCGTTTTTGCCGGCTATATTCAGATTGTAGCCGGTATTGATGAAAACATCATTATCGAACAAAATATTAAATCCGGCGCCAACCTGTAAAGTTTCTTCGTTCAGCGGACGACGACGTAAATCGAATTTTGGCAGTTTTGCATTATCTCCAAGCGGAAGGAAATAACGCCCAAAGAACAAAAGCTGTGTTCCCGGAACTGATACAATACCAAGCTTCGAATTAAAAATAAATCTTGGTTTCAAATCTTCGTCGCGCCAGTTGTAAATACTGCCAAGTTCGATATTGACATTATCAATAGTCTGCTTAAAATTAGCTCCGGCAAGAAGTTCGAAAGCCCCGTCGCAAAGGAAATCATAATGTGGGTCGTCCTGTCCGCGATAGTATCCAAACGGCACATAGACACCCCCAATCAAAGACAATCCTGTATTGCCATCTAAAATCGAATACTCGCCCGTTAGTTTCAGATTTTCTACCTGAAACATATGGAAATCGGCTTTTGTGGCTTGCCTGTAGTTGGAGTCGTAAGTATATTTTTCGTTGTGATTTGAATAAACAAAAGATAAATTTGCATTTATGGTAAAGTTCTTTGTTGCTCTCCATTTGAAATTTGGAATAAAGTAATACCTTGCAAGCTGGAATGTGTATTTTTTGTATCCAATAATCGAATCGTCCTTGATAATTGGCACTGTATCGACTGCCCGGGAGACAATATTACCTTTGCTACTAAAATAAGTGGAAGCATTGCTCATCTGGTAATCGAAAGATAATTCAAATTTGGGCAATTCCTTTTGTTTTGGTCGCTGCACCTTCAAAGGTTGCGAAAACAATTCAGTGGAAAACAGAATTAATAAAAATCCCAAAAACAATAATTTACGCATAGCAACTCCATATAAACTTTTAAATTTAAGAAAAAATAGGATAAATCAAAAGTTTAATTAAACTTGAACTTCTCGATTATATAATAATATAGTTCGAAAAAATACGTTTTTTTACTTTTAAAAAACTTTTGGGAGAAAAATGGCAACACGTATTGAAAAAGACACAATGGGCGAAATTGAAGTCCCTAATGAATTTTACTATGGAGCCCAATCAGCCCGTTCATTAATTCATTTTGCAATCGGGACTGAAAAGATGCCCCGCCCAATTATTCGCGCAATGGGCATATTGAAAAAAGCAGCAGCATTGGTTAATTCTGACTTGGGAATTCTGCCAAAAGAAAAGGCAGAACTAATTGTGAAAGCAGCCGACGAAGTAATCGAGGGCAAATTAGACGCTCATTTTCCGCTTTCTATCTGGCAAACAGGTTCTGGCACTCAAACTAATATGAACACAAACGAAGTAATCTCCAACCGTGCAATTGAAATTGCCGGTGGCGAACTTGGAAGCAAAAAACCTGTTCATCCAAACGATGATGTAAACAAGTCGCAAAGCTCAAACGATACATTTCCAACTGCAATGCACATTGCAGCAGCAGAGGAAATCGTACGGAAATTAATTCCAGCCGTTACGAAATTGCGTGATACATTAGCTAAGAAATCAGAAGAGTTCAAAGACATTATAAAAGTGGGACGAACTCACTTGCAGGATGCTGTTCCGCTAACGCTTGGGCAGGAATTCTCTGCTTATGTTCATCAATTAGACAAGGCATTGCAGAGAATAAACAAAGTATTGCCGGATTTATACGAACTTGCAATTGGTGGGACTGCGGTTGGAACAGGATTAAATGCTCATCCGGAATTTGCTGAACGAACTGCCAAAAAGATTGCAGAACTAACAGGATTGCCATTTGTTTCGGCACCAAACAAGTTCGAGGCACTTGCAGCACACGACGCACTTGTTTTTGCACACGGTGCACTAAAAACACTTGCAGCCTCACTTATGAAAATAGCTAACGACATTCGCTGGCTTGCATCCGGTCCGCGTTGTGGCTTAGGTGAAATCAGCATACCAGAAAATGAGCCCGGCTCATCGATTATGCCCGGAAAAGTAAATCCAACTCAGTCAGAAGCAATGACTATGGTATGCGTTCAGGTATTTGGCAATGATACGGCAATTAATTTCGGTGGTGCTTCGGGCAATTTTGAATTGAATGTGTTTAAGCCGGTGATTATCTATAATTTCCTGCAAAGCGTCCGTCTGCTTTCGGATACTTGCCTGATGTTCGAAGAACATTGCGCCGCCGGAATAGAACCAATCAAAGAAAAAATCGACTATTACGTTCAAAATACATTAATGCTTGTTACTGCTCTTAATCCATATATCGGTTATGACAATGCCGCAAAAATTGCAAAACACGCGCATAAGAACAAGCTAACTTTGAAACAGGCAGCTGTCGAGCTTGGAATTCTTACTGAAGAAGAATTCGACAAATACGTTCGCCCGGAAAAAATGCTCGGACCTAATTTATAAGCCATAAATTTCTGTTTTTTCCGCTTGCAAAAGGAAGTTATTGGCAAAATGCAATAACTTCCTTTTTTTCATCTCAAATATTCAATTGTATTGCTTTGAAAATTAATTCGACAAATTACATTTTTTTGCGTTTCACAAGGTAGCTCGAGAGGGCGTGGTCGTAGCTTGCAGAGGTATCGAGAAGGTTGTAGTCAATCTGGTGATTCAGGCATTCTTTTTTCAGAAAATTAATATAATCATTGACAGCATTTTTGTAAGCAAGTTGAATTTGGTAGGGATTGGTTAGCATAGTTTCGCCCGATTCCATATCGACAAAATTAGCAGGAGCACCGACCTTAAAATCAATTTCCCGGGGGTCGAGAACGTGAAAGACAATCACTTCGTGTTTTTTATGGCGGAAGTGTTTGAGAGCAGTTAAAATATCGTCAGGATTATCAAAGAAATCACTGAAAACAATAACAAGCCCACGTCGACGGATTTTTTCGGCGAGCAGGTTCAAAGCAGAAGCAGTCCCGGTATCATTCGCCGGTGAGTTTTGTTCTAATGTTTTTAGAATTTGACGCATATACGAAGGCTTGGAATTAGGCGGAAGAAAAGTGCGGATGCCGTTGTCGAAAAGAGTAAGCCCGATAGCATCTCTTTGCTGTATCATAAGCAAAGACAACGCCGCCGCAAGATAGGCAGAATATTCGTATTTCGAAATGTTTCCGTTCGAAGCATAAGCCATCGAACGACTTGCATCAATAGCAATTGTGCAACGTAAATTTGTTTCTTCCTGAAATTCTTTAACGTAATATTTCCCGGTTCGGGCAAAAACTTTCCAATCAAGATATTTTATTTCATCTCCCGGACGGTAAGCACGGTGTTCTGCAAATTCGACGCTGAACCCGTGATAAGGCGAACGGTGAAGCCCTGTGATGAAGCCTTCGACAACCAATCGGGCAACAAGTTCCAAATTGCCAACTTTTGCAACAGTTTTCGGGTCCAAATACTTGCGATAATCATTCATTTTTTATTCGACGCCAACGTTTAATTCCACATATCCACGCAAAACTGCTTTAAGTTTGTCGCCGCGGGCAATTGGTCCGACTCCTTCGGGAGTGCCGGTAAAGATAATATCACCTTCTTCGAGATAATATACAGTCGAAAGAAAAGCAACAAGTTCTTCAATGCTACGTTCCATTTGCGAAGTGTTAGTTTTTTGGCGAAGAGAGCCGTTCTGGTAGAGTTCAATATCGAAATAGTTCGATGAAATTTCGCTGGCAGGAATAATTTTCGAGATAGGTGCACTCGTTGCAAACCCTTTTGCAATAGCCCAAGGATGCCCCTTGCTTTTTGCCTCAGCTTGAAGGTCGCGCATAGTTACGTCTATTCCCACGCCATAGCCGGCAATAAAATCAGTTGCCTGTTCTTTTGTAATATTGTGGCAATCTTTGCCAATAACGGCAACAAGCTCGCACTCGTAATGAACATTTTTAGAAATTTTTGGCAGAATAATATTTTCGCCATCATAAATTATCGAAGAAGGTGGCTTGATGAAAATTATCGGAGAAGTGGGCACAGCCGACCCCATTTCACGAGCGTGAGCCGCATAGTTTTGCCCTACGCAATATGCAACACCCGCCTGCAAAGCATTGCCGTTTGTAAAAAATAGTTTCTTCCGCATAAATCACTACTGATAAAAAACAATTAGACTGTTTGCAATCAAAATAATTTTATTTTGATAATGCATTTGTCAGTTGCAATAGCAAATGTTCGTCGAAATGTTTGGATTGCAATTGCAAGCCAATCGGCAAACCATTGGCAGCAGTCCCTGCGGGGAACGATAGCGCAGGTATTGCAGCAAGATTGGCTGATATTGTAAAAAAGTCGGAATAATACATTGCAATAGGGTCATTTATTTTTTCTCCGATTTTGAACGGAGGAGTGGGGGTTGTCGGCATTAGCAAAACATCAACTTCCTTAAATATTCTGTTATAGTCGTTATATATCAAACGGCGGGCTTTTTGTGCCTTAGTGTAGTAAGCATCGTAGTAGCCAGACGATAGCACAAAAGTCCCAAGCATTATCCGACGTTTCACCTCCATACCAAAGCCTTCGGAACGAGTGCGGGCAACAAAATCGCCTTCGCCTTCGGCACGAAAACCATACCGAACTCCATCATAACGCGACAGGTTAGACGACGCTTCGGCTGTTGCTAATATATAATACGTTGGTATCCAGATACTCGGGTTAGTAAATGAAATTTCTTTGGGTTCGCCACCGATGGATTTCAATTTATCTACATAATAAGAGTAAGCACGCACAATATCTTCTGAACAATTATTTAATAGTTCGTCGCTTACAACTCCGAATGCAAATTTTTCGCGCAATTTGTGCAAATTATCGAAAGTATGCGAAGGTGGAACGTTTGCACAAGTGCTATCTTTTGTATCTGCACCCGAGATAACATCGAGCACACGAGCAGTGTCGGCAGTATCCGAAGCAAGAATACCAATTTGGTCTAAAGAAGAAGCAAAAGCGACAAGCCCCCAACGGGAAATACGTCCATAGGTTGGTTTAAGCCCAATTGTTCCGCAAAATGCAGCAGGTTGGCGAACAGAACCGCCTGTGTCCGAACCCAGTGCAACGTGGCAAAGTCCAGCTGCAACAGCAGCCGCTGAACCACCAGACGAACCACCCGGAGTGTATTCAGTATTTAATGGATTTAGCACATTTCCGAAATAGGAAGTTTCGTTGGAGCTTCCCATAGCAAATTCGTCTAAGTTAGTTTTGCCGATGATGACGGCTCCTTCGGCAATCAAACGTTCCACAGCAGTTGCATCATAGATTGGCTCGAAATTTTCAAGCATACGCGAAGCACAGGTTGTGCGAATGCCTTTTGTAGAAATATTGTCTTTTATAGCGACTATCATACCTTCGAGCTTGCGAGGGTTGCCGTCAGAGAAACGTTTATCGCTTTCCGAAGCTTGGGCAAGAGCTTTCTCTTTGCAAACAGAAATGAAAATATTTAAATGTTTATTTTTTTCAATTTTATCGAGAATTTCATTTGTAAAATCTACACAAGTTGTCTCTTTATTTTGGATTTTCTTTAAGAAATCACCGTAGTTTATCATTTTCTTCATTTCCTTGATTATTATTTATCTGTGTTTCTTGATTTTCTTGATTTTTGGGTAATTCCTGACGAATTAAATTTTCAGGTTTTACAGCAGTTTCACTATTGTTAATATCAATTTCTTTGTTAATAACGTTGATTTCGTCGGAAACTTCCTGTTGAATTTTACTTATCTGAGTTTGAATTTCGGATTGAGCCTGACGGAACTGACGAAGACCTTTACCCAGAAACTGAGCAACTTCCGGTATTTTCTTCGGACCGAAAAGAATAACAATAGCGAGCAAAATCAGAAGAAGTTCACCTCCGCCAACATCAAACACAGCATTGCTCCCTATGGTTCAATTTTTTTGTTATCTTTGTGCTCGTCTTCATCTAAGGTCGAAGCCTTTTTAAATTCTTTAATTCCGGTGCCAAGTCCGCGCATAAGTTCCGGAATTTTTTTTGCTCCAAAAAGCACGACAATAATGAGCAAAATGATGAGAATTTCAGGAAGCCCGAGAGTGCCTATAAAAGCCAATGTTTCCATAGCAACCTTTATTTAGAATGAATGTAATTAACAATAGATTTAAAAATAATAAGTCCATCGTCGCAACCAAGAATTTTGTCGGAATAGCGTTCGGGATGAGGCATCATACCTAACACATTTCCTTTTTCGTTAATTATTCCGGCAATATTATTTATCGAGCCATTTGGATTAGCCTCGTCTGTAACTTTGCCTTGTGGGTTTGCATAGCGGAAGACAACCTGATTATTGTCTTCAAGTCGTTTTATAGTATTAGCATCGGCAAAATAGTTGCCTTCGCCGTGAGCGATTGGAATGCGCAGCACAGTGTTTTTTTCGATTAGATTAGTAAATGGTGTATTTGTGTTTTCGACGGTGAGCCAAACGTCTTTGCATATAAATTGCATATTTATATTGCGAAGAAGCACACCGGGCAGCAGTTGCGCCTCTGTAAGGATTTGGAATCCATTGCAAATACCAATCACAAGCCCGCCACGATTAGCAAAATCAACGACAGACTTCATAATTGGTGAGAAACGAGCAATAGCTCCGCATCGCAGGTAATCGCCGTAGGAAAATCCGCCGGGAATTACAACACAATCTATATCATTCGGAATTTGTGTGTCTTTGTGCCAAAGATTAACAACATCTTCGCCGAGACAGCTTTGAGTTGCAAAAATTGCATCGTGGTCGCAATTAGAACCGGGAAAAGTAATTACGCCAAATTTCATTACTTAAATTTCCTTCAATTCAATGAAATAATCTTCAATAATTGGGTTGGCAATTAGTTGCCTGCAAGCTTTATCAATAATTTCGAAGGCTTGCTCCTGTGTTTCGGCAGAAATTTCAGTTGTTACAAACCGTCCGATTCGAACGTGAGCGATTTCGGGAATGCCCATAGAATGCAAAGCGTTTTCGACAGTTTTGCCTTGAACATCAAGAATACCTTCGCGTAAAGTAATTTTAATTTCGGATTTGAATTTTTTCATTATTCTTGCTCAATTAATTACAATAAGTCTTTACAAATTAAGAAAAAAAATAAAATTATCCTAATTGACAATAAATTATAAAAAAATATGAAAAAATCATTAAAATATACTTGCATATATGATTATTTTTTATTAATTTATTGTCAGAACTTCTTTCCTCACTATTTTCACTCCAAGTCGGCGACCGACTTTTTAGCCTCAAAATTTAATTGATTTGTAGAATTTTTCGTGATACGGTATGAGATTAGAATTATTACTCAGTCCAAAAGAGCTTCGGTTTTCCATCCCCATCAACTACAACTACCTGCTGTTTAGTTCGATTGCAAGTATTCTTTATTATTCACCTGTAAAATTTCACTCCTGGATTTCCGATAATCAAAAAAGCATTCGGATATTGCCAAACAATAAGCTTTTCACTTTCTCCAAATTGCTGTGTCCTAATTCAAAAGTAACACAATCTTCATACTCCGGATTTGGAGATGTAAAATTACTATTCTCGGCTCCAATAGAAGATGATTTAGCACCAATTATTATCTCAACGCTGAAATCCCGCGAAGTATTGAAAATCGAGAATTACAACGGATATTCGGAATTTTATTTTAAAAGCATCAAGCAACTGCCTGAACCCGAATTTGATTACGAAAGAAAGTTTGTAATGCTTTCTCCAACAGTAATTTCAAAAGTAATGTTCAGCAATGGGAACAAAATACTGCATTTTTACAGAATAAACGAAAGCGAAACAGCAGGAGCAATTGCTTATAATTTACGCAGGAAGTATGAAATAATACACAAAGCTCAATTTAAAGGTAGAATTGATATTGAATTCGACAGTGAATATGTGGAAATCAAAGGTGGCAGCGAAGGAGTAAGCAAACTCGTAACTATTCGCGAGGGCTCGCTCGAAGAATATAAACTCAAAGGATTTATTGCACCCGTTACAATCCGAAGCGAACCCGAAATATTGCGAATTGCTTACCAGTGCGGCATCGGAGAATTCAACTGCTTGGGGCTTGGAATGCTCGAAACTGTTCTTGAAAAACCAAAGAAGAAAATTGAAATTTATGAAAATCATTCTGTTAGAAGAAAAGAAAAAATGGAATGCATACCAGTTTAACTCAAAATAAGACAGCAGAGACTTTTGCTCTCTGCTGTCTATGATTTATAAATCAACTGCACTATCGAAAAAAGACTACTCGCGTTCGGCGAACCAGATTTGGTCAAGAATATCATCGAATTTGAACACACCTTTTTTGCCTTGTATCCAGGAAGCGGCAAGCAAGGCGCCCGCGGCAAATGCTTCACGGTTTTTGGCATTGTGTGTAAGTTCTATTGTATCAACAGGGGAATCAATTGTAACTGTGTGCTTGCCCAGATAATCGCCGGCGCGAATGCTCGAAATCTGAAGCATCTCGGGCAAAATCGCACCATCTGGATTTCCAAAGAGAAGCTGGTCTTTGTGCTTAAATTCGCGTAAAATTATTTCGCCAAGCGATATTGCAGTGCCTGATGGAGCATCCTTTTTGCGTTTGTGGTGAGTTTCCACAATGAAAATATCATATCCCGGTGCTAAATTAATCAGTTTGGACGCAACCTGCACAATTTTCATAAAAATGTTCATTCCGATAGAAAAATTCGGGCTCCAAAGCATTCCGACATCATACTTTTTCACAATATTTGTAACCAGTTCCAAGCTATCGTACCAGCCGGTTGCACCAATAACGAAATTTTTCCCGTTCCTGGCAAGAATGCAAGCATTATCATAAACAGCACGCCCGATAGAAAAATCGATAGCAACATCAAAATCAAATTTTGTTTCTTCAACAATAGGACTATCGATATCGTATTTAGAGACAACCTCGAATCCATTGCTAAGTGCAGCTTTTTCGATTTCGTGCCCCATAGTTCCGTAACCAATAATTGCTAATCTGGGAAGTTTAGCGTCCATAAATTCTCCTCATAAGTAAGATTAGGTTTATTTAAATTTTAAACGATTTTTTCATTGAAATAGTATATTTTTTTAAATTCGGATAAAAATAATCGTATTTTTGTAACGTCATTATTTTTGATTAATTGATAAATTATTTTTGCAAGATGATAAAATTATCAAAAAAAGTTGAATATGCAATAATGGCATTGCAATATATTGCTGAAAACAGCTCGAGAACAAATACAGCAAAAGAAATTGCCGAAAAATTATCGCTGCCGTACGACTTTTTGTCCAAGCTATTGCAAACGTTGATGAAAAAGGGTTTGCTGGTGTCTCAATTAGGAGTTAAAGGCGGATATAAGTTAGTTAAGCAAATTAATGAAATTACAGTAGAAGAATTGATGAACGCTCTCGATGAACGTTCAAGCATTGTAGAATGTGCCGATAATGACGGAAGCTGCTGCTCGCGTACTGAAATCTGCGATATTCGCAGTCCGATAATGAACCTGCAGGAGCAAATAAACAACATATTTAAAAATACAACAATAGCAAATTTGAAAAACAATATATAGGATAGAATAATGGAACAGGATAATAATAAAATTTTGGACGATTTTGCAGAAAGTGAATATAAATACGGCTTTGTGTCGAATATCGAACAGGAACTTGCCCCAAAAGGTTTGAACGAGGACGTAATTCGCTTTATTTCTGCAAAGAAAAACGAACCGAATTTCTTGCTCGAATGGCGGTTGCGTGCTTTTCGTCATTGGCAAAAAATGAAAGAGCCGAACTGGGCAAAAGTGAAATATCCACCGATTGATTATCAGGACATTCATTATTATGCTGCACCAAAGAACTTCAATAAATACAAGAGTTTGGACGAAGTTGATCCGGAAATTCTGAAGACATATGAAAAGTTGGGTATTCCGCTCGAAGAGCAAAAACGGCTTGCCGGAGTGGCAGTCGATGCTGTGCTCGATAGCGTTTCTGTTGCAACTACATTCAAAGAAAAGTTAGAAGAACTGGGAATAATTTTTTGTCCAATTTCCGAAGCAGTGCACACTCATCCCGAACTTGTAGAAAAATATTTAGGCAGTGTTGTTCCATACACAGACAACTACTTTGCGGCGCTTAATTCAGCTGTGTTTAGCGATGGTTCATTTGTGTATGTGCCGAAAGGTGTGCGTTGCCCAATGGAACTATCAACTTATTTCCGAATAAATGCTTCTTCTACTGGTCAATTTGAACGGACTTTGATTATTGCAGACGAGGGAAGTTACGTAAGTTATCTCGAAGGTTGCACTGCCCCAATGCGCGACGAAAACCAACTACACGCTGCGGTGGTCGAACTTGTTGCTCATAAAAATGCAGAAATAAAATACTCAACTGTTCAGAACTGGTATCCTGGCGATAAGGAAGGCAAAGGCGGAATTTACAACTTTGTTACCAAACGTGGATTATGCGAAGGCGAAAATTCAAAAATAAGCTGGACGCAAGTGGAGACAGGTTCCGCAATTACGTGGAAATATCCGAGTTGCGTTCTTAAAGGCGATAATTCAGTGGGAGAATTCTATTCGGTTGCTCTGACAAATAATTTTCAGCAGGCAGATACAGGCACAAAGATGATACATTTAGGCAAAAACACCAAAAGCCGTATAGTTTCGAAAGGTATTTCGGCGGGACGTAGTGATAATAGCTACCGTGGACTTGTAAAAATCAGCAAAAAGGCAGATGGTGCCCGCAACTTTTCGCAATGCGATTCGTTGCTGTTGGGCGATAAGTGCGGGGCTCATACTTTCCCATATCTTGAAGTTGCAAATCAAACAGCAATAGTAGAACACGAAGCAACAACTTCCAAAATTTCCGAAGATATAATATTTTACCTCAACCAACGCGGAATATCGACAGAAGACGCTGTTGCACTGATTGTTCACGGTTATGCAAAAGAAGTGCTGAATAATCTTCCAATGGAATTTGCTGTTGAAGCAAAGAAACTACTATCAGTTAGTTTGGAAGGTTCGGTTGGATAATAAATTTAATAATAAGTATAAAGGATAAAAAAATGGCATTGTTATCAATAAAGAATCTGAAAGCAAAAATTAACGAAACGGAAATTTTGCACGGTATTAATTTAGAAATAAATCCGGGCGAAACTCACGCTATAATGGGTCCGAACGGTTCAGGCAAGAGCACTCTTGCGTCTGTGCTTGCAGGCAAACCCGGATACGAAGTAACAGAAGGCGAAGTGCTCTTCAACGGGAAAAACTTACTTGAAATGCCGCCGGAAGTGCGCGCTCGCGAAGGAATGTTCTTAGCATTTCAGTATCCTGTGGAAATACCGGGTGTATCGAATACAAATCTGATAAAATCGGCAGTAAATGAAATCAGAAAATACAGAAATCTGGAGCCACTCGATGCATTTGATTTTATTTCGATGATAAAGGAAAAAGCAGCAATGGTCGAGATTGAGCAATCGTTTCTTAATCGTTCAGTTAATGAAGGATTCTCTGGTGGCGAAAAGAAACGCAACGAAGTATTTCAGATGGCTATGCTCGACCCTGTGCTTGCAGTGCTCGACGAAACCGACTCGGGGCTTGATATTGATGCACTTCGAATTGTAGCAAACGGTGTGAATAAGCTTCGTCGCAAGGATAACTCTTTCCTTGTGATTACGCACTACCAGCGTTTGCTTAACTACATTGTTCCTGATTACGTTCACGTTCTCTACAAAGGACGTATTGTGAAATCCGGCGGGAAAGAACTTGCACTCGAACTCGAAGAGAAAGGCTATGACTGGATTAAAGACTAACACAGGTGTAGCAATGGAAATTAAAAGTAAATTCATAGAAAACTTTGCCAACAAGTTCGACACGTATTTGAAGGCTTCCAATTTACCTGATGAAATTGCTCAATTCAAGGCGAAGGCTTTCGGGCGTGTTCTCTCGGACCAGCTTCCCACACCAAAAATGGAAGAATGGAAGTACACAAATTTTGCATTTTTGAATAAATACAATTTTGAATTGGCTGCCCTTCCAACTCTGGACTGCAAAACAGTTGATAAATTTATTTTTCAGGACTTAAAAGCAAATGTGCTTGTTTTTAATAATGGGAAATTTTGCAAGGAATTTTCGATAATTATCGACAAAGATTTAGAAATAATAACACTTTCGCAAGCTATTTCGAATGGATTTGACTGGAATAATATAAAATTTGAGCTTGCAAGTGATGTATTTTCAAATCTGAATTCAGCATTTTTTGAAGACGTTACTTTTATAAGAATTAAGAGAAATTCGGTAATAGAGCATCCGGTGCATCTGCTGCAAATTTTTGACGGGAATTTGTCGCAAACTTCGATTTTCCCAAGGGCTTTCATCACGGTAGAAGAGAATGCACAGGCAAAATTCATTGAAACTTATCAGAAAATCGGGGAATTCGATACAATTTCCGTTGCTTTGACTGAAATAAAGATAGCACAATCTGCCCGATTTGACTTTGTGAGAACGCAAATTCTGCCCGACACCCATATTCTCATTGCCCGAACAAACGTCGAGCAGGACCGAAATTCGGTATTCAACGATATTAATTTCACTCTCGATGGAAAATTTGTTCGAAACAATTTAAATACAAAATTAGTTGGAGAATATACCGAAACACATTACTATGGCTTTTATTTTGCCGATAAGAACAATTACATTGATAATCACACATTTATGGACCACGCTCTGCCGAACTGCTTTAGCAATGAGGTATATAAAGGCATAGTCGGCGATAATGCAACCGCTGTATTCAATGGCAAAATATTAGTCAGACCAGATGCCCAAAAAACAAATGCATACCAATCAAACAAAAATATTTTGCTATCGGATGAAGCAACAATTAATACAAAACCGGAGCTTGAAATTTACGCCGATGACGTAAAATGCTCGCACGGTGCAACTTCGGGCACACTCGATGAAGAGCAGTTGTTCTATCTGCGCGCTCGCGGAATAAGTTACGAAAACGCACGGAATTTGCTACTTGCGGCTTTTGGCGAAGAAATTATTGAAAAAATTGAAATTCCGCAGGTGCAAAATATGCTGTCAGAACTGTTTGAAAGCAAACTTGCAGGAAAGTTAAGATGAGCGAAATTGATGTAAAATTATTAGAAATTCGTCAGGATTTCCCTGTGCTTAATCGGCTGGTGTATGGGAAACCATTGGTATATCTTGATAATGCAGCAACAACTCAGAAACCTAAGTGTGTGATTTCTGCGATTTCTGATTATTATTTAAATTATAATAGTAATATTCATCGTGGTGTGCATCGGCTAAGCCAGGAAGCAACTGATGAATACGAAAAATCGCGTAAATTCATAAAAGAATTTATTAATGCAAATACTGCAAGCGAAATAATTTTCACGCGTGGCACAACCGAAGGCATAAACTTGGTTGCTCATAGTTTTGTGCGTCCTCGATTAAAAGAAGGCGACGAAATATTGATTACTCATATGGAGCACCACTCTAACATAGTTCCCTGGCAAATAGTATGCGAAGAAACTGGTGCGCAATTACGTGTAGTGCCAATCAACGATGCGGGAGAATTAATTTTCGAAGAGTATGAAAAAATGCTCACCGACAAAGTTAAATTTGTATCGGTTGTGTATGTGTCGAATTCGCTTGGGACAATTAATCCGATAGAGGAAATTATCAAAAAAGCTCATTCGAAAGGAATCCCCGTGCTTGTTGATGCTGCACAATCAATTCAGCATATAAAAATTGATGTTCGCAAGCTCGGATGCGATTTCTTAGTATTTTCGGGACATAAAATTTATGGTCCGACTGGCATCGGGGTTCTTTACGGAAAGCAAATATACCTTGAAAAGATGAGCCCTTATCAGGGTGGCGGAGATATGATAAAATCGGTTTCGTTCGAGCGAACTATTTACAACGATCTGCCTTACAAATTCGAAGCCGGCACACCCAATATCGAAGGTGCAATAGGGCTTGGGAAAGCAATTGAATATGTTAGTCAAATTGGCTTTGATTTTATAATAGAACACGAAACTCAGTTGCTTAAATACGCACAAGATAAATTATCTGAAATAGATGGATTAAAGATAATTGGCAATGCTGCGCGGAAAGCAAGTGTTGTGTCGTTTGTATTGGATAATGTGCATCCGCACGATGTCGGAACAATGCTTGACGTCGATGGAATTGCTGTTCGGACGGGACACCACTGCACAGAACCAATTATGCGACGGTTCGAAGTACCGGCAACGACACGTGCTTCATTTGCTTTCTACAACACAAAGCAAGAAATTGATGTTTTAGCACAATCTATTCAAAAAGTAATAAAAATGTTTAGTTAGGATTTGTGATGGAAGAACTAAAAGAATTATATCAGCAGGTTATATTAGACCACAACAAAAATCCACGTAATTTTGGTGAATTGCCTACCTGCAATCGCCACGCCGAAGGCCACAATCCACTTTGCGGCGACCAGATAGAAGTTTTCATTCTTGTTGATGAAGATACCGGCAAAATTGAAGACGTAAGGTTTAAAGGTGCAGGATGTGCTATTTCGAAAGCATCTGCTTCGATAATGACGACACTGCTGAAAGGCAAGACAATTGAGGAAGCAAAGGAACTATTTGAGCAATTTCATAAGGTTGTTACTTCGGATCCCTCGTCGAACGCAGATGTAATCAACTTAGGAAAACTTGCTGTTTTTTGTGGAGTGCGTGAGTTTCCGGCACGCGTAAAATGTGCAAGCCTTGCCTGGCACACAATGCTCAATGCGTTGGACAATCACACAACAACAAAAGTTAGCACGGAGCAAGTATGAGCGATAATTATATCTCACCGCAGGAATTAGAAGAAAAAGTAATAAACGAGATTAAAGGAGTTTTCGACCCGGAAATTCCTGTGAATATTTATGATTTGGGGCTGATTTATGATATTGCGATAACAGAAGAAAACGAAGTTGTGGTGCTAATGACTCTTACATCCCCGAGTTGCCCCGAAGCAATGTCGCTACCAGCAGAAGTGCAGGAACGAATTAAGCAAATTGAAGGCGTTAAAAACGCAAAAGTTCTGCTCACGTTTGACCCACCTTGGGACAAATCAATGATGAGCGAAATAGCTCGTTTCGAACTTGGTTTTTAACATTTCAAGTGATTAATATGGCTATTGATTTTCATAGATTAAGAGTAAGTGAAATAATCCGGGAGACACCCGAAGCAGTTTCAATTGTTTTTGAACTGCCCGAGGAATTAAAATCTGTTTTCGCATATTTGCCCGGACAATATCTTACTATCAAACTGCCTGATGGCAATCCGGCAGACCGCCGTGCATACTCAATCTCGAGTTCGCCCAACTGGGACGAACCATTAATGGTTACAGTTAAGAAAATGCCCGAAGGAAATCTCTCAGTTTATCTAAACGAGAAATTGGAAGTTGGTGATTTTTTAGATGTTATGCCACCTATTGGTGCGTTTGTGCCAAATTTCGACGCAAAACCGAACGTAAATTACGTTTTTTATGCAGCTGGAAGCGGAATTACCCCGATTTTTTCAATATTAAAATCAATTCTAAAGGTTGAAGATAAATCGAGAATACTTTTGCTATATTCAAGTAGAACAATTGAATCAATAATTTTTCGCACGCAATTATTGGAACTCGAAAAGCAATATAACAGCAGGTTGAAAATAATCTTTGGACTAACGCAATACGACAACACCTGGCAAGGGCATAAAGGACGTTTTACAGCGTTAAATCTGACAGCATTGTTGCAAAAGAATGCCCCGGATTTTCGCGAACGTGAGCATTTTCTGTGCGGTCCTTTGGGAATGATGAAACAAGTGCTCGATGCACTTGAAATACTTGCAGTAAACAAAACCCAAATACATAAAGAATCATTTACTGCTGAGGAAACAACTCATTTTAATGAACAGAAAAAGCCTGATGTAGAAATATTACCAAGGCGTGTAAAAATTAAACTATATGGCGAAACATTTGAGGTAAATGTCGAGCCGGAAGATACGATTGTAAGTGCATTGCAAAAAGAAGGCTATATGCCACCATACAGCTGCCAGATTGGTGCTTGCTCGACCTGCCGGGCAAAGGCAGTAAGCGGTAGTTTCTATATGGACATAAGCGAAGCACTTACCGATGAAGAAAGAAAAAACGGCTATATTCTTACCTGCCGTGCACATCCACTTGAAGATAATTGTTTTCTTGATTATGATTAAAGGTGAAAATATGGAAGAAATTCGCACAGACTGCGAAAGAATTATCCCTGATATTGAGGGAATAGACACATCTGATCATATATTTGTTTCGGAGCGTGCCATCGAAGCAATATCGCAAATTAAAGCTGAAAATAACATACCCGACGATTTGTTTATACGTATTGCTACCAAAAGCGGTGGCTGCAGTGGTATGAACTATATTATCGGCTTCGACACTTTGCAAAACGACAATGATTTAACTTACAAAGTTCGTAACCATATTTTCATTGTCGATAAAAAAAGTATTTTTTATTTGATGGGCGTAACTCTTGACTATATCGAAGACGAACGAGGAAAAGGCTTTGTGTTCGATAATCCTTATCACGAAAAGACTTGCGGATGCAGTCATTAATTAATTTTTAAGATTTGAGGAGAAAAATGATAGAAAAACCAGCGCAAACAAGCGTAGAAATCAATGAATTAAGCAGAAAGCGGTGGAGCCCGCGTTCATTTGATGCTAATCGCCCGGTAAGCCGCCAGCAGATAATTGCTTTGTGCGAAGCGGCAAGATGGGCACCATCTTGCTACAACGATCAGCCGTGGAAATTTATCATTTGCGATAAATTCACCAACAAAGAGGCATACGATAAACTTTTCAATTGCCTTGTAGAGTTCAATCAAGGCTGGGCAGTAAACGCACCAGTTTTGATTGCAGTTATTGCAGCTAATAAATTATCCTTTAACGGAGAGGAAAACCGTTGGTCTGGGTATGATTGCGGTGCAGCGGCAGCAACAATCGCGTACGAAGCCGTTCGTCAGGGACTTGTTACTCACCAGATGGGAGGTTTCGATACCGAAAAATTAATGAAAGAGTTTTCGGTTCCGGAAAACCACACACCAATGGCAGTGATTGCAGTTGGTTATCAGGGCTCTCCCGATAGTTTGTCCGAGCAATATCAAAATACAGAAAAGGCTGAACGTAGCCGTCGTCCGCTGGGCGAAAATTTTTATATGTCAGAATGGGGCAAGGCAATAGAATAATTGATTAAATAAATAATCATAACTTTATAAAAAAAAGGCGTTTGATTGTATCAAACGCCTTTTGTTCAAAGGAAAATAATGATTAATCATCGGGGTTTGTTTCTCTCATACGGTAGCCAACCCCACGAATACTTTGGAGGAATGGCTTGCCGTCGTCTTTTTCAATTTTTTGACGTAAGCGTTTTATGTAAACATCGATAATGTTAGATTCCGGGTCGAAATTGTGTTTCCAGACGTGCTGAGTAATAGTAGAGCGACTAAGAATACGGTTTTTGTTACGCATAAGATATTCGAGCAAAGAGTATTCTTTTGTAGTAAGCTCAATTTCGCGCCCATTCCGATAAGCAAGGTGCGACACAGTATCGAGAACAAGGTCGCCACAACGCAATTTAGTTGATTTCTCGGGACTACTACGACGCAAAATCGAGCGTAGGCGTGCAGCAAGTTCCTCAAAGCTAAAAGGTTTTGGCAGATAATCGTCTGCACCTAAATCAAGTCCGGTAACTCTGTCTTCGGTTGTTCCGCGGGCAGTAAGCATAAGGATTGGGGTCGAAACTCCGCTATCGCGCAATTCTTTCAGAACAGTAAATCCGTCTTTGCCCGGAAGCATCACATCGAGCAGAATAGCGTCGAAATGATTGTTCATCGCCATTTCGATAGCAGCCACACCATCGCCGGCTACTTCTACGACATAGCGGTCTTCTTCCAATCCGTGCTTGATAAAATTTGCAACCTTACGTTCGTCTTCAACAACTAAAATTCTCATTTTACCTCCTTATTTCTGATAATTGAGTAAAAAACATTCAATATTCAACTCCTAATTTTAATACATAATATGTTAATTGTGTATTCATAATTATTTTTTGTTAATATAACTATTCACCGAAAATACAGCAAAAGTATTCTTAATTTTATTTTAATAATTCATAATAATTAATAATTTAAAACACACACAATATTTTTCATAATTAATATATTTTTAATATAATTAGTTTTGATGTCTTTTTTATATAGTTCAATAGTTGTCCTAATTTTGTCTTTCATTTTTTGAAACAATATTAACAAAAATTCATAAATATATCAATTATGAGAATAAGTTCATTAAAAACTTGTAATTTGTTATTAGCGTTTATTTTAATTATTTTTACTTTGTTTATATTATTTTTATATAGGTTGCTTATGTATCAATTTGACAACTTATTAATTGATGAAAATATTGTTTCTTCCTACTTTGCCTGCAATTTGAAAAAATGCAAAGGTGCTTGTTGCACTTTTCCCGGAGAATATGGGGCACCGCTTTTGAACGAAGAAATTGAAGCAATCGAAAATTGCCTGGAAGAAACAAAAAAGCACTTATCCAAACGCTCGCTGAAAGTGCTCGAAAGAGATGGCTTCTACACAGGAAAGCCCGGTAAATACACAACTGTTTGCATAGACAAACGAGATTGCGTCTTCGTCTATTACGATGGTGATATTGCTCTCTGTGCACTCGAAAAAGCATATAACGAAGGCAAAACGAATTTCAAAAAACCGCTTTCGTGCCACCTCTTCCCTATTCGTGTCGGCAATTTTGGCGGAAAATATATGTATTACGAAAAAATCGAAGAATGCGACCCGGCACTTGAAAACGGAAAAAGCAGCAGAATTTCTATGATTGATTTTTTGGCTGAGCCACTCGAAAGACTTCTCGGCAAGGAAAAATTATGCCATTTTGTGGATTTTTGCAACAATTGCAAAAATAATATTTAAACTAAATTCGTTAATTATTTATAACTGATGTATCATAAACATATACTTGTATGAAATTATCGATTGATTTAAAAACTACTTTAACGCAGACTCTCACACCTCAGCAAATTCAATATCTGAAATTGTTGCAGTTGCCCGTTTTGCAATTTGAGCAACAGATACGTCAGGAAATTGAATCGAACCCAATGCTCGAAGAAATATCGGAATTAGACGATTTATTAGATGGCGAAGAAATTGATTTATTCCCCAGCGAAGAGATAAACTACGCAGAGCCAATTATTAATGAAACTATTTCCGGCGAAGAGTTGGGAAGTAGTGATGGCGATGGTGAATTTGAAGGAGAAGAAAAAGAGTTAATTATTGACGAGCGGGACCCGTTTGAATACTACGAGGCGATTTGGCAGGACGAAAGCGAAGTGTCCAGAAAATCAAGCGACGATTACGATGAATACGAAGATTATGAGCCATACCAAATTAATGCGCCTACATCTGTTATTGAAGATTTGTTTCAGCAATTGCGTGTTCTGAATTTAACAGAAGAAGAGTTATTATTAGGTTCGCATATATTAGGAAACATAGACGACGATGGATACCTGCGGCGCGAGCTTCAGGAAATTGTTGATGAAACAAATTCATTTATCGCTAATCATAATTTTGAAATACAAAAACGTGAATTCGAGAAAAAGAACAATAAACCGATAGATTACTACAAGGAAAACCCTGCCCGAATGTATGCACTTGGCGAAGAAGCCGCTCAGTTGCTCTCAAATGTTATAAACGAGCACCCGGAAATTGCTCAGAATATACCCAAAATGGAACTTTACAAAAAGTTCTTACAGAAAAAAAACGAAAATAATGGCGAAAGAATTCTAAAACAGGTAAATATTGAACAAGCTGAAAGAATTTTGAAGCTTATTCAATCGCTCGACCCGCCGGGAATAGGCTCCCGGACAATTCAGGAGTGTTTGCTATCGCAGTTAGAGCATATCCAAAATCCAAACGATACTCAAAAACTTGCAATAGATATTTTGCGAGATGGGTACGACGCTTTTGCAAAGAAACACTATCACGTTCTCCTTAAGCAATTCGAAATCACAGAAGAGCAACTAAAAGCCGTGCTCGACATCATTAAGCGACTGAATCCAAAACCCGGTGGTGGCGACAATATTGTAGAGATGAACACTGTTATTCCTGATTTCATTGTAGTCAAAGACGACAACGGCGAGCTTACTATAATCGTAAATGATGGTAATATGCCACAAATCAGGCTTTCGTCTGCTTATGAGAGACTGCGCAGAGAAATCAAATCCCAGAAAGTAAATAAAGAAACGCGTGAGTGGATACGCTCAAAGTATGAAGACGCAAAGTTTTTAATTCAGGCAATTCGTCAGAGAAAAGCAACTATGCTAAAAGTAATGACAGCAATTGCTCACCATCAGCGGGAATTTTTCGATTACGGAATTTCTGCTTTGAAACCTTTAATTTACAAAGATGTTGCCGAAGCCACTGGTCTGGATATTTCCACTGTTTGCCGGATAGTAAACGGCAAGTACGTTCAAACACAGTTTGGCACTTTTGAACTGAAGTTCTTCTTTTCGGAGTCCTTGCCAAATGACGAAGGCGAAGAGGTTTCAACTACTGTAATCAAAGAAGAAATCAAAAATATTATTGAGCAAGAACCCAAAGATAAACCTTACAGCGACGATAAAATAAGCGATTTGCTCAAAGAACGCGGCTATAACGTTGCTCGCCGCACCGTAGCAAAATATCGCGAACAACTTAAAATCCCTGTTGCCCGACTTCGCAAAGAACTATAATGGAGCAAAGAATTGAATTTCATTGAATTTGCCGCTCGTTTCGATAGCATTATAAGAAAGCAAATATTGAAGCTTCCTTCGGTAGTGCCGGTTTTTCTATATTCGTATTCTCGCAAATTATTCCTTAAAGCATTTGAAACAAATCTGAATTTTGAACAAACTCTGCCGCCAGAAGAATTAAAGCAGACTTTATGGGACATTGAATTTCGCTCTCCAATTTTTAATGCAGCAGGTATGTTCAAAAAAGGGCTGGGCTATGATACAGTCTATAAACAGGGAGCTGGTGCTTTTCTTGCAGGCACAACAACAAGCAAGCCACGTTCGGGAAACATAAAAAATGGGATACTACATCCATTTGTTCCATATGCAGAAACTGAGAGCGCCTCTAACTGGATGGGACTACCAAACGAAGGACACCCGGCAGTTGCGAAAAGGTTATCTCAAATTCAGAAGCAAAAAGGTTGTCCTGTTGGTGCATCGATTGCAGCAGACGCGGGAAAGAATCCAAATGAAATTCTCAGCGGAATTCTCGAAGGATTTGAGCTATACGACAGAGCTGGAGTAGATTTTATAGAACTCAACGAAAGTTGCCCAAATGTTAAACATCATAGCTCAACTCATAATATTATTGACACCGATATTTCAAGTAGATTAGTGTTTATTTCAGAGAAATATCTGAAAAAACGTAAACGCAACTTGCCTGTAATTGTGAAATTTTCTAACGATATTGAAATAGAAGCAATTCCGGCTTTGATTGATTTGCTTATTGAACTTGGATATGATGGAATAAATATTGGCAACACATCTACAAGATATGAATACTACAAAAAGAATGTCAGTAGTGATGATATAAAAAATTACGATTACTTTACTACCACCTTTGGTGGTGGATTAAGTGGAAAACTGCTCAAAGAGAATTCTTTCGAAAAAAGCAAATACGCAGCGGAATATATAAGCAGAAAAAATATAAGCAAAGAGTTCTACGTTGTTCGCACAGGTGGAGTAAGTTCTGCAATGGATATAATACAATCGCAGCAGAACGGAGTGAAACTCTTTCAGTGGTTTACGGCATATTTCGATAGTTTTTCGAAATACGGATATTCGCTATACGCAGAGTTATACAGATGGCTTTGAACTATTTCGGGAGCTTAATCTTAAAAGTGCAAACCCCACTTCTCGAAATAATATCAATAACCCCATAGTTTTCTTTTAATATAGCTTCGGCAGTGCTTACCCCAAAGCAATCTTCTCTGATAACACTTGCCGGAGGAGCAATTCCTTTGCGGCAGGCGTTGTGTTGCACTTCGATAACCACAGTGCCTAAATCCTGATATGCTTTCAGCTTAATATACCCTTCGTTGTCCACTTTGGAAAGAGCATTCAACGAATTGAGAATCATAATATCAATACAGGCTTTCACTCCTTTCGGGTTGCACTCAATTAGCAGATTTTCTTTCGGTTTTTCAACGAAGAAATCAAGATGATGAAGCACAGCAGCCTCGTTGAAATCCTGATATACTTCGTCTAACAGATTATTCACATTAATTTTTTCTTTATTAATTCTATGACGCTTTGAAAACTCGACAAAAGCATTTTTCACTTTGCGGGTATGTTCGAACTTGAATTTTAGCAGAGCCAGACATTCGTTAATCCCATTTTCGTCTTTGTTTGCAATTTTTTCTTCAAGCCTTTTGAATTCTAATTCAACAACGTCCTGCAAAATATCCAGAGCTTTGCCAAGTGAACCAAAAATATTATCTTTAATATCTTGCTTGACAATATCTTTTTCGTAAGCGGCTTCTTTTATAGGACGCAAATCCTGCATAAAAGCAACTCTTCCAAGCGAATTTTTCTTGTCGTGTAGTTCAATTGCCCAGAAATTCACAGGCACTTTTGCACCATCAATATTCAGGATTTCAATTTCACGAGGTTTCATCAGCATTTCTTCGCCTTCGGTGCTGCGGAAAAATTCTTCAGGAAGAATTTTGTTGATAAAATTAACGCTTGGTTTCTTAGTTTCGCGCCAGTTCAGAATTCTGCGGAATGCATTGTTAATGATTTGAATCTTTCCTTTTGCATCGAATGCAATTATTCCTTCGGAGGAGTGTTGAATAATAGAAGTATAGAAATCGTGAGCAGTTCTTAGTTGTTCCTGCAAATTATTGATTTCAGTAATATCTAATGCAATTTCCATCACAAGCGAAACGCCTTTCTCGTCGGAAGCAATCGGAGCAGTGGTTACAAGATAATAAGTTTTATCACCATTAGAGCTGAAACCAACTTGAGTAGAAGTGTGGGACTGCCCGTCTTCGAATGTCATCACTGCCGGGCAACTCTGACATTCGGTGCGACGTTTTTTGTATGCTTCGTAGCAGGTTTTGCTTCTGCTGTCGCCAAAAGTTTCACGGAACTTATCGTTTGCTCTGATGATGAAAAAATCTCTATCGATAATTGTAATATAGCAAGGGACTAAATCGAAAAGCAAATTATATTCTTTCTGCCATCCTAAATCTTTCTGCTCAGTAGAAATTTCAAGAATATGGGATATTTCTCCGTTTTCATCTTTTACAGGCACAAAGAAGACAGAATAGTTAAATTTCCTTCCCAGCGAATCAGTCAGGACTTCGTAGGCAACCATCGGTTCGCCACCACGAACTACTTCCGGCACTTTGCAATATGGACAAGGGAACTGGTTTTTCTTGCAGATAGAGTAGCAAGTTTTATTTGTGTTGTCGTCTCCGTAAAATTTTTTGAAGAGATTATTTGCCCAGACTACCTTGTAGTTTTTGTCCATTAAAGCAATTTGAAAGGGAAGGATATCTAAAAAATCCTCTTTAATGATTTTTTCAACAACATTTTCCATCTTCTTTGCCACAAATATAAGTTTATCAAAATTAATAAATTATGCAAAAATTATCAATAAGATTTTCACTAAAATAAGCGATTTATGTCAAAAAATCTGAAAATTAATTAATAATAATTTTATTTTAATTTTTTAATTATTATTAAACAATTAGCATCAATAAACTAATAATTATTATTATTCTTCGTTTTAGTTAATTATTTATCAAATTTGAGGTCTATATGAATGCATATATTCTTTCGGCAAAAAGAACCCCAATCGGTGCCTTTATGGGTGGATTATCTGATTTTTCGGCTTCCAAGCTTGGTGCAGAGGCAATCAAAGCAGCAGTTATGCAATCAAATATCAGAAAAGAGGATATAAACGAAGTGATTATGGGAAATGTGCTTACCGGCGGAGTGGGTCAGGCACCAGCCCGGCAAGCAGCAATTTATGCAAATTTACCGTATTCTGTGGAATGCGCCACTATAAATAAAGTATGCGGAAGCGGGCTTAAATCTGTAATGCTTGCCGAACAGGCAATACGTTGTGGAGACGCTGAAGTTATTGTGGCTGGTGGGCAAGAATCAATGTCCAATGCACCTTACTTTTTGCAAAAGGCACGTTCGGGATATAAAATGGGCAATTCCGAGCTTATTGATATGATGATTTACGACGGGCTTTGGGACATTTACAGTCAATCGCATATGGGATTGCTGGCTGAGAAATGTGCCTCTGAATACAATATTTCACGTCAAGAGCAGGATGAATATGCAGTAACAAGTTACAGGCGGGCATTGGAAGCACAAGCAAATGGTTATTTTGCAGATGAAATTGTTCCTATCAAAGCAACCATCGGCAAAGAATCGTTCTCTATCGAAAAAGATGAAGAACCAGAAAAAGTAAAATTCGAAAAAATTCCACATCTTAAGTCAGTATTCAAGCAAGACGGAACTATCACCGCTGCAAATGCTTCTTCAATCGATGACGGGGCAGCTGCTTTGGTTGTCGCATCAGAAACTTATGTTCAGCAAAACAATTTGAAGCCGTTAGCAAAAATTATTGCCCAAGCGTCGTTTTCAGGTGCCCCCGAATGGTTCACCACTGCTCCGGTCTCTGCAATTAATAAAGTTCTGAAAAAGGCAAATCTTGAAATAAATGATATTGATTTGTTCGAAATAAACGAAGCATTTGCTGTTGTGCCAATTTATGCAATGAAAACTTTGAACATTCCGATAGAAAAAATTAACATAAATGGTGGAGCGGTATCGCTTGGTCACCCAATTGGTGCATCGGGTGCCAGAATTCTTACAACGCTTATTTATGCACTTCGTCGAATGAACAAAAAGCTTGGAGCGGCTTCGCTTTGCATCGGCGGAGGAGAAGCAGTGGCTATGATTATAGAAGTATTATAATTTTGATTTTTTATATTTACTATTTTTCATATATTAGTAAATGTAAATTTTTTCAAAAGTCTCTATGCCATTAATTGAAGAATTTGATCGCCACGGGAATTTCCTGTTCCGATACAGAAGCACTCTCCCGATAGTTGCTTTTTTAGTCGCTTTGGGTATTTTCATTTTCAACAAATTGCACGCAAGACCTAATATTACGGGGTTGGACGATTGGTATATCTTGTCCTGCTTCGCTGTAAGTATGATTGGCTTTGCTATCCGCATATATACTGTAGGACACACACCAGACCGCACCTCTGGACGAAACACAAAAGAGCAGATAGCCGACCGACTAAACACAACCGGAACATACTCGCTTGTTCGGCACCCTCTTTATTTGGGCAATTTCTTTATGTGGCTCGGGCTTGCTATGCTTAGCAATTCTGTTTGGTTTGTTGTTGTATTTATTTTGGGTTTCTGGCTGTATTACGAAAGAATAATGTTCGCCGAAGAAATGTTTTTGCGAACAAAGTTTGGAGATGAATACATTAATTGGGCATCGAAAGTGCCGGCGTTTGTTCCGAATTTCCGGAATTGGATACCTCCCGATAATAAATTCAGAATAAAAAAAGTGTTGAGAAAAGAAAAGGACGGCTTTGTTGCAGTTGTTCTGATTGTATTTATTTTCAACTTTATACAGGATTACGGAAAAATCAATTCAATCGTTCATTTTGATATATGGTTCTTTTTGTCAATTTCAGCAATCATTATTTATGCTATATTACAATTTTTGAAGAAAAAAACTTCTGTATTGAAAGATTAATCTTCGTTGAACCTTAAGGTGAACATTTTAGCACGTTTTCCTTCCAGAAGCGACATATCCGGGGGCAGAAATGTGCTTCGAATTACGCAAACGCCACCCGACTGGTCTAAACGCTTTGCCCAAAGATACAGGAATTTGGCTTTATCTTCGAATTTGCAAATTTTGCCGTTCTCTGTTATTTCCACGTTCAGATTATCAACTTCGTAAAAATACATATGACGCCACATAGGAAGCTTTTCGTCGATGAAACGTTTCATAAAAAAAGTGATGTAGCGGGCTTCGAATTTAAAAAGGTGGGTGGCTTCGTCTGTAACAAAGGCTAAAATAACGCGTCCGGCAAACTGCATTTTGAATTCGCTACAAGTCATCGCTTTGCTGCTTAATTGATTGATTTCTATCCGATTGAAGGTCTTTGAGAACAGATAAATCGTGAGATAAGTCTATCAAATTAGCCACCGCCCCGTTTGAATTAACAAAGTAGGTTTCTTCGAAGCGTTTTTTGATTTGTTCATCTGCATTCTCAACAGCAGAATGCAACAAACTTCGCAATTCCTCGATTGAAGAGTTGAGCTGAGTTTTTAATGTATCGGCATTATTGCTCACAGATTTTTTGAATGTTTTGAATAGTTTGAAAACGCTTTTGCCGGTAAAAATGAGCTTATTAGCAAAAGCGAAATCACCGCGGCTTGCAGAAATTTCTAAAATCACTTCCAAATCATTTCTTTTTCGAAGACCCTCTTCTGAGTATGCCTCTAAAAAATCAACAACACGCCGGGTGTCTTCGGAAATTTTCATTGCTACACCATATTATGAATGCAATGCCGCACAACACCAAGAATTTCGAACTGCCAATCAGGAAAAATTTCTATCGGGATAAATCTTTTGTTTGCTGAAAAGAGATACACTTTCCCGTTTATCAAGCGAAAAATTTTTACCAACATTTCGCCATTCAGCGAGGCAATAACAATATCGCCATCTTTTGGCCGGTTGTTTTTCTCAACAATCAGAATATCACCATCGTAAATATTTTCTTCAATCATACTTTCGCCAGAAACCTGCACCATATAATAATTTTCTTTGCTCGGAAGTAGCAGACGAACCAAATCTATTGAATTTATTTTTTCGGCAACAACCGGCTTGCCAGCTTTGAATTGAGCCGGGAGAACAGGTGCTTCGTAATAAAATTTTTCTTTTATTCCGGGTAATTTTTTTGCTCGCATAATAATTCGTCAATCCAATTAATAAAACAAAAACTAATTTGAATAATCAATTATTATGCCGAATTACAGAGAATGAATGATTTTTGTTACTACACCGAGCAAAATAAATTCAACATATCCGTCGATTTTGAGTGGCAGAAATTGATTATCGGCAGATTGCAAATAAGGCACATCTCCAAATTTGCGGTATATTTTAATTGTGAGCTCGCCGCTGATGGAGGATAGAACTAATTTCCCGTCGGTTGGTTCAATTACTGTATCCACAATTAGTATATCACCGTCGCAAATACCAAAATGACGAAGTGCGTCCCCATTTACACGTGCAAAAAATGTTGCGGCAGGATGCTGAACAAGAAATTCATTGAGGTCTATCTCGCTTTCAATTGTTTGGTCAGCTGGTGTCGGGATACCTGCCGAAACACTCATCAAAAATAAGGGAAGTTTCTTATATTCACCTGAACTTGTTTGATAGCCAATAAGTTGAATTGTTTCCATCTTTATGCTCGCAAAATAATAAAAACTATGTCAAAATAACTAAATATTGTGAAAAAATCAAATAATGCTGAATAATATTTTTGTTAGCTACGCAGAGATTTGATAACAATTTATATTTTGTGAGAAAATAACTTTAATCAGTATCAGAAAATAAGTGAAAAATAAATATTTATGACAGATTTGGACGCTTTAATGAAATAAATTTTTGGTATTCATCAAGCATAATTTTGACGTTAGTTTTCCAGTTGTAATTTGCGTGGACATATTCCGAAGCTGATTTGCCAAGAATAGAAAGCATTTGCTTATTCTTGAGCAAAGCTAAAATACTTTTGGCAGTTTCCTCCGGAGAATTTGCACGCACAAGCCCCTGTGATTTTCCGGCAGAAATACCTTGTGCTGCAATATCTGTTGCAACAACAGGCAAGCCGGTTGCCATTGCTTCCAGAATTTTGACACGAACACCTGCTCCCACAAACAACGGTGCAATATACAAGGTAGCTTTCTGCAAGCAAGGAACAATATCCTGAACATATCCAATAGGACAAACCCCCAAATGTGAGTAGTTTCTGAATTTTTCGGGCAAACCTTTGCCGTAGAGATTTAGTTTTACGCCGGATAATTCATTTTTGAGGATAGGCATCACATTTTCGATGAACCAAGTCAGACCCTCAACGTTTGGCTGCCATTTGTAGGTGGTTGCGATAGCAAGAGTTTTGCTTTCGCGATTGCTCATATCAACGTATTTAAATTTTTCGGTATCGACACCCACGGGCACGCACACAATCTTTGCCTCTGGTGCAAGACGGCGGGCTAATGCTGTTTCTTCTTCGGTAATAGCAAAGCACACATCCACAGCAGACATTATTTCGATTTCGGCTTTTTTTAGTGCTTTTGCCTGCTGGCTAACGAACAACTTTTTAGGGTTGGTGTCGCTTAAATTTTCTGCGTAACGTTGCCATATCATAAATTCAATGTTATGCAAACGAAGGGCAACGGGGAGGCCAAATTTGCGACCGAGTGCAATGCCAAGGCTCGCCATTGCGGTATGGTCGCAATGGATAATGTCGTAGCGTTCTGCTTCGCAAAGAGCAGATAAATATTCCAGCACCTTTGCCGAATAATGTTTATTTATATACAAAGAAGAGTTGGTGATAAATGCAAGGAAAGCACCGAACAAAGAATTCTTGGGAATATGCGGATAAACAAACACTTTGCCGTATTGTTTTGCCTGCTCCAGAGCATCGTCGCTAATTGTTGCATCTTCGAAAGAAAACAAATGCACCTCGTTTCCTGAACGGCTAAAATTGATAAAAATATTAGCTATACCAATTTTTCCACCGTCATCTAAAGGGAACGGGAAACGAGGTGCAAGTTGCAAAATCTTCAAACAAGCCTCAATCTAAATCAAATTAATTATGATTTATATTTTGAGTAAAATTCTGCAATACGATCAAATGCTTTGTTTAGCACTTCTTCGGGCGGCAGAATAACAATTCGGAAGTGGTGCGAACCGGGTTTTTGTCCGAATCCACTTCCCGGAACAACTACAACACCTGTTTCTTTGAGCAGTTCTTTGCAAAAATGAGCATCGTCTTCGACATCGATTGATGGGAATGCATAGAAAGCACCATCAGGACGAACAAGAGAGATACCCGGAATTGTTGCAAGTTTGTTCATTGTAATAGCGAGCCTGTTTTTCAATCGGTTGTTGATATCAGTGAGATGTGATTGGTCGCCGTCCAAAGCTGCTATAATGGAATATTGCTCAGGATGATTAGCAGAAACACGTGCCCGCAAAAGCTTGTTGATAGCATCAATATAATCGCTCAGAACAGCTCGGTTGCCACTCACAACTCCCCATCCGAGACGGAAACCAGGAGCAACGTAATTTTTGGATAATCCCGAGAATGTGATACAAGCAACCTCTTGATTAAGAGATGCAATCGAGATGAATTCTTTCTCGCCAAATATTAATTTGTCATAAATTTCATCGGCAATGATAACCAAATTGTGTTCCAGTGCCAGATCGATAATTTGAAGTAATATTTCTTTCTTGCAAATCGAACCAGTTGGATTGTTTGGATTTATCAGAACAATAGCGCGAGTTTTGTCGTTAATTTTTGATTTAATATCTTCAATATCGGGCTGCCAGCCATTAGCTTCGTCGAGATAGTAAGGATTGGGAACAAGTTCGAGCTTGCTTTGCACTGCTGTATAGAGCGGATAGCCGGGTGTAGGCATAAGGAAATTTTCACCTGGATTGAGCAATGCAGTCAAACAAATTTCGATTGCTTCGCTTGCACCAGTTGTAATGAATACATCTAAAATGTTTTTTATTCCTTTGCGTTCAGCGTCGCGGACAATTGCATCAATTGCGGGTTTGATACCGCTCGATGGAGCATAACCATTTTTGTTTTCGAGCATAGCTTTGTAGGTGGCTTCGATAACGTGATTTGGAGTAACAAAGTCGTATACGTTTGGGTCGCCAATATTCAGGTAAAGCAATTCTTTTCCGCTTTTCTTTACTTCTTCTGCCAGAACAATAATATCACGAATTGCATAAGTTACATTATGTGTTTTACTCGCAGGTTTAATTTTTACATCTTTCATAAATCACCAAATCAAATAAAATTAACAAAAGAACAATTACAAAGTTACCGAAAATTAATAGATTAACAAATTGAAATAAGTAAAGAAAATTATATAAGAAACACCTTAATAATAGATATTTCATTCCGATTACCATTTTCGTTTAGTTCTAATCAAAGAAAAACGAAATCAATTTAACTTCTTTTCAGATGATTATAATGCTTATTGTAATCTATTTTCAAAAAATCCAAATGTAATTATAAATTATTTTCAGAAACACCAATTGAAATATGTACAACATTTTTATGCCAAGCACAAAAAAGGCTGCACCAGTAATTGTGCAGACTTCCAAATCATAACATCTATAAATCATCTGACAATAACAAACCTTTCTTTGGCAAAGAATGCACCGTTGCGAAGTGTAACAAAATACACACCGTTTGGTAATCGGCTAATATCAAGTTTCACAGCACCACCGGTTGGATTTTGGCTCTTATGCAACATCAGGCTTCCGTTCTGGTTGAAGATTTCAATTTCAACTGCTTCGCCCGAAAAATTGCTGTATGTAATAAACAGTTCTTCCGACGCTGGCTGTGGAGTAATTGCAAGCGAAGTAGTTTTATACTCAACGGCACCTTTTAGCAAAAGAATTGCGTCTGTTTCGTATTTAAGAGTTTGCGTTGATTCTCCATCTGAATAATTGCGAGTTTCAGCAATCCGAACACTGCCAATCGTATTATTTTTTTGGCTCCAAACCTTTACAACAAGTTCTTCGCCTTCGTAGGCACCGTCTTTCTCTGGAGTAAATTCATCGTCGCCCCAAACGACTACTCCACGCAATCCTTCCTGCCAAACGCTTGACCCCACAAGCAATCCATCGCGTGTGAAGACGCCCACTTCGTCGCCATCCTGAATATCAGCAATTTCCATCGGGAGCACTGCAGTTTTTCCGGAAATATGATTTTCACGAACGAACACAGAAGGTTCAGCAAAACTGTTGCTTAGAGCAGATGATTTTATTGCCGAATTTGGTGGAAACACAAATCTTGCACCTTGTGTCATTTTTATCATATAGCCTTTTCCAGGCTCCAAAGTTTGCAAAGTATTGAAAAACGGAGGATGATAGACTTGTCCGGTGATAGTTTTCACTTGCAAGATTTTGTTTAAAACACTTGACATTGCCGTTGTAAGTTGCATAGAAGAAGTTCTTGGATAGGGCATCCAGTACCAGTTTGTTGTTAGGAAAAGCGGAAGAGCCTGCGGGTAGAGCCTTACGCCATATATTGGCAACGAAGTCTGACCTGCAACGCGAATCTGATAAGAGTGGAATCTACTCCACTGGTTAAGTGTATTAACAACTTGCGGTGAATAAACAAGTCCAAACATATTTCTCATTATCTGTAAATTTTGATTTAATGGAGCGAGTAAGTACGAAATATTGGATGAATCAGGTAAAACATAGCTGGAAATCATATTCCATCCATTATTTAGAGGTATCGTGTGCGTTATTTTGACTATTGCACCAATTGAATCAATGATTGTTATTCCGTTTGGTTGGTATGCATTCGGACCAGACTGAATCCGGTAATCTGAATAATGTTCGGTTAAAGTTTGGGCATTCCATACTTTAATAATATATGTTTCTCCAAGCGAATAGCCTTCTTTTATGTTTTGCGTAAAATCATCGTCGCCCCAGACAACAATACCGTAATTCTGACCATTCCATATCATATATCCGGCACATTTTTCGTAAATAGAATCGAGATAAAACACACCAATAGCATCACCATTTGATATGTACCTATCACCAATACGATAAGTTCCATTCGGGTTTAATCCAATAACTGCAAAGTTGCCGGTGTTACTGTTAAAACTCCAATTAGCCGGAAGAGACCTTGATAGAGTAGTGAAAGTTGCCGTTGCCCAATCCGATGAATCGCTTAATGTATAAGATTTCACACGCCAGTAATACATCGTGCTGTATGATAAATTGCTCAACGATCTGCTTGTTTGTGTTGTAGCTTCATTAATTATTAATGTATTAAATGTGCTGCTCGTTGATAACTGAACACGATAACCTATTGCATTAGCAACTGATTGCCATACTAACGTAGTAAATGTATCCAACGCTGTTGCTCCGTTTGAAGGTGAAATCAACACAGGTGCTGCCGGCGGTGCAAGCCGTGTTGTAAAGCTCCATACTGCCGACCAATCTGATGAATCAATCGCATTGTACGATTTCACTCGCCAGTAATACGTCGTGCTGTATGATAAATTGCTCAACGATCTGCTTGTTTGTGTTGTCGTTTCATCTACTGTTAATGTATTAAATGAACTACTTGTCGATAACTGAACACGGTAGCTCGTCGCATTCACCGCACTCTGCCATACCAACACTGGCGACAGCGATACGCCCGTCGAGTTGCTCGAAGGTGTGCTCAATACTGGTGTTGCCGGCGGTGCCTGCCGAGTTGTAAAGCTCCATAC
>JAOAGZ010000109.1 GCA_026415495.1 Eximiradius proteiniborus | reverse complement strand
TATGTATTATTTTGATTGTTTGGCAAAGCACCACCATAACCAGTATTCCCAGCTTTAGGCTCCCAATTCATAAAGCCAACACCACCAAACAGGTACGGTACTAAACTTTGTGTCGGGAATAAATTAATAGAAGCAGTCACATCTCCACTCATCCAGCGAATAGAATTCATATCGCGAATTTTAATTGAAGTATTGGGATAAAAGTCCCCAATTTGAGCATTATCGCCGAAATAATCAGGATATTTTTGTAGAACTTTTTCGTCAGTTTTATAGCGAACTTGCCCTAAATTAAACGTTCCCTGCAAAGAAAATGAAGACGTTAAATTAAGACGCATTGTAAGGTCGCCTGCCATCCAAAATTGATTGTCAGTAAAATCGCCCCAATATTTGTTTAAACCATAAAGAAATCCTATAGAAAATCGCCCACTCTCGCTTTGAGAAAACAATGAGGAAAGAGGAAGAAGTGTAATAATAATGTAAGAGTAGATTTTTTTCATATTGAATTGAATTACATTGAACATATTGCGTAAAAATAGACGTAATCAATTAGTAATATTGTAAAAGCGAAAATATTAACTTAGTCGTCTTTATCTTGTATTTTGTTAATAATTTGAGTAATTAAAGGTAGTTTATGGAAATGTACGATGTTGTAGTATTAGGAAGTGGTCCAGCAGGACTTACGGCTGCACTATATGCAAGCAGAGCTAATTTAAAAGTAATAGTATTGGAAGGCTTGCAACCAGGTGGGCAGCTAACAATCTCAACCGAAGTTGAAAATTTTCCAGGTTTTGAAAATGGTGTGCAAGGTCCAGAAATGATGGACATTTTTCGTCGTCAGGCCCAACGTTTTGGTGCCGAAACTGTATTTGAAATAGCAACAAAAGTAGACTTTTCAAAGCGGCCCTTTACTATTCACACAGCTAATGGGAAAGAATTCAAAAGCAAAGCGTTAATAATTGCAACTGGTGCATCAGCGAAGTTATTAGGACTACCTTCTGAGCAAAAATATTGGGGTGCTGGTATTTCGGCTTGTGCAACTTGTGATGGTTTCTTTTATCGGGGTAAAAAAGTTTTTGTGGTAGGTGGTGGAGATACTGCTCTTGAAGAAGCAATTTATCTTACTAATCATGCCTCATCCGTTACAGTAATTCACCGTCGCGATGAATTTAGAGCCTCAAAAATTATGGTGGAGCGTGCAAAATCTAACCCGAAAATTAGTTTTATTTTAGATTCAGTTGTAGAAGAGTTCATTGGTGAAGAAAAAAATGGAATAAAGTCACTCACTGGAATTAAAGTAAGAAATGTAAAAACAAATGAAATAGCAGAGCATTCAGCTGATGGTGTGTTTATTGCTATCGGGCATAAACCAAATACAGATATTTTCAAAAATATTATTAACTTAGACGAGAATGGGTATATAATGACCGAAGGCAAATCAACTTACACCAACATTCCCGGTGTTTTTGCTTGTGGTGATGTGCAGGATCACATTTACAGACAGGCAGTAACTGCTGCCGGAAGTGGATGTATGGCTGCGATTGATTGCGAACGTTGGTTAAACGCAAATCCATTAGAATAATTCTATAA
>JAOAGZ010000108.1 GCA_026415495.1 Eximiradius proteiniborus | reverse complement strand
ATTTGGGCTGCAATAGGAATTGTTTTAGTAGAATTTGCAGAAATATCAAATGATTTCTGAGCCACTTTCTGTTTGTTGAACAGCAAACTTATTAAAGCACCTTTGACATCTTTTTCAGAATGATTTTTTACTGTAACTGATAATTCAACCGTTTTCCCTATTGTGAAGAATCTAGTAAGAACATCAATAGAATCAACAGAAAGATTTTCAAAATCATTACTCGATGAGTAACCAATTGGAATAAAGTAAATAGCAATGTTTTTATTATCTAGTTTTAATGAATCTTCGGAATGAAAAACATTTTTTTGTGCATCTGAAATAACAAATAATTCTTTTGCGAAATTATTAGAATGTTGAAAAAATTTAGCGGCTAATCTCATTGAATTATCTAATGAAGCAGGAATAGGTTGCAATTTAATCTGAGAAAGAGATTGAATTAATAAATCTTTATTTTTAGTAAACGTAGGTTGAAAAGAATTGTTAATACTTGACATTTCAACAATAAGTGCTTCATCTCCCTCTTTCATAGAATTAATAATTTTCTCCGCACTTTTTTTCGCCTGAACAAATCTATTCCCTAACTCATCAGAAACATCCATACTATAAGAGTTGTCTATCAAAATAATAATGCTCGACTTTGCATAATTTTCGAATCCAGGTATTGAGCCTTCGATAATTGGTCGAGCAAAAGCAAGAACAGTGAAAGTAATTATAAGGGTCCGCAGAATCAATAAAATAATTTGCTTTATCTTTAATCTTTTTATTTTAGTTTTTTGAAGTTCTTTTAAGAATTTTAAAGATGAAAACTCAATATTTTTCAACTTACGTAAATTAAGAAGATGCAATAATACAGGTATTGATGCAGCAAATAAGCCAATTAGAAACAATGGATTTATAAAATTCATAACAGTTTAAAATAATGAAAAACAAATCAATTCAAAACAATAGGTTTAGACAAAATTGGTGGCTTCTTAAAATCGTCATCACTTGATTTAATCTCACCATCTTCAAGAAGCAAGTCAAATGTAACTATGCTCGCTGGAAGATATGATTTTCCACCCGTCATAAATGGATTTGCAACAGCACTTGTTAAAAAATTATAAACAAATTGATTTTTTCCAACATAGATAATATCTTTAAAAGATTGGGTAGAGATATTATTGACAAAAGTCCCGCGAATCAATTCTTCTTTGCCATTTGGATATAATTTATAAGCTTGTGTTATTAGTAATTTATTTCCACCTCGTGGAATATCAATATTTCCAAAAGTTAAGCCATACAAACCGGTATAAAGAATATTGATATTTTGTACTTTCTTTACAATAATTCCGTAAGGAAGTTCGCGGGCCTTTACAAGTTTTATCAGCTTGCTTTTCAGTTCATCGTAAGAAAGTTGTTTTTTGTTTGCAGATAAAATAATGTTGCTAAACATAGCAGAGCCTCCTCTATTATGTCCATTACTCTGTTTTACTCGCCGAGTAGGCACACGAGAGGACATTAAATTCTTAAGATAACCCTGCTCAACTAATAGCAGATCCTGAGCTTGAATTCCTTCATCATCGATTTTGTAATAACCAAACAACTGAGTGTTTTTATAATCTGAAAGGTTTGGTTTTGCCCATACAGAAAT
>JAOAGZ010000107.1 GCA_026415495.1 Eximiradius proteiniborus | reverse complement strand
AGTTTTGTGAGTTGTGGAGGCTACTACGTGGCAGTGAGGAATAGGACTTGTCAGATAACCTTTGGCAATAATACCAGCAGGATGAGCTATATCAGCAAACAAGAAAGCGCCGACCATATCAGCTATTTCGCGGAATTTTTTGAAATCGATGTCGCGTGGATAAGCAGAAGCACCAACTGTAATTAACTTAGGTTTGTGCTGACGTGCAAGTGTTTCGACCTTATCGTAGTCGATACGTCCAGTTTTTTCATCAACTTCGTAGGGGATAAAATTAAAGAAACGCCCAGAGAAATTGACAGGCGAGCCGTGCGTAAGATGTCCACCGTGGGCAAGGCTAAGCCCCATAACTGTATCGCCCGGTTTGATGAATGAGTAGTAAACAGCCATATTTGCGTTAGAACCGCTGTGAGGCTGAACATTTGCGTATTCAGCTCCGAACAATTGTTTCAGTCTGTCGCGAGCGATATTTTCAGCAACATCTACCCACTCACAACCACCATAATAGCGATTTCCTGGGTAGCCTTCTGCATATTTATTGGTGAGAACAGAACCTTGAGCTTGCATCACTGCATCGGAGACAAAATTTTCGCTAGCAATAAGCTCTAATTTTTCTGATTGACGCTGAAACTCGTTTTTAAGAGCTTCCCAAAGTTCTACATCTTGTTGTTTGACTATATCGTACATTTCAAAACCTTTATAATTTTGTAAAAATCAAATAATGTAAAATTAGTGAATAATATTTGAAAATTGAACTTATTTATTCAATAAATTATATTCATCGATTAAATCTCTGCATTTGAGTTCATCTTTTTCAATTTGGTAAGAGAGTTCATCGATATTCTTAAATTTTTTTTCTTCTCTGATGAAGTAATGGAAACTAACGGCTATTTCCTTACCGTATAAGTCATCAGAAAAATCGAAAAAATGAACTTCGAGAGTGGATTTTGTATCGACAGTGATAGTTGGACGAGTGCCGATATTTGCCATACCGAATAGTTTTTTGCCATCAATTTCGGAGGAAACAATATACACACCATCACCAGGTAGCAATTTATAAATGTCGTGAGGTTTGATATTTGCAGTCGGATAGCCAATAGTTGCGCCACGCCCGTTGCCGTGAACAACTTTTCCACGAACCATATAAGGATATCCAAGATATTTGTTTGCAGTAGCAACTCCAGCTTCGAGTAATAAATGGCGAATTTTTGTACTCGAAACAACTATGTCATCTTCAACGTAATCTTCGACTTTTTCGATTTCGAAATCATATTTTTGCGAATATTCTTGCAAGAGTTCATAAGAACCCTGACGGTTTTTGCCGAAAAAGTGCTCGCGCCCCATCAAAAACTTTTTCAGACCAATTTTATCAACTAAGTAATTTTTAATAAATTCTTCGGGAGAAGTTTGTGAAAATTCGTAAGTAAAATGAATAATGAAAACGTTTTCCACACCAAACTTTTCAAATAAGTCTAATCGCTCTTTTATTGAAGTCAATAGTTGAATTTTAGGTTTATCGGAATCCTGCAGAACAATTCGTGGATGCGGGTCCATTGTAATAATAACTGGTCTTAAGTTATCCTGGCGAGCTATTTCGTTTAGCCTATTAATAATTTTTTGATGTCCTTTGTGAACTCCATCGAAAGTTCCCAGCGAAATAACAGTATTTTTATTATATTCGATTTCGCTAATATCTCTATAAACAATCATAATGTGCCTGAATTAAGAAAATTTACAATATCACTAATTTTCAATGCCTGTTCGACATCAAAATCGCCGA
>JAOAGZ010000106.1:1167-1929 GCA_026415495.1 Eximiradius proteiniborus | reverse complement strand
CCAATTAGTAAAATATTTGAGGGTATTATGGGACTACGTTTCATAACGGCTGACGAAGCCGCAAGCTATGTAAATAACGGCGATACTGTTGGTTTTAGTGGATTTACTCCCGCTGGTGCTGTCAAAGCAGTTCCGCAAGCAATTGCAAATAGAGCAATAGCCGAACATAATGCTGGACGCCCTTTCAAAATCGGAATGATTACTGGTGCCTCCACTGGCGATTCGCTCGACGGTTCTCTTGCTCGTGCCGAAGCTGTGCTTTTCCGCACTCCATATCAATCGAATGCTGATTTAAGAAAGTTGATTAACGAAGGCAAAGCTGATTATTTTGATTCTCACTTATCTACAGTTGCCCAAAACCTACGCTATGGATTTCTTGGTAAAATGCAGGTCGCTATCATCGAAGCTTGTGATGTTTCTGCCGATGGCGAAATTGTTCTTACAACCGGTGTAGGAATTTCTCCTTCTATATGCAAGGTTGCCGAAAAAATCATTATCGAACTTAATCATTACCATCCTAAATCATTACGCGGTATGCACGATATTCATATTGTTGCCGATCCGCCAAACCGTCGCGAAATTCCAATCTACAAGCCTTCAGATAGAGCAGGAGAAACCGTTATTAAAGTAAATCCTGATAAAATTGTGGGTATTGTAGAAACTAATCTTCCGGACGAAGTCGGCGAATTCTCAAAAACTGACGAAATTACCGAAAAAATAGGTGAAAATGTTGCTGAATTCCTTTCCTCTGAACTCAAAAAA
>JAOAGZ010000106.1:0-1157 GCA_026415495.1 Eximiradius proteiniborus | reverse complement strand
GTAGGGAATATTGCTAACGCAGTGCTTGGTGCATTGGGCAGAAACAAAAGCATTCCCGATTTTGAAATGTATACCGAAGTTATTCAAGATTCAGTTATAGAATTAATGAAAGAAGGTCGCGTTCGCTTTGCAAGTGGTTGCTCGCTTACTGTTTCCCAAAACAAATTAAAAGAAATTTACGATAATCTTAATTACTTCCATCCACGTATCTTACTCAGACCACAAGAAATTACAAATAATCCCGAAGTTGCTCGTCGCATTGGCATAATTTCAATTAATACTGCTCTCGAAGCGGACTTGTGCGGAAACGTGAACTCCACAAACGTTATGGGACAAAAAATGATGAACGGAATTGGTGGTTCCGGCGACTTCACACGCAATGCTTATATCTCTATTTTCACCTGTCCGTCTGTTGCTAAAAATGGCAAAATCAGCACAATCGTTCCTATGGTTTCGCACGTTGACCACAACGAACATTCAGTTCAGGTTATTATTACTGAATATGGAGTTGCTGATTTACGTGCAAAATCACCACAAAAAAAGGCAGAAGAAATTATTAACAACTGTGTCCATCCTGACTACCGCCAGCAACTTCACGATTATCTCAAGATTTGCGATACTGCCCATACTCCACAATCTCTTTCGGCTGCTTTTGCTATGCATCTTCATTTCTTGCAAACTGGCGATATGCGCGGCATAGATTGGAATAAATACCTTCTTAATGGCAAATGCTGTTAATTAAATAATGGAAATAAAAAAAGAGGCTGCCTTTTTAAGACAGCCTCTTTTCTTTTATAGCCCAACGATTATTTCTCTGGATTTAGCACAAATTGCATAACCTTATCTTTCATTAGATATTGCTTTGCTGCTTCTTTAATATCATTTTTCGTAAGCTTATCTACGTTTTCAACATATTTTGCTAAACGAGCTACATCTAATTTGTTATAATCGGAATTATAGATGTAATTCAACCAGAAACTGTTTTCTTTTTGATTGGTTTCAAATTCGCGTTTCAGAATTTCTTTGACTTTTGTAAAGTTTTCATCGCTTACATCTTTTGTTTGCACTTCATCAATTACATCAAATGCACTGTTGATAAGTTCCTGAACACGTGTCGGACCTGTTCCGAAAACAATGTTGATGCTGTATCTTGGTGC
>JAOAGZ010000105.1 GCA_026415495.1 Eximiradius proteiniborus | reverse complement strand
GTTTCATTGAACATTTACAATGCTTACAACAGACGCAATCCATTTGCCTGGTATATTTCAACTGAATACGACGGCACAACCGAAACAAAAAAATTAAAACAGCTAACTTTATTCCCGCTTATTCCTACGATTGGATTAAGTTTTAAAATATAGGTGAAATAATGAAAAAAATATATTTTTTTCTGATTTTATTAATGGGGTTTGGATTATCATCGTGCGAAGAAGAAGTAACAGGGATTATTCTACCATATCGCGAACAATTAGTAATAAGAGCGGTTCTTCAAGCCGGGGAAAAAATCGGTAACATTCGAGTTGAAAGAACTATACCACCATTGGAAAATTACACTGTTGAGAAAGCATTAGTGAAAGATGCTGTTTTGATCATTGATGATGGTGAACAGCTTGATACATTAAAATACATAAACGGCTACTATAATTCGAAATTAACGGCACAGTCCGGAAAAATATATAAATTATATGCTTATTGGAAACATCATAAGGCATACGGAGAAACAATTGTTCCGGAACAAGTTGGTTTCGATGAAGTTTTTGTTGATTTTCAAAAAGACTCAACAATTTTTCGAGACTATTATCAAGCAACTGTTTATACATATATCACGCCTAACGAAAAATATGTTTATACATCAGGTATATCATTCGACAATATTATTTATGGAAATTACGATGAGATATTTACTTATTCGCGTCGCACACTGAATAATAGACTTAAAATAATTTTTATGTACGCTGGTGGAAATGATACACTTGAAGTAAAAAAAGAATTAAATAATTATAAATTTGTAATTTTGAGTTATGATAAACAATATTATGATTATTTTATAACTCGAAATAATGGTAACAGCGACGATGATATTTTTGGCAATGTTGGATCGAACATTCGTTGGAATATTAGAGGAGATGGGATTGGTATGTTTATTGGACGAAATATAGTCGTCAAAAAAGCTAAAATAAATTAAGGAGGCAAAAAGGTGAAAAAAACGCTGTTTTTTATGGCTTTATCTATGATTATTATGGTCAATTCAGTTTATTCAGAGGAACCAGAGCAAATAGCATTGAAATTTTTGAATTTGCTGAAACAAGAAAAATTTTCAGAAGCAGAAAAGTTGGTAGCAGAAGGAGCATTGAAATATCTATCGGCAGATAAAACAAAAGATTTTTGGCTTCAACTTGACAGTCGTTATGGAAAAGTTGTTAAATTTGGCACACCGGAAAAACAAAAATCTTTAAAGAACAATATCTATCTAGTTAAATTCTATTTTGAAACTGATTCGCTTAATTGCAGAATAGTTGTTGATGAAGGGCAGAAAATTTCTGCGATGTTGTTTGTTCCGTTCGCGCGAGATTACGCTTTCAGCATACCAAATTATGCTGATACAACAAAGTTTTACGAAATAGAAACAACATTTGGAGTGCCTGGTTGGGAACTGCCAGCAAAAGTTACAATACCCAAAAGATCTGGGCAATTCCCAGCAGTTGTGTTGGTTCACGGTTCCGGACCCAATGATATGGACGAGACAATTGGCGGACACAAAGTATTTCGAGACATAGCATATGGACTTTCGAGCAATGGAATAGTTGTATTTCGCTATGAGAAGCGAACCCGTGAATATCCGAGCAAAATCGCTCAGGATTATGAAAATTTAACAATTTGGGAAGAAACGATGGAGGATGCGATAAAAGCGGTTGCCTTTCTTCAGGAACAAGATTATGTTGATCCATATAAAATATATGTGTTAGGTCACAGTCTTGGTGGGCATATTGCACCACGCATAGCACAATCTTATAGTGGAATATCCGGAATCATAATAATGAACGGGAACGCTCGTAAACTTCATCAAGTCGTGGTGGATCAATATGATTATATTTTTAATTTAGATGGAAGAGTTAACGATTATGAAGCAAATGAATTAAAAAAAGTTCGCCGACAGATCGAAATGCTCGAAAAGGGAGAATTCACGGATTCGACTTCGCGCGATTCATTACTACTTATGTTACCTGCAAAATACTGGAAAGACTTAACGAAATACGATCCGGTTGAATCAGCAAAAAAGCTTGAAATTCCTATTCTTATTTTAGCTGCTGAAAACGACTATCAAATTTTACCATTGGAGTTCGATTTATGGAAGGAAAATCTTGGTAGCAAGAAAAATGTTTCATTCAAAATGTTTCCAAAGCTTAATCATTTAATGGTATATTCGCCCAAAAAATCAAAACCTGCAGACTACGAGAAAGAAGGAAATGTAAGCAATGAAGTTATAAAAACAATTATAGAATGGATTAAAAGAAAGTAGAGAGAAGAAATCAACAAAAAAGAGGCTGAAAATCAGCCTCTTTTTTCTTTTATAATATTGTATTACCATCTAACGTTAATCTTGCGAGCAGCAAGAGCATCATCTAATCTTCTAACTGGAGTGGTAGTTGGAGCCGAAAGAACAAGTTCTTTGTTAGTTTTAGCTTCGTTGGAAATTTTGATTAAAGCTTCGGCAAAANGTTCAAG
>JAOAGZ010000104.1 GCA_026415495.1 Eximiradius proteiniborus | reverse complement strand
ATCTTATATTGACAAGCGAAATGAGTGGATTTGAATCGTATGTTACCGGCAAGGTACATTTTTGGCGCTCTAATGGTATCTTAGAGCTTGCCTTGCTCGAAAAAGTAAAGCAGAACATTGGAAAGAAACCTAAAGAACAATAAAACGTGAAATTATTTGTAAATTCAAAGGCTGCATTCTATTGCAGCCTTTTTTATTAACATTTTTTTTGATAATTGAAATTTTAAATTAAATATGCTATTATTCGCTCTCAGACTCAGCTTTAGATATTTTTTCAAATCAGAACTTATTTGGCAGTGGCTTATCGCCAGAGTAGTTGTAAAAGCCGTTGCCAGATTTTCGCCCAAGATAGCCGGCAGCAACTAACTTTCGAAGTAATGGAGCAGGTCGGAAGCGTGGGTCGCCTAAATCATTATGAAGCACTTCCATTATCGACAAAGTTGTATCCAAACCAATCAAGTCCGCGAGCATGAGAGGTCCCATCGGGTGAGAAAAGCCGAGTTTTGCAACTTCATCAATTGCCTGAACTGAACCGACACTTTCCATAAGGGCAAAAATTGCTTCATTAATGAAAGGCATAAGTATTCTATTGGCAATAAATCCGGGGTAGTCGTTTGAAGGAACAGGGATTTTATCTATCTTTTTACTTAATTCACAAATAGAATTAAAGACATCGTCGCTTGTTGCAAGCCCACGAATAATTTCAACGAGCTTCATCATCGGAACAGGATTCATAAAGTGCATACCGATAACTTTTCCGGGGCGAGAAGTCTTGGAGGCAATTTCAGTAATAGAAATAGTTGAAGTGTTGGAAGCCAAAATCGCGTCTTTATTTATTAAGTCGTCAATTTGTTTGAAAAGATTGAATTTTAGTTCTTTGTTTTCGGTAGCAGCTTCGATAACCAATTGGACATCACGAGCAGACGACAAATCAGTAGAAGTCGAAATTCTAGCAAGTGCCAATTCTTTTTGGTCTTCTGTAAGCACACCTTTTGCAATTTGACGTGACATATTTTTTTCAATGGTAGCAAGTGCATTTTTCAATGGTTCTTCGGAAATGTCGCACAATACAACATCGAAGCCGTGTTGGGCAAAAACGTGAGCAATTCCATTGCCCATTGTGCCAGCGCCAACAACTAATATTTTTGAAATTTCCATAAAATCCTGAAAAGTTGATAAAAAATTTTGTTAAAACTAAACATTAAACGATAATCATTAATTAGATATTTTATATTTTTGTAAAAAAGATTATAACTATATGAGATATTGCTTTTTAATTGATAATAACATACCAGGATTGCCTGAAATATTAGAGCGTATAGGCGAAGTGCATAAATTTGAAGGACGTCATTTAACAAACGAAATCATCAAACAATGCAAAGCTACTATTCTTTTGGTTCGCTCTACTACAAAGGTAAATGAAGAACTCTTAAATGGAACAGAGATAAAGATTGTTGGGACAGCTACTTCTGGTTCGGAACATTTGGATAAGAAATATCTTGACACGCAAGGAATATTATATTTTGATGCAATTGGCTCAAATGCGTTGTCGGTAGCAGAATACTGTATGTTTTGTATTCTCAATTATGCAGAAGAATACAACATTGATTTGAAAAGCAAGGTTTTGGGAATAATTGGCTATGGAAATGTTGGGAAACGTTTGGCTACGATAGCTAAGCACATAGGAATTACAGTTGTTATAAACGATCCACCATTATTAGAAAGCAATTCAGAAGCATTGATAAACGAAATACATTTAGAAATCAATGAGATAGTTGAAGTTGCAGATGTTTTAACAAATCACGTTCCACTTAGCATGATCGGCAAGTATAAAACGCATAATTTGATAGATAATTCGTTGCTTGAAAAGACTAAAAATGGGGCATTACTTCTTCACACGTCGCGTGGTGGTGTGGTGTGCGAGGAAAGTTGGGTTAGAATGGCGAACAGCGGTCGAATAGTAGTTGATGCAGATGTATGGGTGAATGAGCCTAATGTTAGGAGCAAATCAGTTTCAGCTGCAAAAATTGCGACACCGCACATAGCGGGTCATTCTTATGATGCCAAATTACGCGGTAGTTTAATGTTAGCAAAAATACTTGAGAGGATGCTGCAAGTAAAATTAGATACTACACAGCTTGAAATTGAGTGCAATTCAAACAAAAAAGATGTAAGCAAATTGAATAAAGAAGAAATATATTTTTTACTGAAAAATAAGAGAATATACGAAACAAGTAGTGAATTCAAAAAATTTACTTCTGATGAAGAAATATTGAAAAATTTTGAAAGAATGAGAAAAGAATACCCAAAAATTAGGGAGTGCTTTTACGATTTTGCATTTAATTTGTAACAAAAAAGTTAATGAATACGTATAAAATATATTTATTGTTTCATTTCTAAAAAAATGGGTTTATTTATGAAAAAATTGTTTTTTGTTTTTGCCTTGTTTGCAATAAGTATAACAAGTGCATTTTCTCAGCCAATTAAGCAAAGGAGTATGGATGAATTACTCCCATTCGACCCAAATGTAAAGATTGGAGTATTGGATAATGGGTTGAAATATTACATACGCCACAACAAATTACCTGAGAATCGAGCCGAGTTGCGTTTAGTAATAAAGGCAGGTTCGGTGCAAGAAGACAACGACCAGCAAGGGCTTGCACATTTTATTGAGCATATGTGTTTCAACGGGACAAAGAATTTTCCGAAGAACGATTTAATTAATTTTCTTGAAGAAACAGGTTTAAGGTTTGGAGCAGATTTAAATGCAAATACTGGATTTGATAGAACATACTATTTGCTAACTATACCAC
>JAOAGZ010000103.1 GCA_026415495.1 Eximiradius proteiniborus | reverse complement strand
ATATTACAAACGTTGACCCGCTTAAATATAATTTGCTTTTTGAAAGATTTTTAAATCCCGATAGAATTTCAATGCCTGATATTGATATTGATTTTGCAGACGATAAGAGATACAAAGTAATTGAATACGTTAAAGAAAAATATGGTGCAAATGCAGTTGCACAAATCATTACATTCAGTAAATTATCGAGCCGTGCTGTATTGACTGATGTAGCAAGGGTTTTGAGCATACCGCTGAACACAGTGAAAGAAATCACTTCCAAAATACCTGTTATTCTTGGGAAAGTAATGCCAATAGTTGATGCGATAGAGCTTCCTGATCTGAAATGGCTAAAAGAAACAAAAGATGAAAAGCTTCAAGAATTAATTGAATATTCAAAAATGCTTGAAAATCGGAATAGAGCGGTATCAACACACGCAGCTGGAGTAGTAATTGCTCCTGGTGAGATTACCGACTTCGTCCCTGTTGCTCCACCAGCCAAAAGTGATAAAGATTCAAACGATGTTGTTACACAATATTCTATGGCTGAATTGGAATCAGCTGGACTTGTCAAAATGGATTTTTTGGGGTTAAAAACGCTTTCTGTAATTGAAAATACACTAAATATGATAAAGGAAAATTACGGAAAAGATATTGACATTGACAAAATTGATTTTGATGATCCTGATACGTATAATTTGATAAGTGAGGGACATACGCTTGCTGTGTTTCAATTTGAATCTGACGGGATGCAAGATTATTTAAGGAAATTAAAGCCGCAGAATTTAGAAGAACTTACAGCGATGAACGCTTTGTATCGACCTGGACCAATGGAAAATATTCCAGAGTTCATTGATAGAAAATTTGGTCGAAAACCAATTGAATATCTACATCCATATATGGAAGAATCTCTTAAGAATACTTACGGGATAATCGTTTATCAGGAGCAAGTGATGCAGCTTGTTCAAAAAATTGCAGGCTTTTCACTTGGTCAGGCAGATATTTTGCGAAGAGCTATGGGCAAAAAGAAAAAATCAGAAATGGATAAAATGAAACCATTATTTATTGAAGGAGCAAAGAATAATGGTATTAACGAAAAGTTAGCTCAAGAAATATTTGATTTAATTGAAAAGTTTGCAAATTATGGTTTTAATAAATCACATTCGCTTGCTTATTCATATCTTGCATTCCAAACAGCTTGGTTAAAAACACATTATCCTGCTGAATTTTTAGCTGCGAATATGACAAATGAAATAAATAATCAGGACAAAATTGTTGAATTAATTGATGAAACAAAAAAGTTTAATATAAAAGTATTACCTCCGGACATAAACCAATCTTCAACAAATTTTATCGCTAGAGAAAATGTAATATATTTTGGGCTTGCAGCAATAAAAAATGTAGGGATTCCTGCGGTGGACAACATTGTTCAGGCAAGAAAGGATGGGGATTTCACTTCGTTTTTTGATTTTGTGAGGCGTGTCGATACTTCACTAATTAATCGAAGAACGATTGAAGCACTGATTTGTGCCGGTGCATTTGATAAGCTTCATCCAAATTGCAGAGCTTCCTTATTTGAATCCATTGATATTGCTTTAGATTATGCAAAGGCTTACCAAAACTACAAGGCAGAGGCAACAGATAGTTTGTTCGGTGGTCAGAGCGATACCGAACCCAAGATGCCTAAATTGTCGAATGTGGAAGAATGGGAACAAAGCAAGAAATTAGAGAAAGAAAAAGAGTACCTGAATTTTTATATTTCGGGACATCCGCTACAAGACTATGAAATAATATTGAAGTCGGTGAATAGTTTTAATTTTTCGAGTGTGGATAATCCACAAATTGGAGATTATCTGCGTGTTATGGGACTTGTTTCTGAAATTAGGACAAGATTCGACAAGAATAAAAATACAGTTGGATTTATAACTTTGGAAGACTTCAGCAGCAAATTGAGGGTGATTTTTTGGAGCGATGCTTATAGTCAGTATCAGAATGTTATTGAAAAAGATAAGCCATTGGTCGTTGTGGGTAACTCTTCGTTTAGCGGAGAATTTATTGAAATTGTAGCCGACCAGGCTTACAGTATTGAAGAATTTTTCCAGAAATATGTAGAAGGCTTCAAAATATGGATTGATGTCGATAACATTACTGAAAAAAAGATAGAAGAGATGGCAGATAAGCTTGAAAAATCTGACAAAGAGACTAAAATACAATTTTTTATTAAAAATGCTGAATCAAAGAAAAATTATATAGCATTTAATCAATATTTTTCTGTTAGCACGAAAAATATTGATTTATTATGCGAAATTTTTGGTGAAGAAAATATTAGATTACTAATATCCAACGTTGAAAAGCCAACAAAGAAAAATGGAAATCGATGGAGTAAAAATTAATACTATTGAAATTCGCTTACCAATTGAATATTCAAAAGCAGAACTGGAGCAAAAAATTGCTCGAACGGTAGGGAGTGATTTGTTTTCTTATGATATTGTTTTGAAAAGTCTTGATGCAAGAAACAAAAGAGATATACACTGGAAAATAAGAATAAATATATTCAAAGGTGATAACAAATTCAGTTTTAAAGGAAATATTTTAGATATTAAATTTAGAAAAAGAGATAAAAAAATATGTGTTGTAGGCAGTGGTCCAGCTGGTTTTTTTGCGGGATATGTTCTACAAAAAGCAGGATACGAGACTATTATTATTGAGAGAGGGAGTGAAGTTGCAAAACGGAGCAAGTTGATTAGCAAGTTTGAGCAAAAAGGCAAATTCTGTGAAAGTGCGAACTATGCTTTTGGCGAAGGTGGAGCCGGAACATTTTCAGATGGGAAACTGACTTCTCGAACAAAAGACATAGATAAAGAAAAGAATTTTGTCATTGAAAGTTATATTGAGGCAGGAGCGCCAGAGGAAATACGTTATTTATCG
>JAOAGZ010000102.1 GCA_026415495.1 Eximiradius proteiniborus | reverse complement strand
AATGAATGCTGGAAGTTTATTCCATATCCGGCGTTGTCAATCATTTTGCGTGCTACTGCATCGAGCAATTTCCCGTTCATACCAGGGCGAGCAGCCTCGCAGGCTGCTTTTTTTGCATCATAAACCAACTTATATATAGCTTTTTGCTCTTTTGTTGCTTTTCCTACGCAGAAAGTCCGGGTGATGTCGGAACCAAATCCCTGCACCTTTGCACCAAAATCGAGCAAAATTATATCATTTTTCTTTATTTTACGGTCTGATGGTTTTCCGTGAACAATCGCTGTGCGTGGTCCCGATACAGCAATAATATCAAATGGGTCGCCTTCGCTTCCAAGCTTACGTGTGCGATATGCAATTTCAATTGCTATATCTTTTTCTGTCATCCCAGGCTCTATAAAACCAAGAATCTCTTCGTATACTTTCTCGGCAATTTTGCATGCTTGCTTTATATATTCAAGCTCTTCCGGCGCTTTCGGATATGTAAAACGTTCCACTAAATTATTGATGGGCTTGAATTTTAATGGTCTAATTCGGTTCCGAATTTCAACCGCATCACCGTATGGAATGTGGTCTGCTTCGAAACCTAAATTTTCTACTTTGTTCAAAAATTTGCTTTTAGCGAGATATCCCCAGACATCTCTTGTAATATGCACCTGTAAATTCGGTAGATCGTAAAGTTCTGTCTTTATCTGCTCTTCATATCTATCGTCCGTTACAAAATGCACTTCATCGCCTGTTACAAACAAAAAAGCAGATGAACCCGAAAAATTAGTTAAATATCTAATATTCGAAAGCTTTGTTATTACTGCTGCTTCGCACTTGTTTTCTTCAATATTGAAACGCAATTGATGAAAACGTTTGTCTACTATTTTGGGGTATTGAGTTATAAAATTAGGTTGAGAATAAGTCATTGCAATTTCATAATTTATTATACATAGTAATTTGGCGATTCTTTGGTGATTCTTACATCGTGTGGGTGCGATTCTCGTAATCCAGCAGAAGTTATCCGGTTGAACTTCGCTTTCTGCTGCATTTCAGTAATTGTTCGGCATCCACAATATCCCATCGATGCTCGTAATCCACCTACGATTTGATATATTGTATCTCCAACATTGCCTTTAAATGGAACTCTCCCTTCTATTCCTTCTGGAACAAACTTGGAAATTTCCTCTTCCACGTCTTGGAAATATCTATCTGCCGAACCCTGGCTCATTGCACCGAGCGAGCCCATACCACGATATATCTTATAGACTCTACCTTCATAGATTATTTTTTCTCCCGGACTTTCCTCGTGTCCAGCAAATAAATTTCCAATCATTACGCTATCAGCACCGCCAGCTATTGCTTTTGCAATATCACCAGTTTGTTTTATCCCGCCATCAGCGATTACAGGTATGTCAAATTCCCTTGCTACTCTTGCTACATTTATCACTGCGCTAAGCTGCGGAACTCCCACACCAGCAATAATCCGTGTTGTGCAAATCGAACCAGGTCCAATCCCCACTTTCAATCCATCTGCACCTGCACGAATTAGTGCTTCTGCCGCTTCTTCTGTTGCAATGTTTCCTGCAACTACTTGTAATTCCGGATACTTGCTTTTTATCAATTTCACCATCTCAATAACCCCACGACTGTGTCCATGTGCTGTATCTACAAATACTGCATCTACTCCGACCTCAATCAAGGCCGCCACACGATCCATCGTGTCCGCCGAAATTCCAACGGCTGCACCTACTCGCAGCCTCCCTTGTTCGTCTTTGCAAGCACGCGGAAATTGCTTCTTTTTCTGAATATCTTTAAAAGTAATTAATCCACAAAGAGTGTAATTATCATCAACAACTGGAAGTTTTTCTATCCTGTATTTTTGTAAGAGCGTTTCTGCTTCTTCTAAAGTCGTTCCAATAGGCACTGTCTTCAAATTGTCCTTTGTCATTATGTTTTTTAGCAATTCGCTACGTTCAGGATTGAATCGCAAGTCTCTATTTGTAACTATTCCGATAAGTTTTTTATTTTCATCGACAATAGGAATACCTGAAATTTTATACTTAGCCATCATTTCGAGCGCGTCAGCAACCGTTCTATCACCTGTCAAAGTTATAGGTTTTTTTATCATCCCGCTTTCGGATCGTTTCACTCTATCCACTTGGTCCGCTTGCCGCTGAATGCTTAAATTTTTGTGTATTACGCCCAATCCACCTTCGCGAGCAATAGCCTGAGCCATTTCAGCTTCGGTTACTGTATCCATTGCAGCGCTAAGTATAGGTATGTTCAATTTAATAGTTTTCGTTAGGCGCGAGCTTACGTCTGTGTCCCTAGGCAAAACTTCGCTATAGCCCGGAATTAGCAAAACGTCGTCGTATGTAATCCCTTCAAATATTATTTTCTCTTCCATAAACGCCTCTTTTCAATCAAAAATATCAGTTTTCTTCTTGCAAAATCGATAAGCAAGCTTTTGCGAAATCTAACTCTTTCTGCGCTTTTGTTTTGCCGTCTATCTGCTTTGCACTACTTAGAGCATCCTTCGCCTTTTCTAACTTCAATTTTGTCTCGTCAAGCTTTAATTCATCTCTTGAAACTGCTTTTTCGAGCATTATGCTCGCTTTGTTGTTGTGCAAATCAACAAAGCCACCCGTTATTGCATATTTTATTATTTTGTTTTGTCCATCAAGAAATTTTAGTATCCCAGGCTCAAGCGAGGATACTATTGGAGCGTGATTTGGCAACACCTGAAAAGGTGATAGCGAGCCGGGGAACCACACAGATTGCACCTCTCCCGAAAAAATTTTCTTTTCGGGAGTAACAAGCTCTATATACAACATCTTAGCTTCCAACTTCCACACCTCTATTATGCCCTACTTTTTTTGTATCGGTCGAATACTTCGTCAATAGTCCCTGCATAGCTGAAAAATGTTTCAGGAATATCATCACATTCGCCATCTAATATTGCTTTGAAGCTAGCTACTGTATCATTAATCTTTACGTAACGTCCCTGATAACCTGTAAACTGTTCTGCAACAAAGAATGGCTGAGAGAAGAATTTCTGTATTTTACG
>JAOAGZ010000101.1 GCA_026415495.1 Eximiradius proteiniborus | reverse complement strand
CATAAATAGTAGAACGAAACAATTACTATAATAATTCTCTTTTTTCTAAGTTTAACAGAACAATTAACATAACTTAATAATAGTGCTAAAAAATGATTATTATAATACAAAATTTTTATAATAAAAACAAAGTTTTTATTAGAAAATCCAATAACATAACAAAGAAAACTGCTTGAATCAGCGAAACTAATACATCCCCAAATAGAAAATCAGTGTAAAATTAAAAAAAAATTATAAAAAAAACAAAAAATGTTGTTTTTCAAATATATAATTTTAGCTTGATTTTCAACAAATTTTACAAATATCAATATAGTTAGAACTTATTTGTGAACGAGTAAATTTGGTGATTATTTTTATTGATTAAAATCAATTTGTTGTTTTTCCAAACTTTTGCGATACCATTATAAAAATTCTGGGCATAATCGAATTCGGGAGGAATAATAAAATTGCCAGATTTGTCGATAAAACCGAAGTATTTATCTTTTTTGGCAACTGCTAATCCTTCTTGAAAAGATGAAGCATAAAGAAATTGAGGTTCAACTATGTATTTGCCTTGACTGTCGATAAAGCCGTACATATTATTGACACCTCTGACACAAGCCAAACCTTCGGAGAAATCGCTTGCATCAGTAAATTTATTAGCAGAAAGCTGAGATATGTTAATATATTCACCATCATTTTCGAATTTCAGAAAGGAGAACAGATTGCCATTGTAGTAGCGAGCAATACCTTGAACGACATCCCAAGCTCTGTCGAATTTTTCTGGGATAATAAAATTGCCGGTAGTGTCAATATAACCATACAAATTACTTCTTTTTGCAAAAGCAATGCCGTCATTAAATTTTCCAGCATCGATAAAAAGGAAAGGAATTGCAAGTTCGCCAGAATTGTTGATATAACCGTATTTATCGCCTCTACGAACTAACGCACGATTATTGCTAAAATGGCTTATATAGTCGTACTTAGGTTCTATAAATATTTCTGCAGAGGAGTTAATCATACCGAATTTTTCGCCGTGAACATATTCTGCGGTTTTCATCAAATTTTGATATGGAGCAACACCATCCTGGAATTTACCAATAATATCTTCAGTTGGCTCAAACAAAAATTCTCCTTTTTCATTTATCACAGCGTATTTATAGCCATATGTTATAAACCAGAATTTTTTTGCAATGCGAACAGTTGCTTTGCCCTCGGAAAAATATGCCCAATCTGGAAATTCAAATGATGGGAAAGAATCTTGCTCAAAGACTAAATATAATTTTTGAAATGGAGTATCGAATTTAGGTTCTATTATAATTTTGCCGGAGGAATCGATATAGCCAACTTTGTTATCCTGAACAAAAGGCACAGGTGGATAAGCAAAAGCAGAATAACACACAAAAACAAGCAGAAACAAGAACTTTTTCATCATAGTTCATCCTGATTATCCAACTCAATTTTAGTAGAGGAACGCAAGATTTTATCGGCTTCTTCCTTCGAAATCGAGAAAGTAACGGTATCTTGTTCTTCTTTTTGAGGTTGAGCAAGTTCTTCTGCAATTTCATCAATTTCACGAAGCTTGGGTAAATCTTCGAGAGAACGAAGTCCAAAAATTTTCAGAAAATCCTGTGTTGTGCCGAAAAGTAGAGGTTTTCCGAGCACTTCTTTGCGACCAACGATACGAACAAGGTTTTTCTCGACAAGCGAGTTGATAATTTCGCCTGAATTGACACCACGAATTTGCTCAACTTCGGCTTTTGTAATTGGCTGACGATAGGCAATAATTGAAAGCGTTTCGAGGGCAGCTTGGGAGAGTCGTCGTTTAGTCTTGGATTTCAAAAAATTATATATATACTGTCCATAATGACTTAGAGTAGCGAATTGATAGCCGTTTGCGTAGTTGACAATCTGATAAGGTCTTCCAGTGTTTATTAAATCTTGATTAATATCGCGAATCATCTCATCGAGTATTTCGGGAGTAAAGTTAATGCTTTTTGCAATTTCATCATCGATGGTAAGTTCTCCAGAATTATTTTCGTTAAGCTCGACAGGGGGAAGACTTTCGTGAGTAATTAATAATTTATATAAAGTTTTGAAAGTAACAATTTCATCGCTTGCAAAGATAATTGCTTCGATAATTGCTTTTTGTTCTTCACGAGGAAGTTGTAGGAATAAATTACTGTTTTTTTCCATATCGCACCAAATTGTGAATTAGTTATTACTTGAACGCAAAGAAATAGAAATATCATCAAAATGAGTTTCTTGATAAACAAAAATAAGCTGCAATTTCAGCATTTCAAGAATAGCAAGGAAAGTAACAATTATATGCGGTCGAGATTGGTTTCGGACAGTTTCGTAGAAACTCAGTCTCGGCTTTGTTTTGAGCAGTTTTTGGAGATATGCAACTTTTTCTTCGACTGTAACGTTGAAAACTTCAACAACATAGCGAGCATCGGGTTGTTTAGCTCGAGCAAGAACGTTCTGAAAAGCCCGCATTAAGTCGAAAAGAGTTGCATTTTTATAAATACTTTCGCCTTCAACCTGCGAATACTCAGCATCAAAAAGCTCTCGATAGTAGTGATATCGAGCAGATTCCGCTTTTTGAGCAAGTTCAGCAGAAACATCTTTGAATTGTTTGTATTCAAGGATTTTTTGAACAAGTTCTTTGCGAGGATCGTCGAGTTCCACACCTTCGTCGTCAATATTTCGAGGGAGAAGCATTTGAGATTTAATATACATAAGATTGGATGCCATCAAGATAAATTCACCTGCAAGTTCTAAATCGAAATACTTCATCAAACGGATATAGTTAAGGAATTCTTCGGTTATTTTTGAAATAGGAATGTCGTAAATATTTATCTCATCCCGCTTAATAAAATACAGAAGCAGGTCGAAAGGGCCCTCGAAATCTGGCAGTTTTATTTTATACATGTTACGCCGCAAATTAATTAATCACAAAATTAAAGAAAAAAATTCAATCTATTTAGGTCGTTCATCTAAATAAATCAAATCATTTTTTCAATTTTTTATTTATTTTTGGAGAAACTAATTAATTACAAAAATTATAGGTGGAATAATGA
>JAOAGZ010000100.1 GCA_026415495.1 Eximiradius proteiniborus | reverse complement strand
GCCGGTAGCATCGGCAATAGGCATACCAGTAATGATACGAGTGTATAGATTAGCACCGTAGCTAAGCATTAAACGAGAAAGGGGCCAATTAACAACATTTACACCTTTGGAATAACGAGAGCCAATTACCAAGTCCGCATCCTGCAAAGCATCGAGCATACGAGGCAGGTCGCGAGGGTCGTGAGAGAAATCAGCATCCATTTCGAAAACAACATCAAATCCTTTGTTCAAAGCCCAAGAGAAGCCATCGCAATATGCTGTGCCTAATCCCATTTTCCCTTGTCGTTGCATTAAATGAATTTGGCGGTTGTTTTTCATAAGTTCTTTAACTTTCTGTGCAGTGCCATCAGGTGAGTTATCATCGACAATCAAAATATGTGTATCAGGCAAGTTTTCGAAAATCGCATTAATCAGATTTTCGATATTATCAAGTTCGTTATAGGTAGGAATAACAACAATTTTTTTCATAAATGCTCCCGTTTAGGTTTGACCGTGCCCTCGAAAAACAAGCATAATAGTTCGAATAATAATTTCAAAATCAAGTTTCAAAGAGAAATTTTCAATATAATAAAAATCATCTTTCAAACGATTACGAATTTCATCAATGCTAAATTCATAGGATTTGTATTTTACTTGCCACCATCCAGTAATACCCGGGCGAACCAGATGACGGCGTTTGTAATAAGGCACTTCTTTAATGATTTCATCAACAATCTTTGGTTGTTCCGGACGTGGACCAACAACGCTCATATCTCCGATAAGCACATTCCAGAATTGAGGAATTTCATCAAGATGGGTTTTGCGAATAAAGCGACCGAACTTTGTAACGCGAGGGTCGTTTACTTGCGTCCAGGTTTGTTTAGCTGGAACTGGTTCAGAACGCATAGAACGGAATTTATAAATCATAAAAACTTTGCCGTTCTTTCCAACTCGAGGTTGTTTATAGATAACCGGACCGGGAGAATCGAGTTTGATAATAATTGCGATAATAATCCAGAGCGGAAGACCAATAAGCAGTACAAGAGAACTAAACACAATATCAAACAAACGTTTAGCAATTTCCTGCCAAGGTTTCAGGAGCTGAGTGTTGATTTCTATAAGTGGAATTCCGTAAAGGCTTTGAGTGCGAGTTTGCCCGGTAAAAATGGAGTAGAGGTCGGGTTCGATTGTAACTCGCATACCACAATCGACAGCGGTTGAAGCAATTCGGAAAAGTGTATCGTGGTCGGTTTGGTCGGAAGTAATAACAACTTCTTCGGCATTGCTTTCCCGCAAGAATGAATCAGCATTTTCCAGTGTATCGAATTTAATTTCGTTTAGATTTTTTTCTGCAACTATTTTTTTGAATTCATCTATCTGATTTTTATTAATCAAAATAATTCCAGCAACGCGGTAACCCCAATTTACGAAGCGTTCAGCTTTTTCATAGAAATCAATTGCACGATAGGGGCATCCGACAACAATAGTAGGAATGCTAACAATGCGTTTAGCACGAAGTTTCACTTGAATGCGACGGCAAATAGTTCGCCCAATAGTTACAGCAGTAGATTGAAAAAGGTAGTGGAGAACAAACATCATACGGGTGAAGCGTTCACCTTCGTAGAAAATAAGAAGAACAATTATTGCTGTTGCCACAAAACACACTTTCCATACAGCAAAAATCTCATCGAAAGGCGACCTGAGATGCCAATTCCGATACATACCTGCAAAGAAAAACACAAGCAACCAATAAATCAGCAGAACAATTCCAGTGAAAAGAGCCGCTGAAAAGCTCGGAACAATTGTAGTCGGGATAATGCCAGAATGAAAACGCAGGTAGTATAAGAAAAAGTAGCTAACGGAAAATGCTATTGTATCGGAAACAAGACGAGTAATAACCTGACTATATATACTGCTGTTTTTCAATTTTCACTTTATGAATTATTTTTTTTCGAAAATATATAAAATTTTTCTGCTGAACTAATAAAAACAACTGACAAAATCGTTACAAAAATTCCGTCTCTAAACGATAATGTAGGAGTAACGAAATTTGTAATAGCCAAAAGAAGTAAAAACATAAAAGCAATGATAGAAATTGCTTTGAAAAACTTATCTCTTGAAATAATCATATATCTTATTGATTTAAAAATATATGAAATAAAAAAAAGCAGATACACAATTGCAAGAGGAAAACCAAGTCGGTAAACTAAATAAATATAGCCATTATGATTAATAGGGGCAGTAAGAGTAAAACCAGTAAGTGGGTCGATATAAGAAAAAGGTTTGAAATAACCATTTCCACCAAGAGGATTTTCCCGGATTTTGACAAATGTAGCTTCATACTCAGCAAAACGAGCCTGAACGGAAACGTCTTGTGTTCCTTTGCTTGCTGAAACGAACCGAGCCTCGACAACTCCAAGTAGCAATTTCGTATTGTCCTTCATAAATAAAAATGCAAGAGACAACACAATAGCGGTTAAAGTAACGACAAGCACACCAAGTTCAATTTTTTTTCTTAATGGAAGCAATAAGAACAAAATAGCAACCTGCATCAATAATACAATCCAGAAAGCACGGGAAAAAGTTGTAATCAAAGCAGCAGTGCTGAGACCAGCAAAAATGCCAAGCAGCAAGCGATTTTTCCAACCCTTTGTGTAGAAGAAAAACACAATTGCCGAAATCGAGGCTGCAACAAACAGTGCCTGATTTGTTTTTACAGTGCGGGCAAGTTGGTAAGCATAAACTAAATTAGTAGATGCTGCAACGTAATATTTATAGAAATGAATAAGTTCGACAATAAAAATACTAATTGCAAAAACAACAAGAAGCCGCTTTAAGTCTTCTTTTTCATTGAAGTAACAGCGTATCGGGAAGTAGAGCAATGTTATAGAAAAATTAGCATATTCCTTGAAAGCATCGATAATATCAACATCGTTAAGATATGCGATTATTACGCAACCAAAAGACGCAACATAGAAGAAGATAATCAACCAATCAGCAGTATTTTTAACTATTTTGTCTTTTTTTATGAAAAGGATATAATAGAACCATAAAATCAGACCACCAAGGTAAACAACACCAAGCACAACATCGGCAATAGATAATCCTTCGCCACTTGTAGTGAGGAATGGTAT